>NZ_JASOPB010000007.1:0-154058 GCF_030218125.1 Haemophilus sp. UMB1048
TATTATAGGCATTTCAGACGCCTTTGCAAGATCTTTTTGTAAAAAAATGTAAATTTTTTATTGGTTGAAGATCTTTTCGCCTATTCGCACAAAAAATAGATCATTTTTGTTACTTAATTAATCGTTTTGCTATTCTTGGCAAATCTGCAATGGAGTCTAAAACATAATCTGCGAGATTCTCTCCCTCTTCTGTAATGGGTTTACCTGTTCGCACTAAAATATTTGTTTTCACTTTTGCGCCAATACCTGCTTTAAGATCTTCAATCTTATCGCCAACCATAATAGATTGTGCAGGATCGATTTTCAGCGCTTTAATCGCCTCTAATAACATACCTGATTTTGGTTTTCTACATGCACAGTCGTCTTTATATTCGCCTTTCCCTTCTGGATGATGAGGACAATAATAGATGCCATCTAAATCTACTCCACGATCAGCTAATGACCAATCCATCCATTCAGTAAGTTGCAAAAACTGATCTTCTGAAAAATACCCACGTGCGATACCCGATTGATTAGTCACTAAAACCAAAAGATATCCCATTTCTTTTAATGCTTTTAATGCATCAATACTGCCTTCTATAAATTGGAAATCATCAATTTTATGGACATAACCATGGTCAATGTTTAAAGTGCCATCACGATCTAAAAAAACAGCTTTCTTCATATATTTTCTCATTTATCTTTTTCTTAAGACAAAATTATCCCTTTTATCCTTAATATAAGCAATAATAAGTCATAACCGATCTGTCTAAAAAAGATCCCTTAAGATATTGACACAGCATTCTAGACGTCTAGAATACAAATAAAATTCAAATATTAACTGAGAACAAGGGCTTATATGATTAAGCTAAATAACATTACGAAGATTTTTACACTTCCAGATAAAAAACTGACCGCACTTGATAATGTTTCATTACATGTACCAAAAGGTCAGATTTGCGGTGTCATTGGCGCCTCTGGTGCAGGTAAAAGTACACTTATCCGTTGTGTAAACCTATTAGAAAGACCAACTCATGGTGCTGTTGTCATCAATAATGTAGATCTAACTCAGCTTTCTGACGCTGAATTAGTGAAAACACGCCGCCAAATCGGCATGATTTTCCAGCATTTTAATTTGTTGACCTCTCGAACCGTTTTTGAAAACGTAGCGTTACCACTTGAATTAGAAAATAAATCGAAAGCAGAAATTCAAGAAAAAACGACCGCACTTTTAGCGCTTGTAGGATTAAGTGATAAACATAATGTATATCCTGCTAATCTCTCTGGTGGTCAAAAACAACGTGTAGCTATTGCGCGTGCACTTGCAAGCGATCCAAAAGTCTTACTTTGTGATGAAGCCACCAGCGCATTGGATCCGGCCACAACTCAATCCATTCTAAAATTATTAAAAGAAATCAACCGCACTTTAGGTATCACCATTCTTCTTATAACCCATGAAATGGAAGTGGTTAAACGCATCTGCGATCAAGTTGCGGTAATTGATAAAGGTCGCCTCATTGAACAAGGCACGGTTAGCGAAATTTTCTCTAATCCGAAAACAGAATTGGCCCAAGAGTTTATCAGCTCAACCTTTCACATTACCTTGCCGGAAGAATATTTAGAAAATTTATCTGATACGCCAAAACATGCCAAATCGTATCCAATCATCAAATTTGAATTTACTGGTCGCTCTGTCGATGCACCATTACTTTCTCAAGCATCGAAAAAGTTTGGTGTAGAACTCAGTATCTTAACATCACAAATTGATTATGCCGGTGGTGTTAAATTTGGCTTTACCATTGCAGAAGTTGAAGGTGATGAAGATGCAATTACGCAAACCAAGGTTTATTTAATGGAAAATAATGTTCGAGTAGAGGTGCTAGGCTATGTTCAATGAGTTATTGGCAACATTTAGCCAACAATTCCCCGATAACTTCGCGAGTTTACTAACGGTATCAACCGTTGAAACAATTTATATGTCAGTATTATCGACATTAATCGCCGCTTTATTCGGTTTACCACTTGGTTTTTTAACCTTCTTAACCAATAAAGGCGCGATTTTAGAAAACAAAAAACTCAATGCGTTCTTAAACGTCATTATTAATATCGGACGTTCAATCCCTTATATTATTTTGTTACTTGCTTTAATTCCGCTTACCAGTTGGTTACTTCCTGGCGGTAGTATTGGTTCTAATGCGGCAATTGTGTCATTAAGTGCAGCGGCAACACCATTTTTTGCTCGCCTAACAAGTAATGCACTCTTTGAGATTCCAACCGGTTTGACTGAAACAGCAAAAGCCATGGGTGCAACCAATTGGCAAATTATTCGTAAATTCTATTTGCCTGAATCTTTACCAACGCTTATTAATGCTATTACACTCACCTTCGTAACATTAATTGGCTATACCGCAATGGCGGGAACGCAAGGCGGTGGCGGTTTAGGAAGTCTTGCCATTAACTATGGTGTCTATCGCAATATGCCATCGGTAACTTGGGCTGCAACGATTGTTATCGTGATTATCGTGATGCTCAGTCAAAAATTAGGCGATACGCTCGCAAAACGAGTGGATCACCGTTAATTATTTTCTATACCATTTTATTCACAACAAGGAAAAAACATGAAATTAAAAAACTTATTTGCTATCACTGCTATCGCGTCAGCATTAGTATTAACAGGTTGTAAAGAAGAGAAAAAAGCAGATGCTACATCAACTGCGCCTGCAGCAACATCAATCAAAGTTGGTGTAATGGCAGGTCCTGAGCACCAAGTAGCCGAAACCGCTGCAAAAGTGGCAAAAGATAAATACAACTTAAATGTTGAATTTGTTTTATTCAATGACTACGCATTGCCAAATACTGCTGTATCTAAAGGTGATTTAGATGCTAACGCAATGCAACACAAACCTTACTTAGATGAAGATGTAAAAGCGAAAAACTTAAACAACTTAGTGATCGTTGGTAATACCTTTGTTTACCCACTTGCTGGTTATTCTAAAACTATCAAAAATGTAAACGACTTAAAAGAAGGCGCTAAAATCGTTGTTCCAAACGATCCTTCAAACCGCGGTCGTGCATTAATTCTTCTTGAGAAACAAGGTTTAATCAAACTTAAAAATTCTAACGATCTTCTTTCAACTGTCGCAGATATCGTTGAAAATCCGAAAAACTTAAAAATTTCTGAAGTGGATACCTCTGTTGCAGCTCGTGCATTAGATGATGTTGATCTTGCGGTTGTAAATAACACTTATGCGGGTCAAGTTGGCTTAAATGCACAAGATAACGGTGTATTCGTAGAAGATAAAGATTCTCCATACGTAAACATCATCGTTGCACGTACTGACAACAAAGACAGCAAAGCGATCCAAGATTTCGTAAAAGCATACCAAACTGAAGAAGTTTACCAAGAAGCGAAAAAACACTTTAAAGATGGTGTTGTAAAAGGCTGGTAATCTTAGCTTAAACTCAATATTTTAAGGCCACCAACAAGGTGGCTTTTTATTGATGAAAAGAAAGTGCGGTCATTTTTTACAATACTTTTCCAAAAGAAAAATTCATTAAAAACTGACCGCACTTTCTTTATTGATATAATAAAAAACCCGAGCCTAAACTCGGGTTTTCTTTTTATCGATTAGCGATTACTCTGCATCATCTGCCATATTAAGCATTTCTGCCAAGTTAGTTGTTGCATCATCTGCTGTCATCACGAATTCATCAGCAATTGCTGCTTCATCGTCTTCAGACAATTTAATCACAACATCGTCTACAATACGTTTTTTGTGACGACCTTGGTGATACGCAAAACCAGTACCTGCAGGGATTAAACGACCTACGATTACGTTCTCTTTCAAGCCGCGTAATTCATCACGTTTACCCGCCACTGCTGCTTCAGTAAGCACGCGAGTGGTTTCTTGGAACGATGCCGCAGAAATGAAGGATTCTGTCGCCAATGACGCTTTGGTAATACCAAGTAATTCACGTTCGAATTCAACTGGTGGTTTACCTTCCGCTTCACGTTTACGGTTCACAATTTTCACGCGAGCCACTTCAACTTGTTCCCCTTCAAGGAATTCGCTGTCATAAGCTTTCGTGATGACTGCTTTACGTAGCATTTGACGTACGATAACTTCGATGTGCTTATCGTTAATTTTTACCCCTTGTAAGCGGTAAACTTCTTGCACTTCGTTCACGATATATTCAGTTACAGCACGAACACCACGTAAACGTAAGATATCGTGTGGTGTCTCTGCACCATCAGAAATCACGTCACCACGTTCTACCATCTCACCTTCAAATACGTTGAGCTGACGCCATTTTGGAATCATTTCTTCGTAGATTTCACCTTCAGTTGGGGTGATTAGCAAACGACGTTTACCTTTGGTTTCTTTACCGAAGGACACGATACCTGAAATTTCTGCCAAGATAGCAGGCTCTTTCGGTTTACGAGCTTCGAATAAATCAGCAACTCGTGGAAGACCACCGGTAATATCTTTAGTACCTACAGATTCTTGTGGAATACGTGCAAGTGGTTCACCCACTTTCACTTCCGCACCGTCATCTAAACTTACGATTGCTTTACCTGGTAAGAAGTATTGTGCAATAACGTCAGTTTCAGGTAAGAAGATATCGTTACCTTTTGCATCAACTAATTTGATGGTTGGACGTAAATCTTTACCTGCTGTTGCACGCTCACCCACGTCTTGTACGACGATAGAAGAAAGACCAGTTAATTCATCCGTTTGACGAGTTACAGTTAAACCGTCCACGATATCGATGAATTTCACAAAACCTGATACTTCAGATACCACTGGCATGGTATGTGGATCCCAGTTTGCCACAGTTTCACCCGCTGATACTTCTTGACCATCTGCTTTATTCAACACTGTACCGTAAGGCACTTTATAGTGTTCTTTCGTACGACCAAATTCATCTGTAACGGTTAATTCAGTATTACGAGAAGTTAAAACTAATTTACCTTCGTCATTAACAACGAATTTCGCGTTAGCAAGGTGTAAAGTACCGTTGTTTTTGATTTGTACGCTAGATTCTTTCGCTGCTGCAGAAGCTGCACCACCGATGTGGAACGTACGCATTGTTAACTGTGTACCTGGTTCACCGATAGATTGAGCAGCGATAACACCAACTGCTTCACCTTGGTTGATGAGGTGACCACGCGCTAAGTCACGACCGTAACATTTCGCACATACACCGAAGTCAGTATCACAAGTTACAACAGAACGTACTTTTACGCTGTCCACTGAGTTTGCATCTAACACATCACAAAGTTTTTCATCTAATAAAGTGTTACGTGCAATTAAGACTTCTTCTGTACCTGGTTTATACACATCTTCAGCTACAACACGACCTAGCACTAATTCGCGAAGTGGAACTTTCTCATCACCACCTTCAATTAATGGAGTCATGACTAAGCCTTCGTGCGTACCACAGTCATCTTCAACGATCACTAAGTCTTGTGCTACGTCAACTAAACGACGAGTTAAGTAACCAGAGTTTGCTGTTTTTAATGCGGTATCCGCTAAACCTTTACGCGCACCGTGGGTTGAAATAAAGTACTGAAGTACGTTCAAACCTTCACGGAAGTTCGCTGTAATTGGGGTTTCGATGATCGAGCCATCTGGACGAGCCATCAAACCACGCATACCTGCTAACTGACGAATCTGAGCTGCAGAACCACGCGCACCAGAGTCAGCCATCATAAAAATACTGTTGAAAGAAGCTTGTTTCTCAGGATTACCTTCACGGTTGATGACTTCTTCCTGAGATAAGTTTTCCATCATCGCTTTAGCTACGCGCTCATTCGCCGCAGCCCAAATATCGATGACTTTGTTATAACGTTCTCCTGCTGTTACAAGACCAGATTGGAACTGCTCTTGAATTTCTGCCACCTCTTCTTCCGCTGCAGAAATAATTTCGTATTTTTTCTCTGGGATAACCATATCGTCGATACCCACAGAAGAACCTGAACGTGCAGCATAAGCAAAACCGGTATACATAATATGGTCAGCAAACATTACCGCTTCTTTCAAACCTAAACGACGATACGCTTCGTTGATGAGTTTAGAAATTGCCTTTTTACCTAATGTTTGGTTGAACAATGAATAAGGCATGCCTTTCGGCGCGATCATCCATAAGATTGCACGACCGATAGTGGTATCGGTTAATGTGGTTTTCTCTTCTAATTCGCCAGCTTCATTTTTCACATATTCAGTAATACGTACTTTAACACGAGAATGTAACTCCGCTTCACCTGTGCGATACGCTTTTTCAGCTTCGCGCGGATCTTGCAATAACATGCCTTCGCCTTTACCGTTTACTTTTTCACGGGTCATATAGTAAAGACCCAACACCACGTCTTGTGATGGAACGATAATAGGATCACCGTTTGCTGGTGAAAGTACGTTGTTGGTTGACATCATTAACGCACGTGCTTCTAACTGTGCTTCAAGTGTTAATGGTACGTGAACCGCCATTTGGTCACCATCGAAGTCCGCGTTGAACGCCGCACAAACAAGTGGGTGTAACTGGATTGCTTTACCTTCGATTAGAAGTGGTTCAAACGCTTGGATACCTAAACGGTGAAGTGTTGGCGCACGGTTCAATAGAATTGGGTGCTCACGAATAACTTCTGCCAAGATATCCCAAACGATCGCGTCTTCACGCTCAACCATTTTCTTAGCCGCTTTAATTGTGGTTGCATAACCACGGCTTTCTAATTTTGCATAGATAAACGGACGGAATAATTCCAATGCCATTTTCTTCGGTAAACCACATTGGTGTAAGTGCAAGTATGGACCTACAGTGATTACAGAACGGCCTGAATAGTCAACACGTTTACCTAATAAGTTTTGACGGAAACGACCTTGTTTACCTTTGATCATATCCGCAAGTGATTTTAATGGACGACGGTTAGAACCCGTAATCGCACGACCACGACGACCATTATCTAATAACGCATCAACAGATTCTTGTAACATACGTTTTTCGTTGCGCACGATAATATCTGGTGCGATTAAATCTAATAAACGTTTTAAACGGTTGTTACGGTTGATCACGCGACGATATAAATCGTTCAAGTCAGACGTTGCAAAACGACCACCATCTAATGGTACTAATGGACGTAAATCTGGTGGAAGTACTGGTAATACAGTCATCACCATCCACTCTGGTTTATTACCAGACTGTTGGAAAGCTTCTAATAATTTTAAGCGTTTAGTGATTTTCTTACGTTTTGTTTCAGAGTTAGTTTCTTGTAACTCTTCACGTAATTT
Organism: Haemophilus sp. UMB1048; assembly: GCF_030218125.1. NCBI lineage: Bacteria > Pseudomonadati > Pseudomonadota > Gammaproteobacteria > Pasteurellales > Pasteurellaceae > Haemophilus > Haemophilus sp. UMB1048. The sequence continues at coordinate 7,266 of NZ_JASOPB010000007.1, forward strand.
TTCACATTCCACTTCAAGATCAATACCTTTAAGTAAATCTTGAATTGCTTCAGCACCCATTTTCGCTTCGAATTCATCTTGCCAACGGTCTTCTGCATCAAGGAATTGTTCTTCAGTTAATAACTGTCCACGTTCCAAATCGGTCATGCCCGGTTCGGTCACGATGTACATTTCAAAATAAAGCACACGTTCAATATCACGTAACGGCATATCAAGTAATAAACCGATACGGGACGGAAGTGATTTTAAGAACCAAATGTGTGCAACTGGACAAGCCAATTCAATGTGGCCCATACGCTCACGACGTACTTTAGTTTGTGTTACTTCAACACCACATTTTTCACAAATCACACCACGGTGTTTTAAGCGTTTATATTTACCACATAAACATTCGTAATCTTTTACAGGCCCGAAAATACGTGCACAGAAAAGACCGTCACGCTCAGGTTTGAACGTACGATAGTTGATTGTTTCAGGTTTTTTAACTTCACCAAATGACCAAGAACGGATCATGTCTGGAGAAGCTAACCCAATTTTAATCACATCAAAATCTTCACTCGTTTTTGATTGTGCTTTTAAAAACTTAACTAAGTCTTTCACAAATAGTCTCCTGTCGGAGTTAAGGGTTTCAAAGTGCGGTCAAAAATATTTTATTTTTTAACCGCACTTCGGCGATTTCTTCCTTTTGCTTCCCCTGCGTACAGGGGAAGACCGGTTTGTCGATTACTCTTCGTCTAGCTCGATATTCAAACCAAGTGAACGGATTTCTTTCATAATTACGTTGAAAGATTCCGGTGTACCCGGATCCATTTGTTGGTTGCCACCGACGATGTTTTTATACATCTTCGTACGGCCGTTCACGTCATCGGATTTCACAGTTAACATTTCTTGTAAGGTATAAGCCGCACCGTATGCTTCAAGTGCCCATACCTCCATCTCACCGAAACGTTGACCACCGAATTGTGCTTTACCACCAAGTGGCTGTTGAGTAACAAGACTATAAGAACCCGTTGAACGAGCATGCATTTTGTCATCAACTAAGTGGTTCAATTTGAGCATGTACATATAACCTACGGTTACTGGACGCTCGAATTTCTCACCCGTACGGCCATCGTATAACGTAATCTGACCTGAAGTTGGTAAGCCACCGAGTTTCAACATTTCTTTGATTTCTTGCTCAGCAGCACCATCAAACACAGGTGTTGCTACCGGTAAACCTTTACGTAGGTTTTCCGCTAAACGCATGATTTCGTCATCGCTAAAGGTGCTTAAATCAACTTTTTGTGCGCCATGACCTAAATCGTATGCTTTTTGCATATAGCCACGAAGTTTCTCAACATCTTGTTTTTGTTTGATCATCGCATTGATTTGATCACCGATACCTTTCGCCGCTAAGCCTAAGTGGGTTTCTAAGATCTGACCGATGTTCATACGAGACGGTACGCCCAGTGGGTTCAATACGATTTCAACCGGTTGACCGTTTTCATCGTATGGCATATCTTCCACAGGGTTGATTTTTGAGATAACACCTTTGTTACCGTGACGACCCGCCATTTTATCACCTGGTTGGATGTGACGTTTCACCGCAAGGTAAACTTTAACCACTTTTAACACGCCTGGTGCAAGGTCATCGCCTTTAATGATTTTCTTACGTTTTACTTCAAGTTTGTGTTCAAACTCTTTACGTAATTCTTCATATTGCTCAGCAAGCTGTTCTAATTGGTTTTGTTTTTCTTCATCTGAAATGGTTTGTTCTAACCATTTAGTGCGATCCATTTTATCTAATTGAGCCGCATCAATACCGCCAGCAATAAGTACATTACGTACACGAGCAAACAAGCCAGCTTCTAAGATTTCTAATTCATCAGAAAGGTCTTTCTTAGCTTGTTTTAACTGCATTTCTTCAATTTCTAATGCACGTTTGTCTTTTTCTACGCCATCACGGGTGAAGACTTGAACGTCAATTACTGTACCGCTTACGCTGTTTGGTACACGTAATGAAGAGTCTTTCACATCAGATGCTTTTTCACCGAAGATTGCACGTAACAATTTTTCTTCTGGTGTTAATTGAGTTTCGCCTTTAGGGGTGACTTTACCGACTAAGATGTCACCACCTTTCACTTCAGCACCCACATAAACGATACCTGATTCATCCAATTTGCTTAATGCAGATTCACCTACGTTTGGAATATCCGCAGTGATTTCTTCAGAACCTAATTTAGTATCACGCGCCACACAAGATAATTCTTGAATGTGGATTGTTGTGAAACGGTCTTGTTGTACAACACGCTCAGAAACTAACATTGAGTCTTCGAAGTTATAACCGTTCCAAGGCATGAATGCCACGCGGATATTTTGACCTAATGCTAATTCACCTAAGTCTGTTGAAGGACCATCTGCTAATACTTCACCACGGTTAATTGGATCGCCTAAATTCACACAAGGAATTTGGTTGATACAGGTATTTTGGTTAGAACGGGTGTATTTAATTAAGTTATAAATATCGATACCCGCTTCGCCTGCTACGGTTTCGTCTTCATTTACTTTGATAACAATACGAGACGCGTCAACATATTGAACTGTACCACCACGTTTCGCTACAACCGCCACACCTGAGTCTAGTGCGATTGGTTTTTCCATACCTGTACCCACTAACGGCTTATCAGCACGTAAAGTAGGAACTGCTTGACGTTGCATGTTCGCACCCATTAAGGCACGGTTCGCATCGTCATGCTCTAAGAATGGAATTAACGCTGCAGCCACAGATACGACTTGTTGAGTTGAAACGTCCATATAGTGAATTTCTTCTGGTTTATAAAGACCAGATTCACCACGTTCACCACGTGCAGTAACGAATGCATCTGTAAAGCGATTATTCTCATCAAGGTTTGAGTTCGCCTGTGCAATGATGTAGTTTGCTTCATCAATTGCAGATAAGTATTCGATTTCTTCGGTTACTTGACCATCAACCACTTTACGATATGGAGTTTCTAAGAAACCGTAATCGTTAGTACGAGCAAACGCAGAAAGTGAGTTGATCAAACCGATGTTTGGACCTTCAGGGGTTTCGATTGGACATAAACGACCATAGTGGGTGTTATGTACGTCACGTACCTCAAAGCCTGCGCGTTCACGCGTTAAACCGCCTGGACCTAATGCAGAAATACGACGTTTGTGTGTCACTTCTGATAATGGGTTGTTTTGGTCCATGAATTGCGAAAGTTGTGAAGAACCAAAGAATTCTTTCACTGCCGCAGAAATTGGTTTTGGATTAATTAAGTCTTGTGGCGTGATCGCATCTAAATCGCCTAAAGATAAACGCTCTTTAACTGCTCTTTCTACACGAACTAAACCAATACGGAATTGGTTTTCTGCCATTTCACCCACAGAACGAATACGACGGTTACCCAAGTGGTCGATATCATCCACTTCACCACGACCATTACGGATATCGATGAGTTTTTTCATCACACGAATGATATCGTCGTTACTTAAAATACCCGTACCCTCGCCTTCAGGAATACCTAACGAGCGATTAAACTTCATACGACCTACTGCAGATAAATCATAACGTTCTGCAGAGAAGAATAAGTTATTGAATAATGCTTCTGAAGATTCTGGTGTAGGTGGTTCACCTGGACGCATCATACGATAGATTTCATATAATGCACTTACACGATCGTAAGTTGGATCAACACGTAATGTTTCAGAGATATATGGACCGTAATCTAAGTCATTGGTGAATAATGTTTCGATCACTTTATAGCCTGCTTGCGATAATTTCGCTAACACTTCTAAAGAAATCTCGCCATTTGCTGGGCAAATGATTTCACCTGATTCAAGATCTACATAATCTTTCGCTGCAACTTTACCTGCGATATATTCAGTTGGCACTTCAACTTGGGTCACATTATCTTTTTCTAATGCTTTGATGTGACGAGCTGTAATACGACGACCGCGTTCTACATAGACTTTGCCATTTGCTTCAATATCAAATGTTGCCGTTTCACCACGTAGACGTTCTGGCACTAATGTCATGAGTAATTTATTGCCAGCGATTTCGAAAGTTACTTTGTCGAAGAATAAGTTTAAGATTTCTTCAACGGTGTAACCTAACGCACGCAAAATAATGGTTGCCGGTAATTTACGGCGGCGGTCAATACGCGCATATAAGTTATCTTTTGGATCAAATTCGAAATCTAACCAAGAACCACGGTAAGGGATAATGCGTGCGTTATAAAGCACTTTACCTGAAGAGTGTGTTTTACCTTTGTCAGAATCAAAGAATACGCCCGGGCTACGGTGTAATTGTGAAACGATAACACGCTCAGTACCATTGATAACAAAGGTACCGTTGTCAGTCATTAATGGGATTTCACCCATATATACTTCGCTTTCTTTAATGTCTTTGACTGCGCGTGATGAAGATTCTTTATCGTAGCTAACTAAACGTAATTTTACGCGTAAACCTGCCGCATAAGTTGAACCGCGAATTTGGCATTCACGTACATCAAATTCTGGCTCTTCTAAACGGTAATCAACATATTGTAATTCTGTATAACCGTTATTGCTTACGATTGGGAAAACAGAACGGAATGCAGCTTCTAAGCCTTGTTGACCTTCAGGATCTTTTTGAATGAATTTATCAAAAGAATCTAATTGGATGGTTAATAAATAAGGTACATTTAAAACTTGCGGACGTTTGCCGAAGTCTTTACGAATTCGTTTTTTCTCAGTATAGGAGTAACCCATTATTGGTTTTCCTCTGTAAATTTTAGTGAGACCGAGTTGATATAAAAAAGTGCGGTCAAATTGATTGACGCTTTTATTTATATCGGAGATTGACGCCGTTTCGGATACCGCACTCTGAACCTTACTTCTGTAGTGGGCTACTTAAATTAAAACGTCTGATTAATTTAAGTGGAAACAGATACCATTAAACGGAAAATGCCTATCTGTTTTTTGTGCTGTTTTTGATAGCACAAAATGGCTGATGGTAAACCACCAGCCATTAAGCCTGAGAAACAGGACATAAGTAAATCAAAAATTATTTGATTTCTACTTTTGCACCAGCTTCTTCTAATTCTTTCTTAAGTGCTTCAGCTTCTTCTTTAGAAATGCCTTCTTTTAAGTTAGCTGGAGCAGATTCAACTAAGTCTTTAGCTTCTTTTAAGCCTAAACCAGTTGCACCACGTACTGCTTTGATAACTGCTACTTTGTTAGCACCAGCTTCAGCAAGAACTACGTCGAATTCAGTTTTTTCTTCTGCCGCTGCTGCTGCGCCGCCAGCTGCTGGAGCTGCTGCTACTGCTGCTGCAGAAACGCCGAATTTTTCTTCCATCGCTGCGATTAATTCAACGATTTCAGTTACAGATTTAGAAGCAATCGCTTCAATGATTTGTTCGTTAGTTAATGACATAACAATCAATTCCTAAAATTAATAAAGTTAAATGAAGTAAGAAACGCTTAATGATTAAGCTGCTTCTTGTAATTTGTCGCGTAATGCCGCAAAAGTGCGAACAAGTTTGCCTGCCGCAGCTTCTTTCATTGTGCCCATTAAACGTGCAATTGCTTCTTCGTAAGTTGGTAATGTTGCTAAGAATTCAACATCTTGGATCTTACCTTCAAAGGCTGCACCTTTAATTTCAAACTTATCGTTTGCTTTAGCAAAATCTTTGAACAAACGTGCTGCTGCACCTGGGTGTTCATTAGAGAATGCGATAAGTGTTGGACCTACAAACGTATCTTGTAAGCATTCGAAATCAGTGCCTTCAACCGCACGACGTAATAAAGTATTACGAACAACGCGCATTGTTACACCAGCTTCACGAGCTGCTTTACGTAATTCAGTCATTTTATCAACAGTTACACCGCGAGAATCCGCGATTACTGCTGAAAGTGCACCTTTGGCTGCTTCATTTACTTCAGCAACAATTGCTTGTTTGTCTTGAAGATTTAATGCCATTGGCTTTTAGCTCCTGAATACACTCCGATTTCTCGGAATTAATTTACCTCATCGAAAGAGTTATCTTTCAGACTAGGACGACTTCGGTGCCCAGAAGCAAGAAATATTCTTATTCTGTTCACCATCTACGTAGGATTATTAAGACGATTATTGCTAACCATTCCCTACGGTCTTGGACGGGGCTTGAATAGGTCAAGCACCAACCAGAAATTTTACGCTAAGCGTAATTTAGGAGCGAGATTATAGTGATTAATCTCGCTCTTGTAAAGTCTATTGTAGAAAAAATCTGCAGATTTTAACCGCACTTTTCGATTATTTTCTTACCGCAATTGCTTCGATTTCCACACCTACATCTTTTGGTAATCGAGCCACTTCAACACAAGAACGTGCAGGGAAGTTAGGATGATTATTTTCTTTAAAGAACTTCTCGTACTCTGCATTTACTGCAGCAAAATCATTCAGATCTTTCACAAACACAGTAGTTTTCACAATATCACCCACGGTCAAACCCGCTTGTTCAATAATCGCCTTCACATTCTCTAAAGATTGACGCGCTTGTGCCACAATATCTTTCGGCACTTCACCATTCGCCGGATTAACGGGAATTTGTCCCGATGTTAAAACTAAATTACCTAAATCTACCGCTTGAACATAAGGGCCGATTGCTGCCGGGGCTTTTTCTGTATGAATGATTTTAGTCATGATATTCTCCTTTAATCTTGACGTATAAACACGCTTGCTATCCTAACATATAAGCGTCTTAGTCACTTATATGAGTATTCTTAATCAATCTCTTTTAATACATCATCAGAGAGTTCTTTCTGTGAACCTTCTTTCACTTTACCATCATTTACTTTAAATTCTAAATTCTGATAATAAGCTTCGCGGAAGGTGACATAAGGATCTTGTGCTTGATTGAGCAACTCGGTTTGGTCCAATGTTTTCGAGCGTTTATCTACCGCTTGCACACCGTATTTCACAAGTGACCACGGACCACCTACCCAATTCCAGAACGGATAGGTATAAGCTGCATCAACTACTGCCCCCGTTAATTGACGAGGTGTCGTCGCATTATAGATAGGCAATACAATATAGGCTCCCGCATCTACACCGTAGGTGCCCAATGTTTCACCAAAGCTACGTTGATCATAAACTTGTAATTCCTTGCTTGAACTTGCAAAGTCAAATAAACCACCGATACCAAAGGTTGAGTTAATCCAAAAACGGTTGAAGTGAACAAAAGCTTTTTTCGGCTCACCTTCTAATAAACGGTTTACAAAGCTCACTGGCTCATCCAAGTTGTTTGCCACATTGGATAAACCTTTTGTGACCGGTGTCGGCACGTAATCACGCCAGCCTTTTGCTGCTGGTTCCAACACATAGCGATCTATGACTTTATAGTTAAAATCAAACATCGTACGGTTAAAACCTTCTAATTTATCATTGCGTTCACCATCAGCTTTGGTTGCACAACCTGTTAAAACAGCCGTTGCCATTAAGCCTACCGCAAGTAAAGGTGCTTTTTTCATTCCACTTTCCTATTACAAAAAATTGTCTTTATTCTAACCAACTTGAAAGATAACTACAAAAGAATTTATTTAAACCTTGAGATTGCTCTTCCTGTTAGCCATTATTGAAATCGTATTTTTTAGTTTTCAAAAAATCACCTTTGTTCCCTGCATAAACAAAAAGTGCGGTTATTTCTAACCGCACTTTCTTCTCTATCAAATTAAAGTTTTGCTGAAAGCATTGCTTCTAATTTCTCTTGGTCTACTGCAAATTTACGAATACCATCTGCTAATTTTTCTACAGCCATCGCATCACTGTTATGTTGCCAGTAGAACTCTGCTTCAGTTAACGGTTGAGGTTTCGCTTTTACTTCACCTTTGTACTCTAATTTATGCACAAGTGGAGTTGTGTTTTCTTGTAATTCTTTAAGTAAAGCAGGAGCAATAGTTAAACGGTCACAGCCTGCTAATTCAGTGATTTCACCTACATTACGGAAACTTGCGCCCATCACCACCGTTTTATAACCATATTCTTTGTAGTAGTTATAAATTTTGGTTACAGAAATTACGCCTGGGTCTTCTGCCGGAGCATATTCTTTTTTATCGGTATTTGCTTTGTACCAGTCTAAAATACGGCCTACGAATGGCGAAATTAAGTAAACACCCGCTTCAGCACAGGCACGAGCTTGTGCTTCGGAGAATAATAAGGTTAAGTTACAGTTAATCCCTTCTTTTTCAAGAATTTCTGCTGCACGGATACCTTGCCATGTTGAAGCAATTTTGATCAAGATACGATCATTTGAAATACCTGCAGCATTATAAAGTGCGATAAGTTTACGTGCTTTTTCAACGGTTGCTTGGGTATCGTAAGAAAGGCGAGCATCTACTTCTGTTGAAATGCGTCCTGGAACAATTTTTAAAATTTCTAAACCGATGTTTACCGCTAATTTATCTTCTGCATCAATTAATTGTTGCGTTTTGTCTGCACTTTGTGCTTTTGCATAAGCAACCGCTTCATCAATTAATGGGGCGTATTGTGGTAATGCTGAAGCACTTAAAATTAAAGATGGGTTTGTTGTTGCATCTTGCGGTTGGTATTTTTTGATTGCATCAATATCGCCAGTATCAGCCACAACGACGGTCATACTACGAAGTGAATCTAACTGAGTTGTCATTATATTCTCCTTGAATGGATTTGTTTGAATTCAACTGTCTTACGATAGCATAATTAGCTTTAAAAGGGTAATTCGTCTAGGAAAATATTTACGATAGGAAAAACCAATACATTCTAGATTTCTCCTCTCGTATCATCACTTTTAGCAATTTTTTTAGCGATTTATTAGACACAAATCACAAAACTCAATTTTTCTTCAAATAATTTCCTGACAAATCTTTACAAAAATGAATTTTTGAGCTAATAAGTGGAAGACTCTTTATAAAAATATCGCCTAATGACAAGGAGGCTCAAATGCAACACAAACTACTCTTCTCAGCAATCGCTCTTGCTCTTTCCTATTCTGCGCAAGCAGTTATAGTGCCTGAAGGAACACAATTAGATGAAAAACAGCATATCGTCATCAATAACGGGGCTGAACCACAAAGTTTTGACCCACAAAAAACTGAAGGTGTGCCAGAATCTGCCGTTGCTTATCAATTACTTGAAGGCTTAGTCACCTCAGACTCTGAAGGTAAACTTCAACCGGGTGTAGCTGAAAGCTGGGAAAACACACCAGACTTTAAAACTTGGACATTCCATTTACGTAAAGATGCAAAATGGTCAAATGGCGATCCCGTTACCGCGCACGATTTCGTGTTTGCTTGGCGTCGTTTAGTGGATCCTGCAACTGCTGCGCCTTATGCAAGTTACCTAAGTTATTTACAAGTTGAAAATGCGCAAGACATCATTGACGGTAAGAAAAAACCAGCTGAATTAGGGGTTGAAGCAAAAGATGGTTATACCTTTGTAGTTCATGCGACCAATCCTGTCCCTTATGCGGTCAGTTTAACGACTCACCAATCCTTATTGCCATTACCGCAAAAAGTAGTCGAAAAATTAGGTGATGCATGGGTGAAAAAAGAAAACTATGTAGGTAACGGTGCCTATAAACTGGCAAACCACATCATTAACGAAAAAATTGAATTTGAACGCAACCCACTTTATTGGAACGATAAAGAAACCGTAATCAATAGCGCTACATTCCTCGCTATTGAGAACCCAAGCACCGATGTAGCGCGTTATCGTGCAGGTGATTTAGACATGACCAATTATGGTTTACCGCCAGAACAATTCGCTAAATTACAAAAAGAATTGCCAGGCGAAGTATACATTACTCGTACCCTAGCAACTTATTCTTATGAGTTAAACAATAAGAAAGCACCTTTTGATAACGTGAATATTCGCAAAGCCTTGAACTTATCCCTTGATCGTAATGTGATCACCGATAAAGTATTGGGCCAAGGTCAAACACCAACCTATGTGTTTACCCCAACTTACATCGAAGAAGGTCATCTCATTCAACAACCTGCTTATTCAAAAGAACCGATGGCACAACGTAATGAAGAAGCCATTAAACTCTTAGAAGAAGCTGGTTACAGCAAAGCGAATCCGTTGAAATTCAGCATTCTTTACAATACCAATGAAAACCACAAAAAAGTGGCCATTGCTGCGGCATCTATGTGGAAAGCGAACACTAAAGGTTTGATTGATGTGAAATTAGAAAACCAAGAGTGGAAAACTTACATTGATAGCCGTCGTGCGGGTCGTTACGACGCGGCACGTGCAGGATGGAATGCGGATTACAACCAAGCAACAACATTCGGCAACTATTTCTTATCTAATTCGAGTAACAATACCGCGAAATATGCGAACCCAGAATACGATAAAGCCATTGCTGAATCTTACGTTGCAACGGATGCGGAAGGACGTGCAAAAGCCTACGCGAAAGCCGAAGAAATTCTTGCAAAAGATTTCGGTATCGTACCAATCTTTAACTATGTGAATCCACGCTTAGTGAAACCTTACGTAAAAGGCTATTCAGGCAAAGATCCACAAGATCACATTTACTTACGCAACCTTTATATTATTAAACATTAATTCGTTGTTCGTATTTAAGTGCGGTTAAAAATTATCGTGTTTTTTGACCGCACTTTTCGCCCATTTTGGTTGGAGTTATTATGCTCAAGTTTATTTTTAAACGGCTGTTGGAAGCCTTGCCAACGCTGTTTATTTTGATTACTTTTTCTTTCTTTTTGATGCGTCTCGCCCCTGGCAGCCCGTTCACTTCTGAACGCGCTTATCCACCAGAAGTCATGGCTAATATCGAAGCGAAGTATCATTTAAATGAACCATTACATAAACAATATTTCCTTTATTTGGAGAACCTTTCCAAAGGCGATTTTGGCCCCTCTTTCAAATATAAAGATCAATCGGTCAATGATTTAATCGCATCAGCCTTCCCTGTTTCCTTAAAATTAGGGATGGTCGCTTTCGCCTTTGCAGTGGTATTAGGTGTCACAGCGGGTACGCTTGCCGCACTCAATCAAAATAGCCGTTGGGATTATATTTTGATGAGTTTCTCAATGCTTGGCGTAATTATGCCAAGTTTCGTCTTCGCACCAGTCTTAGTACTGATTTTTGCCATTTATTTGGGGTGGTTACCCGCTGGCGGTTGGAATGGCGGTTCAGCAATGTACATTATTTTACCCGTAGCATCCTTAACTATCGCTTATGTTGCAGGGATTGCGCGTATCATGCGTGGCTCGATGATTGAAGTGCTGCACTCCAACTTTATTCGTACCGCCAAAGCTAAAGGACTTTCTACTTCGAGAATCATTTTAAAACATGCTTTACGCCCTGCTCTTTTACCCGTGATAACCTATTTAGGCCCCGCTTTCGTAGGGATTATTACCGGCTCAATGGTTATCGAAAGCGTATTTGGTTTACCTGGCATGGGATTATTATTTGTAAACGGCGCATTGAACCGCGATTATTCATTAGTTTTGAGCCTCACTATCTTAGTTGGCACATTAACCATTTTATTTAATGCGATTGTGGATATTTTATACGCCATCATCGATCCAAAAATTCGTTATTAAGGATAAGTTATGACAGATTATCGTACTCAGCCGATTAATCAGAAAAATGCGGATTTTGTGGAACACGTGGCTGACCGTATTGAAGAAATGCAACTAGAAGGCCGCAGTCTATGGCAAGATGCGAAACGCCGTTTTTTCCGCAACAAAGCGGCCGTTGCCAGTCTGATTATTCTAGCGTTTATTATTGTATTTATTACCGTAGCGCCTTGGTTCTTCCCCTTTACCTATGAAGATACCGATTGGAATATGATGAGCTCCCCACCAACAATGGAAGGCTATCACTTCTTCGGTACCGATGCCTCGGGTCGCGACTTATTGGTACGTACTGCTATCGGTGGACGTATTTCCTTATTGGTCGGTATTGCTGGTGCTTTCATTTCCGTAACTATCGGCACAATTTATGGGGCTATTTCCGGTTATGTAGGCGGTAAAACAGATATGTTGATGATGCGCTTTTTAGAGATTCTCAGCTCATTTCCATTTATGTTTTTCGTCATTTTGTTAGTGACCCTTTTTGGCCAAAACATTTTCTTAATTTTTATCGCAATCGGGGCCATTGCTTGGCTTGGCCTTGCACGTATCGTGCGTGGACAAACGCTCAGCCTAAAAAATAAAGAATTCGTCGAAGCCGCCATCGTTTGTGGCGTACCTCGTCGCCAAATCATTTTGAAACACATCATTCCAAATGTATTAGGCTTAGTAGCAGTTTATGCCTCGCTTGAAGTTCCGGGACTCATTCTATTTGAATCATTCTTAAGTTTCTTAGGCTTAGGAACTCAGGAGCCAATGAGTAGTTGGGGTGCACTCTTAAGTGATGGTGCTGCACAAATGGAAGTGTCGCCTTGGTTATTAATTTTCCCGGCATTTTTCCTTTGTCTTACCCTATTTTGTTTTAACTTTATCGGTGACGGGTTGCGTGATGCACTCGATCCGAAAGATAGATAGGAGCGAATAATGAATCCTTTATTAGATGTAAAAAATCTCTACGTTCGCTTCAAAACACCGGATGGTGTCGTCACAGCGGTGAATGATTTAAACTTCACGCTGAATGCCGGAAGCACGCTCGGTATTGTAGGTGAAAGTGGTTCAGGTAAGTCACAAACGGCCTTTGCTTTAATGGGTTTATTGGCAGCCAACGGTGAAGTGGAAGGTTCAGCCATTTTTGAAGGGAAAGAATTAGTTAATTTACCGAATGCTGAATTGAATAAAATCCGTGCCGAGCAAATTTCCATGATTTTCCAAGACCCAATGACGTCGCTAAATCCTTACATGAAAATCGGTGAACAACTCATGGAAGTACTGCAATTGCACAAAGGCTATGATAAACAAACTGCCTTTGCCGAATCCGTGAAAATGTTAGATGCAGTTAAAATGCCGGAAGCCAAAAAACGTATGGGCATGTATCCGCACGAATTTTCAGGCGGTATGCGTCAACGGGTGATGATTGCGATGGCCTTACTATGTCGCCCGAAATTACTCATTGCAGATGAACCAACCACTGCTTTAGACGTGACGGTTCAAGCACAAATCATGACCTTATTAAATGAGTTAAAACGTGAATTTAATACTGCGATTATTATGATTACCCATGATCTTGGTGTAGTGGCTGGTATCTGCGATCAAGTCATGGTGATGTATGCAGGGCGAACCATGGAATACGGCACAGCGGAACAAATTTTCTATCATCCGACTCATCCTTATTCCATTGGCTTAATGGATGCAATTCCTCGCTTAGACGGCAATGAAGAACACTTGGTAACCATTCCTGGTAATCCACCGAATTTACTGCATTTACCAAAAGGTTGTCCATTCTCACCTCGTTGCCAATTTGCTACCGAACAATGCCAAACTGCGCCAAAACTGACTACATTTAATCACGGTCAATTACGTAATTGTTGGTTACCAGCGGAGAAATTTAACCTATGACAGTCTCAAACAACAAAGAATTACTCCTTGAAGTCAATCACTTAGGCGTCAGTTTTAAAATTAAAAATGAGAAATCCCTTTTCTTCGCCAAACCGCAAACCTTAAAAGCGGTGAAGGATGTGTCTTTTAAACTTTACGCAGGTGAAACTCTCGGTGTAGTGGGTGAATCAGGTTGCGGTAAATCAACTCTTGCACGCGCTATTATCGGTTTAGTCGAAGCGAGTGAAGGGGAAATCTTGTGGCTTGGCAAAAATTTGCGAAAACAATCAGCGAAACAATGGAAAGAAACGCGTAAAGATATTCAAATGATTTTCCAAGACCCTCTCGCCTCTCTCAATCCACGAATGAATATTGGTGAAATCATTGCTGAACCATTAAAGATCTACCAACCGCACTTAAGCACCGCTGAAGTGAAAGAAAAAGTGCAAGCTATGATGTTAAAAGTTGGGCTTTTACCCAACTTGATTAACCGCTATCCGCATGAGTTTTCTGGTGGCCAATGTCAGCGTATCGGTATCGCTCGCGCGTTAATCATTGAGCCGAAAATGATCATTTGTGATGAGCCTGTTTCTGCTCTGGATGTGTCAATTCAGGCTCAAGTGGTGAATTTATTGAAATCCCTGCAAAAAGAAATGGGGCTTTCCTTAATTTTCATCGCTCATGATTTGGCGGTGGTAAAACACATTTCTGACCGCGTGTTAGTGATGTATTTAGGCAATGCTATGGAATTAGGCAGTGATGAGGAGGTATATAACAATACCAAACATCCTTATACCAAAGCCTTAATGTCTGCAGTTCCAATTCCCGATCCAAAATTGGAACGCAATAAGTCCATCGAATTACTTGAAGGTGAGCTGCCTTCGCCAATTAATCCACCGTCTGGTTGCGTGTTCCGAACTCGCTGCCTGAAAGCTGATGAAAATTGTGCGAAACAAAAACCACCTTTAACCAGCCAAAACAACAGCCATTTTGTGGCTTGTTTGAAAGTCTTATAAAACAAAAAGTGCGGTCAAAATTCACCGCACTTTTTACTTTTACAATCCTAACGTTTCTTCGATTACTTTAGCTAAATCATCTAACATCGCATAACGCTTGCGATACATGGATCGCTTTTTACTCGGCACATCATCAAGGTTTCTATCTATTTCTAAAGACAATTCCCAATAATCTTTCAACTGTCCACCTGATTCAGCAAAAATCGCATCATAATCTACAACATAATGAGAACTTTGAATAAAACGCGATTTATTTTGATATTTTTGTGGAATGCCCAATAACGTCTTAAAACCCAACGCTTTCGTCAATGCTTTCATCGTTTCCACCATCAAATAAGCAGGACGTAAACCATGGCTCGTTTTTGTGAGTTGCTTCACCATCTCTTTAGAACCTTCAAAATTGGGCCCCTGCACAACAGAAATAAGCAATGCCTCATCAAGTTTGGCAAAAGTAAGCAAATACACTAATTCATTACGTGGTTTATGCCATAACTCCAATACCCAATAGCCTTCCATTGGTTGGTGCATGGTCATCGACAATGTCATCTCAAAATCAGGAATCACGTCACCAAAACTTAATGACGTTTTATAAATGGGTGCTGAAAGTGCGGTCAATTTTTCAGGTAAAAAAAGTAGATTATCGCAGATAGCTTGGAAACGCTGTTTACTGTTAAAACGTTTATCTAAAAAACGATAAACTAACGGATAGCTATAATCTGCATGTTCATTTAATAACGTCACAAGAAAAGGATGCTGGTTAATAAATTGCTCAAATTGAGCAATTAATTCACGGGATAAAAAAGCACGAAGACGATAACGTAAACGCTTAAGCGCATAAGAACGCCCAGGTCTATCGGGATAAACGGCTTCTGCTTTTGGCCAGCGATATTGCTTCTCTTGAGATTCCATAGTTATTAATATAATTAAAGAGGCTTTAAATCACGCAAAGCGCGCATTTTCTCATAATTTCAGCAATTTTTCTATTTGTGATATGCTAGGGTCAATTGATGAAAGGAACTATTATGTCTGAAATTAAACTGAATTATCATAAAACGCATTTTCTTACGAGCGCCCCAAATATTCGTTCCATCCCAGAAGATACTGGAATTGAAATTGCTTTTGCTGGACGCTCAAATGCAGGGAAATCAACCGCACTTAATGCGTTAACCAATCAAAAAAGCTTAGCTAGAACCTCTAAAACACCTGGTCGTACACAGCTAATCAACCTTTTTGAAGTAGAGCCGAATTGTAAACTGGTGGACTTACCTGGCTATGGTTATGCTGCTGTTCCTGAGAAAATGAAAATTGAATGGCAAAAATCCCTCGGGGAATATTTACAAAAACGCGAATGTTTAGGCGGGCTGGTTGTTTTAATGGATATTCGCCATCCTTTAAAAGATCTCGACCAACAAATGATTGAATGGGCTGTTTCAGCTGACTTACCGGTTATGTTACTTTTAACTAAAGCAGATAAACTCAGTCAAAGCGCGCGTAGCAAACAAGTCAAAATGGTACGTGAAGCCATTTTACCCTTCCAAGGTGATATTCAGGTTGAGGCTTTTTCTGCACAAAACAAAATTGGCATTGATAAATTGGCTGCCAAATTAGATAGTTGGTTTGCGCCACTTTTTTCGTAATTTTTTATCAAGAAAAAGCAATTTCTGCGATCAAGATCGCAAAAAAAGCACAGAATGTATGCTTTCATTCTGTGCTTTTTTTATAGTGCGAAAATCTGATTATTTTTGACCGCACTTTAAGGAATCTGAATGTCTCTTGCCATTGTTTATAGCCGTGCATCAATGGGTGTACAAGCCCCTCTTGTTACCATTGAAGTACACTTAAGTAACGGAAAGCCTGGATTTACCTTAGTTGGTCTACCCGAAAAAACCGTAAAAGAAGCGCAAGATCGTGTCAGAAGTGCATTAATAAATGCCCAGTTCAAATATCCTGCTAAACGCATCACCGTCAATCTTGCACCGGCCGATTTACCCAAAGAAGGGGGACGATTTGATTTACCTATTGCAATCGGTATTTTAGCTGCATCAGATCAACTTGATGGCAGTCGTTTAAAACAGTTTGAATTCGTTGGCGAGCTCGCATTAACGGGTGAATTACGTGGCGTACACGGCGTGATTCCCGCCATTTTAGCGGCACAAAAAGCGAAACGAGCCCCCATTATCGCTTATCAAAATGCCAATGAAGCTTCACTTGTCTCAGAGCAAGAGACTTATTTCGCTAAAAATCTTTTGGAAGTCGTGCAATTCTTAAATAATCAAGAAAAATTACCTTTGGCCTCATTACTCGCACAAGAAAGTGCGGTCGGATTTTCAGCTAAAAATCACTTAGATTTGACCGATATTATTGGTCAGCAACATGCTAAACGAGCACTAATGATAGCTGCCGCAGGCCAGCACAACCTGCTCTTTTTAGGGCCACCTGGGACAGGTAAAACCATGTTAGCAAGTCGTCTCACTGCATTGCTCCCTGAAATGACGGATTTAGAAGCGATTGAAACCGCTTCGGTTACGAGTTTAGTACAAAATGAATTAAATTTTCATAACTGGAAACAACGTCCGTTTCGAGCGCCACATCATAGTGCCTCATTACCTGCCTTAGTAGGAGGAGGAACCATTCCAAAACCAGGCGAAATATCGCTCGCACATAACGGCGTACTTTTTCTTGATGAATTGCCTGAGTTTGAGCGTAAAGTGCTTGATGCGCTTCGCCAGCCATTAGAAAGTGGAGAAATTATTATTTCGCGTGCCAATGCGAAAATCCAGTTCCCCGCTCGCTTTCAACTCGTTGCCGCGATGAATCCAAGTCCAACGGGTCATTATACTGGAACACATAACCGAACCTCACCACAACAAGTGATGCGTTATTTAAACCGACTTTCAGGGCCATTTTTAGATCGTTTTGATTTATCTATTGAAGTCCCTCTTCTGCCACAAGGTAGCTTACAGAATACAGGGGATAGAGGCGAGACAAGCCAGCAAGTACGAGAAAAAGTGTTGAAAGTGAGAGAAATTCAACTTGCTCGAGCCGGTAAAATCAATGCGTATCTTTCAAGCAAAGAAATTGAACGGGACTGTAAATTACAAGATAAAGATGCATTATTCCTTGAGAATGCACTCAATAAGCTAGGACTTTCAGTAAGAGCCTATCATCGGATTTTAAAAGTCTCACGCACGATTGCTGATTTAAATGGCGAAAAAGAAATACAACAATCTCATTTAGCAGAAGCGCTAGGATATCGGGCCATGGATCGGTTGTTACAGAAATTGTCTGCTGCTTAAAAATAAAAGGGCGAATAATTCGCCCTTTTTTATCTTCTATTCTTAATAATAAGAATGTTCACCACGTTGGTGTTCTGTTACATCTCGTGCGCCTTTTAGTTCATTTGGGAAAAGTGCGACCAATTGTTTCTCTACACCATCTTTTAAGGTGACATCAACCATTGAACAACCGTTACAGCCACCACCAAATTGTAGAACTGCATAACCGTCATCGGTAATTTCAATTAACGTGATTTTACCGCCATGGCTGGCTAATTGTGGGTTAATTTGTGTTTGGATCACGTACTCTACGCGCTCAATTAAAGGCGCATCATCTGCAACTTTACGCATTTTTGCGTTAGGTGCTTTTAAAGTCAGTTGAGCACCGAGCTCTTCTGTTACGTAATCAATTTCTGCATCTTCTAAAAACGGTAAACTGATTTCATCTACAAATGCTGAAAAAGTATCGTATTTCATTTCAGTATCAGTCGCTTCAACTGAATTTGGCGGACAGTAAGACACGCCACATTCTGCTCCAGGTGTACCCGGATTCACAACAAAAATACGAATATTTGTACCTTCTTCTTGTGTATCTAAAAGTTTCCGAAAATGTGCTTGTGCAGCATCTGAAATAAAAATTTGTTCCATAAATACAGTCCTAATACTTGATGCAATATATCAAGAATGATACTCCTATACGGCAATTTTTTCTACATTTATTCCTATTTTTATAGATATAGATAAATCCTATCTTTAAAAATTTAGGCTCTCGCTAAGCCCCACACTTGTATTTCTTTTACACCTAATTTTCGAAGTTGTTTGGCTATTTCTGCCAACGTTGAACCAGTTGTAATCACATCATCTACCAAAGCAACGCGTTCATAAGGAAAAGGCTTTTTGGTATTCACTGTAAAAGCATTTTTAAGATTGTGTCGTCGATCTTTCGCCGTTAAACCTCGTTGAGTGTGGGTATGTTTAATCCGTTTCACCACATGATTACAGTTAGGCACATGACACCAGCGACTTAACCAGTTCGCTAGTAAATCAGCCTGGTTATAGCCCCGTTGCCACTGTCGAAAATGATATAGTGGCACAGGAATAATCGCCTGTGGCAGCGAGAGCCCATGCGTTCGTCTTGCCTCTCGCACCGCAAGATAAAGCAAACGCGATAAACTGCGATCTAACCAAGACTGTTTTTGGAATTTTAAACGATGAATAAGTGAAGAAAGCGGCTCAAGATAATGCCCAATAATCACAATACGATCCCAAGCGGGTTCATTTCTCAAACAATGTCCACAGCCCATTGCATAATGCTGCAAGGGTGAACCACATCGCCCACAATAAGGGAAAGTTTTAACTTTCTTTTGGCATAGACTACACAATCCATTTCGACCAAGATGAATAGATCGCTTGCAATGCACACAACTAAATTGAAAAAAATGAGAAAACATGAGAGAAATTGACCGCTCTTTTATTTTTTCGCTTTTTCAATTTGCTTAAAATGCTTTTCTTTCTTAGCCATTTCCATTCTTTCACCTTGTTTCAAAATATGAGGGGTCACAAAAATGACGAGTTCTCGTTTTTGATGACGTTCACTTTCCTTACTGAATAAGCGCTTAATACCTGGAATATCGCCCAATAATGGCACTTTATCGACACCTTTCGTGATCGTATCGTGGAATACACCACCCAATACAATTGTTTCTCCATCTTTGGCAAAAACTTGCGTATTAATTTCTTGTTTATCAATGGATACCACTTCATTTTGCCCGTAAGCCACACGATTTCCCGGGGAATTTTGACTGACTAATAAATCCAATAAGATATTATTATCCTTAGAAATATGCGGCGTAACTTCTAATCCTAAGACAGCCTCGCGAAACTCTACTGACTGTGTATCATTTTTCCCATTCGTCACCACATAAGGAATTTCTGTCCCTTGTTTGATGCTTGCACTTTTCTTGTTGGTCGTAAGTAAGCGAGGACTCGCAATGATCTCCACGTTATTTTCACGTTCAAGTGCGGTCAATTCTAAGTCTAATAATCGGCCATTAATTTTAGCGACTTGAAGTGCTAATGAGCCAGCTGGCGTGACCGTTGTCGCAAAATTCACATTTAAATTATTACTGATATTACTAAAACCATTCGCATCTAGACTGCCACTCACTCGATGGGCAGCCTCAGTAGGATTAAAAATGCCCCAACGTACACCTAACTCTTTCAGGCTTTCATCAGTAATCGTCACAATACGTGCTTCAATGACAATTTGTTCAATGGGTTTATCCAGTTCTGCAATTAATTTTTTGATATTTTTGACAGAACGTGCATCATCCTGAATCAGTAATACATTGCTTCGATCATCAAATGTAATTGTGCCGCTAGGTGAAAGCAAAGAACCGCTCCCTGTTGTTAACGATTTCATCACATCAGAAGCTTTGGCAAAATGCAATTTAACCGTTGTACTCACAAGTGGCATTTCACTAGATAAACTTTCCCCGATAATCGCCATAGGTTCTGTCATTTTCTCTGCATATTGTTCATGTTGAGAAGGCTTACCCAAATAATAAATATTATTTTCTTGATAAAAAGAGAGCCCTTTGATTTTTGCGACAGAACGCAATAAACGATCAAAATCTACGTTATCTAATTGTAATGAAAGCGTTCCTTCTAGCTCATCATCAATCATTAAATTAGCATTTTGCTCAAAAGCAAGTTGTTGGAGTGTCGCCACCATGGGAGCTTGCTTTAAGCGAAGTGAAAATACGCGATTCTCTGCCGCTGAGTAAGTTGTCCATAGGATCAAAAAACACATTAAAAACTGACCGCACTTTGTTTTTATTTTCTGCTTTATCATTATCATTTTAAAATCTCATTATGATTGAGGTCGTTTGTTCACATTGCCCTGCTTTATAACCTTGAAGCGTCACGCTGTTTTTACTCACTTTTTCGATTAAATAGCCTTCTTTTCCAATCCTCTGGCCGACTTGAACTGACAGAATATGCCCATCATCATTAAATAACACTTCTGCCTGTTTACCATATTGCACGACTCCCACAATATGTAGCTGAGCCAATGGGCGTTCCTCCGCCAGTCTCGGCTCCGAATACACGCAAGCCGACACCGGCGGTAGGGTGAGCCCCTCTTTTGGATATTCGGTTTGTTCTCTTTGTTTACGATCAAAAGGATCTTGCGAAAATGCTGATACAGAAAAAAACGCTATCAAGATTAAGAAAAGCTTTTTCATTATTTGTCCTTATTTAGTTGGAAAATTAACTCGCATGTAATAGAAGCATTTTCCTCTTCATCTAATTTCTCAATGTTTAATTGAGTTAAAGAAAGTGTAGGAACATCGTTTAAAAGTGCGGTCAAAAATTGCTGTAAATCGACAAAATAGCCTTGCAATGACAAATGCAACAAAGTATGTTGAGAAAAATCCCAACGTAAATCCAACGCTCGAAGTCGCCCATTTAACAACGCCTGTACATGCTGATTAATTGGCAACACAGAATTAGCTAATTCTGGAGAAAGTTGTCGGCTGTCTGACTTTTGCCTTAAGGTTTGTAAAATCTTTTCCTGTTTATCCCACTCTTGCTGCTGCAAACTCAATTCTGCGTCAAGTCGATGTCGTTCGTTGCTATTTTCAACGTAATGAAAAACAGGTAAAAAGATAACCGCACTTAATGCACTCAACCAAAAGGCAGCATGGACCATTTGAGGTAATCGAAGCCATCTCCCAAACCAACTTTGTGCACTTTTTTGAACAAGCTCATTGATAAAGTTCCTCATTGCACAGACTCCGATAAATGAATATCAAATTGAAAAAATAACTGCTGTTGCACTGGCTGAAACTTAGTTAAGTTAACCTCTGTAAAATGGCGTTTGAGAAATTGATGTATCTCCTCAAACTCTTGTTGGCTTTCTGTCATGCCTGAAAGGACAATTTGCTTCGCATTGAGCGTAAATTCATCTAACTCACCCTGTTGTAATGGCAGCTCACTTAATAAATTAAGCAGGTGATACACATATTCCGTATCCATCTCAGTCAACTCATTCATTTCTTTTAAGTTACTTTGTAGTTGCTGAGCTTGAATACGCTTCTGATGGACTTGATGAGTGATTTGTGTCAGTTTTTCTTTTGTCTGATTTAAGGTTTGCGCTTGTTGTTCATTGAGTTGGTTCAATCCAACGACAATCAAAACTGAGCAAGCTAGCCAAATGAAACCTTGCCACATAAAACGACGAAAGGCCTTTTGATGTTGTTCTAAGCGCCAAGGCAATAAATTAAGGCTAAACATCACTACTCTCCCAATTAACTAAAGGCAAAAGTGCGGGTGGTTTTAAAGATAAATCCACTAGCTTTAAATCGGTTTGCCAAAGTGCATTACCTAAAGCAATAAAAGGGAAATCCGTTTCAATACGCTGCCAATCCTGAGGCTGTAATTCGATTGTGTCTGAATTCAACATATCGGGCGTTTGATACACATAAACCTGTTCTATCGTTTCGGAAAAGCGTTGAATAAACTGTTGATAAAGTTCAGATAAATCTCCTTGAAATTGCAAAACTTGTCGTTGTTGTAAGCGTTCACAAACGGCGAGACATCCTTGTTGATCTTGATATAAAAATAAGGTGTTAATCGGCTCTTGACCTAAAATGGCATAAAATGCGCGTAAAATACTGTGATTCAGTAAATCAAGTGCGGTCAATTTTAGTGGCAAATATTTTTCTAATTCTGCATTCGCGCTTTCTTGTCGAATCGCCGTTATATCCAAACGAAAACCTTGTTTTAATGGCGTGGTAAGATAATCAAACCATAATTCATCCAAAGGAATCGGTAATTCTTTTTGCAAAATAAAACGACATTGTTGTTCACATTCCTGGGCATTGAGTGTTTGTGGTAGAATAAGTGTTTTAGACCAAGTTAAGTGGGGCGAAATGGCGCCAACAAAACAGCATTGACTGTTTTTTTGTGGCAAATGAGGCAATAACTGGGAAAAAATATCTTTTTGTTGCGTATTTAAACAAATTGATTGAACTTTGTGTAATTCATCTAGCCAAACAAAATAGAGGTTATCTTGTTGTTTACTCACACCAATTTGTAGTTTTTGCTGCTTTCTATTGGCAATTCCCATATTCTTTCCTATTCTTTAAGGGATTAATCTTTTATACTTAGCAGCCAAAATCATAATTTTGATTTTTTGAATATTCATTAAACCAGAGAGAATTTTACGATGCGGATCGCAAAATTAATATTAAGTACCCTATTTACGATATGTATACTGGGGTTAGTTGCCGGTGGAGTGTTTTATTTTCACTTAAAATCCTCCTTACCGTCGGTAGAAAGCTTAAAAACCGTTGAGTTGCAACAACCAATGCAAATCTATACGGCTGATGGCAAATTAATCGGTGAAGTGGGTGAACAACGCCGTATTCCGGTGAAATTAGAAAACGTGCCTCAACGTTTGCAAGATGCTTTCTTAGCAACGGAAGATAGTCGTTTTTATGACCATCATGGTTTAGACCCAATTGGTATTGCCCGTGCAATTTATGTTGCAGTCAGCAATGGTGGAGCCTCTCAAGGTGCAAGTACCATTACACAACAGCTTGCGCGTAACTTCTTCTTAACCCCAGAAAAAAAACTTATTCGTAAAGTACGTGAAGCGGTATTAGCGGTTGAAATTGAAAATACCTTGAGCAAACAGGAAATTTTAGAGCTTTATTTGAATAAAATTTTCTTAGGCTATCGTTCTTATGGTGTCGCAGCCGCTGCACAAACCTACTTTGGTAAAAACTTAGATGAATTAACGCTCTCTGAAATGGCTGTGATTGCAGGCTTACCAAAAGCACCTTCAACAATGAACCCATTATATTCACCAAAACGTGCTGAAGAACGCCGTAATGTGGTATTAGGTCGTATGTTGGATGAAAACAAAATCACCAAAGCAGAATATGATGCAGCCATCAAAGAGCCAATCGTCGCGAGTTATCACGGTGCAAAATTTGAATTCCGTGCAGACTATGTGACTGAAATGGTTCGTCAGGAAATGGTGAAACGTTTTGGTGAGGAAGATGCTTACACCAAAGGTTATAAAGTCTTCACAACTGTACTGTCAAAAGATCAAGCCGAAGCACAAAAAGCCGTGCGTAATAACCTGATCGATTATGATATGCGTCATGGCTGGCGTGGTGGCGCGCCACTATGGAAAAAAGGTGAAGCTGTATGGGATAACGAGCGCATTGTCGCTTTCTTGAAAAAATTACCTGATTCAGAACCTTTTATTCCAGCAGCGGTAACCGCATTGGGTAAAAATGGCGCGGAATTACTTTTAGCTAATAATGAAACGATGACGCTTTCTTCAAATGCAATGCGTTGGGCTGGTAAATCACCCGTTAAAGTGGGCGAACAGATTTGGATTCGTAAACGTGATAACGGTGAGTGGGTGTTAGGCCAAATTCCAGCAGCTAACTCTGCATTAGTTTCATTAAACTCAGATAATGGTGCAATTGAGGCCATGGTGGGTGGTTTTAGTTACGAACAAAGTAAATTTAACCGTGCAACCCAATCTTTAGTGCAAGTAGGTTCTTCAATTAAACCATTTATTTATGCTGCGGCATTAGAAAAAGGTTTAACCCTTTCAAGCGTATTGCAAGATAGTCCTATCGCGATTCAAAAACCAGGACAACCTTTGTGGCAACCGAAAAACTCACCTGATCGTTATGACGGTCCAATGCGTTTACGTGTGGGTTTAGGCCAATCTAAAAACATGATTGCGATCAGAGCGTTACAAACTGCGGGTGTTGATTTCACCGCTGAATTCTTACAACGATTTGGATTCAAGCGTGACCAATATTTTGCGAGTGAAGCGCTTGCATTAGGTGCGGCTTCTTTCACTCCACTTGAAATGGCACGTGCTTACGCGGTCTTTGATAACGGTGGTTTCTTGATTGATCCTTACCTCATCGAAAAAATTCAAGATAACACGGGTAAAGATTTATTTATTGCTAACCCGAAAATTGCTTGTATCACTTGTAATGACATTCCTGTGATTTATGGTGAAACCAAAGATAAAATTGATGGTTTTAAAGATGTTGCAGAAGTGGCTAATCCAGACAACCTAAAATCAGCGCAAGGTAATAACAACACGGATACGGAAGAAGGCGATCAACAACCAGAGAACGTACCTGACTTACCAGAGCTTCAAACATCAGCATTAAACGATGGTTCTGTTGATTTAATGGCTGATGCAAAAGACGGTGTGGCGAAACAAGAATATGCGCCTCGTGTGATTAGCGGAGAATTAGCTTTCTTAATTCGTAGTGCATTAAATACGGCGATTTATGGTGAACAAGGTCTCGGTTGGAAAGGTACCAGCTGGCGTATCGCGCAAAGTATTAAACGTAGTGATATTGGCGGTAAAACCGGTACAACTAATAGTGCGAAAGTTGCTTGGTATGCGGGCTTTGGTGCTAACTTAGTGACCACGACCTATGTCGGTTTTGATGATAACAAGCGTGTATTAGGTAGAGGTGAAGCAGGTGCGAAAACCGCAATGCCTGCTTGGGTCGCTTATATGAAAGCGGCACTTTCTGATATACCAGAACGTCAACTTGATCTTCCTCCAAATATCGTGGAGAAAACCATTGACAGTAACTCTGGTTTACTTTCTGAAGGTGGTGGCCGTAAAGAATACTTTATCGTCGGTACCGAGCCTAAACGTACTTACACTGCGGAAATGAAAGAGCGCGGTTATTATGTTCCACCTGAGTTGCAACAACGCTTGAATGGCGGAACAGGTAAAACCAAAGACGCGATTCCAGCAACGCAACCAGAAGAATTATTCTAACCCTGATTTAAATACTAAAAGTGCGGTTAATTTTGACCGCACTTTTTTACGTCAAAAGGACAAACCATGCTAAGTTATCGTCACAGTTTCCACGCTGGCAACCATGCTGATGTATTAAAGCATATTGTATTAATGCTGATATTGGAAAATCTTTCGCTGAAAGAAAAAGGTTTTTACTACCTCGATACCCATTCTGGAGTCGGACGCTATCGTTTAAGTTCTAACGAATCAGAAAAAACTGGCGAATACAAAGAGGGAATTGGGAGACTTTGGGAAAGAACGGATTTACCCGAAGAAGTGGCTCGCTACGTGGATCTCATTAAAAAACTCAATTATGGCGGTAAAGAATTACGTTATTATGCTGGGTCTCCAATGATTGCCGCGCAATTATTACGTTCTCAAGATCGTGCATTACTAACAGAATTACATCCAAGTGATTTTCCATTATTACGCAATAATTTCAAAGAATTTAAAAATATCACCACAAAATCAGAAAATGGTTTCCAACAACTCAAAGCCACGCTTCCACCAAAAGAACGCCGTGGCTTAGTGCTTATTGATCCGCCTTATGAATTAAAAGAAGATTATGATTTGGTAGTGAAAGCTATAGAAGAAGGTTATAAACGCTTTGCTACGGGTACTTATGCGATTTGGTATCCTGTGGTTCTACGTCAACAAACAAAACGCATTTTTAAAGGATTAGAAGCAACGGGAATTCGTAAAATTTTGAAAATTGAATTGGCTGTTCGCCCTGATAGCGATCAACGTGGCATGACCGCAAGTGGAATGGTGGTGATTAATCCGCCTTGGCAATTAGAACAGCAAATGAAATCTATTTTGCCTTATTTGACCCAAACGCTCGTTCCTGAAGGTACGGGAAGTTGGACAGTGGAATGGATTGTACCTGAATAATCCATTCCAAAATCTCGGTCAAAATAACCGCACTTTTAAATTTTAATTTTATTGGAATACAACACTAAACAAAGTGCAATCACCATAATTAAAATCGCGCCTGCGAATAAGATGGTATCAACTGAGCTCTCATGATTCACAATAATCAGGCGCAACATGGCGGTAATCCCCGCGTAAATAAAATAGCGCAAAGGAAAGTGATAGCCACTTTTAAAATATTGCACGATAAGGCCAATAAAACCGAAGTATAAGAAAAACATGACGGCTTGTTCAGCGACTTCATAAGGCACGACGCTTGATGTATTGAATACCATAATCGCTAAAGTGTACGTGATTTTAGCTAAAGCAATAATCAACACTAAAGCCAAAGCAATAAGTGAAAAACTTAATACTACTTTTAATACACCAGTAACCACTCTCGGCAGTTTTTCGAGTTCTTGAGATTCTTCCATAAAGTTCCTTTTTTTATTTTTTAAATGACGAAAGGCGCGTATTTTAAAGGAATGTGATTTCGTGGTAAATAACTAAATTTAATCAAATAAAAAAGGCAGAGTTCTCTGCCTTTTCTTTTTTATATTACTGAATAATTACTCATCCAAGAAACTTCTTAATGTTTCAGAACGGCTTGGATGACGTAACTTACGCAATGCCTTAGCTTCAATCTGACGAATACGCTCACGAGTTACGTCAAATTGTTTACCCACTTCTTCGAGTGTATGGTCAGTATTCATATCAATACCAAAACGCATACGTAATACTTTTGCTTCACGAGGTGTTAAACCTTCTAACACTTCATGAGTCGCCACTTTCAAACTTTGTGCGGTTGCAGAATCTAATGGCAATTCAAGGGTTGAATCCTCGATGAAGTCACCTAAATGTGAATCATCGTCGTCACCAATTGGGGTTTCCATAGAAATAGGTTCTTTCGCAATTTTAAGCACTTTACGAATTTTATCTTCTGGCATACCCATGCGTTCAGCAAGCTCTTCTGGTGTCGCCTCACGGCCCATTTCTTGTAGCATTTGACGAGAAATACGATTTAATTTGTTAATCGTTTCAATCATATGAACCGGAATACGGATTGTACGTGCTTGGTCCGCAATCGAACGAGTAATGGCCTGACGAATCCACCAGGTTGCATAGGTGGAGAATTTATAACCACGACGGTATTCAAATTTATCTACCGCCTTCATCAAACCGATATTCCCTTCTTGAATTAAATCCAAAAATTGTAAACCTCGGTTAGTATATTTTTTCGCAATAGAAATGACCAAACGTAAGTTGGCTTCAACCATTTCTTTTTTCGCACGGCGAGCTTTTTGTTCACCACGAGACACCGCATCGCAAATCTCACGCATTTGTTGGATGGTAAGATTAGTTTGCTGTTCAATATTCGCTAAGTTATCTAAAGATAAACGAATACGCTCTTCATATTTTGGTAAACGTTTTGCCCAAGCTTTCGTTGATTTTAATGCTTTTGCTACCCATGCATCACTGCTACCATTAGCAATAATCAGTGCCTCAAATTCATCTTTTGGCATACCTGCGATATCAACTAATACTTTTTGTAGTTGACGCTCTTCTGAACGTACACGTTTCATCATATTCTTCATTGATAAAACAAGTACATCAAATTGTTTTGGCACTAAACGGAATTGTTTAAAAATATCTGCGAGTAGGACAATTTGATCTTTTGCGCGTTTACCACTGCGTCCGTGTTTTGCAATAGTTGCTAATGTTTTAGTATGTTGCTCTCTTAATGCCGCAAATCTTTCACGCGCTACTTCAGGATCGATGCTATTATCAGAATCGCTGTCATCAGAACTTGAGCTGCTATCGCTTTCATCTTCCTCATCGCTCTCATCATCAACTACTGCAGCGGCTTCAACACTTTCCTCTTCGTCAGCAAAATTCTCATCAATATTTGCTGCTTCCTCTGCGGCAATATTTGGATCCACAAATCCGGTAATTAAATCAGCTAAACGATAATTACCCGCTTCTACTTGATCATAATTATCTAATAATTCGGTTAACGCTTCTGGGTACGCCGCAATGGCGGTTTGAACTTCGTCAATTCCTTCTTCAATACGTTTTGCAATGCTGATTTCATCTTCACGGGTAAGAAGATCAACCGTTCCCATTTCACGCATATACATACGCACAGGGTCGGTTGTACGACCGATTTCAGATTCCACATTTGATAAAATTTGCGTTGCTTCTTCCACAGCATCTTCATCTGGAATCGTGTCATTCAACATCATTTCGTCACTTTCCGGTGCTTCATCCAGAACCGGAATACCAGCATCATGCTGTAAAGTTTGCAACAACTTATCGTAATATTCTGGATCGATCAAATCTTCTGGAAGCAAGTCATTAATCTCCGCATAGGTTAAATAACCCTGCGTACGACCTAATTCCATAAGCTGTTCAATTTGTTCTGAATATTGCTCGGCGGTAGATTGTTGATTTTGTTCCATTTTTATTCCCGTTTTGCGTTATTTTTGGAAGATAAAAGCCCTTGTTTTGAACAGGAGATTTTACCATTGTTATGACGGATTAACTAACTGTTTTTTCTGCTCTTCTTTTCCCTTGAGCAAATTCACTAAAATTGCTCGTTCTTGATCAGTTAAGCCTTCCGCCCTTTCTTTGGCGATAAGCATCTCAATATCACGTTCAATTGCTTGAATATTCAATCGACGGTAGTTTTGAGAGAATGCATTAATGATGTCTAAGTCGTCTAATAGATGATCCCAAGACGCCAATATTTCAAGGGGCTTGCTGAATTCTGTATCGCGAAAATATTCTAAGATTTGCCCTGTTGTAATGCCTTCTCGTTCACGGCAAAGTGCGGTCAATTTTCCGAGCAATTCGTAACCCGCTTCATGCTTTAAGGCTTGCAACCCCACATCCGAAATACGATTCACTAATTGTGAATTCTGTAATAACAGCGAAATCACCACGCGCATTGGCGTTTTCTTAATGGTTTTTTGTGGCGTTTTAGGTTTTGGTTCAGCCTTATCTATTTGATTTGGAATTAAGCTTTCAAGCTGTGATTGATCAAAGATCCCGAGCTTTTGCGCCAACATATTTCGCAATGAAAGGCGCAGCATATCACCAGGAATTTGACGAATTAAAGGCGCCGCGAGTGCTACTAATTTACCTCGTCCTTCTTGCGTTGAAAAATCCACCTGTGGACTTAAATGTGCAAATAAGAATTCTGTGAGAGACTGGGCTTGCTCAATATATTCTTCAAACTTTTCTTTACCGTATTGACGAATATAAGTATCTGGATCTTCTCCATCAGGCAGGAAAATAAACTTAATTTGTCGTCCGTCTTCCAGATAAGGTAAGGCGTTTTCAAGTGCGCGCCAAGCGGCATCACGCCCCGCTCTATCACCATCGTAGCAGCAAATTACCTGCTCTGTTGAACGGAACAATAATTGAATTTGTTCCGAGGTCGTCGATGTTCCAAGGGATGCCACGGCATAATTGACATCAAATTGTGCTAATGCCACCACATCCATGTAGCCTTCAACCACCAGCAATTTTTCTGGCTCATCATCGATTTGCAAGGCTTCATACAAACCATAAAGTTCATTACCTTTATGGTATGTAATGGTTTCGGGGGAGTTCAAATATTTGGGTTTTTCATCCGTTAAAACACGTCCACCAAAGGCAACCGTACGACCACGTTTATCCCGAATCGGAAACATAATGCGATTACGGAATTTATCGTACACATTGCCACGATCGTTACGAGAAAGCATACCTAAATCAAACAGTTTTTTCTGTTCTTCTCGATTTTTGCCAAATTGACGCAACACCGTATCCATCGCATTGGGTACATAACCAATTTGAAAACGAGCAATAATTTCTGGCGATAAACCGCGTTGCTGAAGATAGCTTTGAGCAGGAATACTTAGCGGGAGTTGAGCTTGATAAAACGATGCAATCTCTTGCATCAAATCGTATAAATTACGTTTTGTTTGATAGCTCACATCCGGTTTATTGCCGAATTGATTTGGGCGTTTTTCATAAGGCACTTCAAGCCCTGCCGAAGCAGCAAGTTCTTCAACGGCTTCAACAAATTCTAACTTGTCGTAATCCATTAAAAATGAAATGGCATTACCTTTCGCGCCACAGCCGAAACAATAATAGAATTGTTTTTTTTCACTTACCGTGAAGGAGGGTGTTTTTTCGTGATGAAACGGACAACAAGCTTGATAATCTCGTCCCGCTTTTTTGAGTTTCACGCGCGCATTAATCACATCGACAATATTCGATTTTGTGAGCAGATCATCAATAAATTGGCGTGGAATTGAGCCTTTCATTGCCTTGCCTCCTTGAATACGATGCGAAAGTGCGGTTGATTTTGCGTGACTTTTTTCGATGAGTTTAAAGCAACAAAACCGTGATACCCAAAAGGTTTCACGGTTTGTCTTAACTCGAGTTAGAAAATACTACAAATTAGTATAAACGGGTATTGCGCGCGTTTTCGCGAGCGTTACGTTTAGCGTGACGTTTAGCAAGCGTTGCTTTTTCACGTTTACGGATTGTAGTTGGTTTTTCATAGAATTCACGAGCGCGAACTTCTGCTAAAATACCAGCTTTTTCGCAAGAGCGTTTGAAACGACGTAAAGCTACGTCGAATGATTCGTTTTCACGTACTTTAATTACAGGCATAAGCCAATCACCTCAATGAGTTTAATTTAATTGCAATTTTAAATTTTTATTACTGCCGAATGAACGGCAAATTCAATAAAGGACGCAATTCTAATCGATCTTCCCCGCAAAAGCAAAGGAAAGATCGCCTATTTGCTGAAAATTTGGCGTTTGAACTGGTTTAAGCGGGCTAAACAAGGTAAAATCTTTGCCAATTTTTTTAATAAAATGAGAAGAAAATGCGTATTTTAGGGATCGAAACCTCCTGTGATGAAACAGGTGTCGCGATTTATGATGAAGATAAAGGTTTAATTGCTAATCAACTCTACACGCAAATTGCCTTGCATGCGGATTACGGCGGTGTAGTGCCAGAACTGGCTTCCCGCGATCACATTCGCAAAACGGCACCATTAATTAAGGCCGCATTAGAAGAAGCCAATTTAACCGCTGATCAAATTGATGGTATCGCCTATACAAGTGGCCCAGGTTTAGTGGGCGCATTATTAGTAGGCGCAACGATCGCGCGTTCACTGGCTTATGCCTGGAATGTGCCCGCTATTGGCGTACACCACATGGAAGGTCACCTACTTGCGCCAATGCTTGATGAAAACCGACCGCACTTTCCATTCATTGCCCTCTTAGTTTCAGGTGGACACACACAGTTAGTACGCGTTGATGGTATAGGAAAATATGAAGTCATTGGAGAATCTATTGATGATGCGGCAGGTGAAGCCTTTGATAAAACCGCGAAATTATTAGGGTTAGATTATCCTGGCGGTGCGGCACTTTCACGTTTAGCCGAAAAAGGATCGCCGGATCGTTTTGTATTTCCACGTCCAATGACAGATCGACCAGGCCTTGATTTTAGCTTTTCAGGTTTAAAAACCTCGGCGGCTAACACCATTAATCAAGCGCTCAAACAAGAAGGTGAATTAACCGAACAAACCAAAGCTGATATTGCCTTTGCCTTCCAAGATTCTGTCGTGGATACACTTGCAATTAAATGTAAACGCGCCTTAAAAGAAACCGGTTATAAGCGTTTGGTCATTGCTGGCGGCGTAAGCGCGAACAAAAAATTACGTGAAACCCTTGGCGCTATGATGAAAAATCTTGGTGGTGAAGTATTTTATCCACAACCTCAATTTTGTACCGATAATGGTGCCATGATTGCCTATACGGGCTTTTTACGCTTAAAACAAGGTCAGCATAGTGAGCTCGCCATTGATGTTAAACCTCGTTGGGCAATGACTGAACTCCCTGCAATTTAAGGAAAAAATATGGAAAATATGATTAAAGTAAGAGCTATGCGTGCAGCCGGTATCGCTTGTTTCTTAGTGCTCGCTATTATTGGCGCATGGATTTTTACCACACCAAGTGGTGATATCGTTAGCGCGCTTTCAGCTGCCGGAAAAATGGTTGGCGGTGGTGCAACTTACGGCACCTTTATGCTAGCAGCCTGTCCACCTGTTGCAGGATTTATTGCCTATTATTTCTGGAAATGGGTGATTAAATAATGGCAAAACTCTATTTTTACTACTCTACGATGAATGCGGGCAAATCAACCACGTTGCTGCAGTCTTCCTATAACTATCGTGAACGCAATATGAACACCATGGTTTATACGGCAGCCATTGATGACCGCTTTGGATTAGGCAAAGTCACGTCGCGTATTGGTATTCATGAAGACGCCAATTTATTTACGTCAACGAGTGACCTTTTTACCGAAGTAAGCCAACGTTTACAACAAGAAAACATTCATTGTGTTTTAGTTGACGAAGCCCAGTTTTTAACGAAACAGCAAGTGTATCAATTAAGCGATGTCGTGGATAAACTGAAGATTCCTGTGCTTTGTTATGGCTTGCGTACCGACTTCCAAGCAGAGCTATTTGAAGGCAGTAAGTATTTACTTGCTTGGGCAGACCAACTAGAAGAATTAAAAACAATCTGTTATTGTGGACGTAAAGCCAATTTCGTTTTGCGTTTAAATGAACAAGGTGAAGTCATTAAGGAAGGGGAACAAATCCAAATTGGTGGAAACGACTCTTATCTTTCGGTTTGCCGCTATCATTACAAAGAAAAGTGCGGTCAGCTTTAACCTCGTTTTTCAATTTTATACTCGGAGAACAATTTTATGCTAAAAAACAAAACATTCGGCAGTGCCTTAATCATTGCCGGCACGACCATCGGGGCGGGAATGCTCGCAATGCCATTAACCTCTGCCGGTATTGGTTTTGGTTACACCGTTTTCTTATTAGTCGGCTTATGGGCGCTTTTGGTTTACAGCGGTTTGCTTTTTGTTGAAGTGTACCAAACTGCAGATCGCTTGAATGATGGCGTGGCGACTCTCGCTGAAAAATACTTCGGCATCACAGGGCGTGTCTTAGCGACTTTTAGCTTGCTCATTTTACTTTATGCCCTTTCTGCGGCCTATATCACCGGGGGCGGTTCATTATTATCGGGTTTACCAACCGCTTTTGGTTTTGAAAGTCTTTCCTCCGAACTTTCAATCATTTTATTTACTGTCGTACTCGGTGCCTTTGTAGTTGTCGGTACAAGAGGTGTTGATGGTGCCACTCGTATTCTGTTCATCGGTAAATTAATTGCCTTTGCATTTGTGTTGTTCATGATGTTACCAAAAGTATCTGTCGATAACCTGATGGCCTTACCTTTAAATTATGCTTTCGTGATCTCTGCGGCACCAATTTTCTTTACCTCCTTTGGCTTCCACATCATCATGGGCAGCGTAAACAGCTATTTAGATGGTAGCGTTACTCAATTCCGTAAAGCGATTTTAATTGGTACAGCGATTCCACTTGTGGCTTATTTAGTGTGGCAATTAGCGACTCACGGCGTATTAAGTCAAAATGAATTCGTGCAAGTGTTACAAGCGGATCCAACGCTTAACGGCTTAGTCAATGCAACACGCCAAATCACGAACTCTCACATCATGGGCGAAATCGTACGTGTGTTCTCTGCACTTGCATTAATCACTTCTTTCCTAGGTGTGATGCTAGGGGTATTTGAAGGTTTAGGCGATTTATTCAAACGTTACAAATTGCCACACAACCGGTTAACACTTACCGTTGCAGCCTTTACTCCACCACTTGCGTTTGCCTTGTATTATCCTGAAGGCTTTATCGCTGCATTAAGCTATGCGGGTTTACTCTGTGCGTTCTACTGCTTGATTTTGCCTATTGGTCTCGCATGGAAAACACGTCAAGCAAATCCAAATCTGCCTTATCGTGTAATCGGTGGAAACGTAACCTTAGTGATAGCCTTAGTAATTGGCGTAATCATTATGATCGTACCATTCTTAATTCAAGCAGGTTATTTACCTGCAGTAGCAGGCTAAAGTGCGGTAGATTTCCAAGGCATTTTTCTCATAAAAGTAGGGCTTAAACGCCCTATTTTTTATTTTCAAAAAATTTTCATTTTTTTTACCTCTCTTAATCTTTCCTTAAGATTCTCTTGTTTAAATACACTCATCGAAAGGCAAACAATCCAATCGATAAATAAATCTGAAAAATGTTAATCACTTAAGAAAAGATTAAGATTTGAATGATTTAATACATCTGAAAGCAAAGCTTTCAACTTACTTTATGATTATCTTATTTAGGAGAACAAACTATGAAAAAATTACTTACTGTTGCAGCTATCGCATTATCTTCTGTTGCCGTATATAACACCGCAATAGCACAAGGATTTAATGATGGTCACAAGCACAACGCTCAACAAGGTTTTGTCGATGAAAGTGTTATTGTAAAAACCGTTGATGATGCATTAAATGCCAATGATGACACTCCAGTTCGTTTAGACGGACAAATTGTAAAACAAATTGGTAAAAAGGATTTCTTATTTAAAGACGTAAGTGGAAAAGAAATTCAAATTGAAGTCAGCAAAAAAGCATGGAATGGTGAAACGATAGCACCTCAAGATAACATTCAAATTATCGGTAAAGTCGATAAAGAATGGAATAAAACAGAAGTGGATGTGAAACAAATCATCAAAAAATAAGTAACAAAATGACCGCACTTTTCTTAAGTGCGGTTAAAAATCCCAAAGGAGAAGAAAATGGAAAACGTACAAACAATGTCAGATCTTATGCAGCAAATTCAACAACGAATTGATTCAATAAAAGCCTCTGCCATGCAGCAACAAACAGAAATGAAACAGTCATTAAATGAATGTATTGAGCAAAGTGAAGCCATTCAAAATCAATTAGTTCAAAGCCAAAAGCAATTAACATCACAATTGGAATACGGCACGGCAGTATTAATTGAACTGGAACAAGGGTTACAGCTAGATTTCAGTACAGAAATCACCGAATTTGAACAGTTGTGTCAAAATGAAACCGCCGATACGACAGAATTAACGCAACGATTGGAACAGCATGTACAGGAAAAAATCACGTTCCAATTAAACGAATTAAAAGCCAAAACAGGTATAGCCTTACAAGAGATTGGTCAGGTGACACTCCATATTAAGCAGTTATTTGGGGCAGAAAAAAGTGCTAAAGTGAAAGGGTTGGCAAAATTAAAACAACGTTTATATAAACGTTTTGGTAAACAGATTATTGCTTTAAAAGAATGCTTGGCAAAACAACTGGAACGCGGAGCCAGTAAATTAAGAGCTTAAAATGTCCGCTATCGTTTATTAAGAAGAAAAGTTAAACCGCACTTAATCTTGAGATGAGATGAAGTGCGGTCATTTTTTTAGTTTTTTTTTCGATTGAGATGGTTAAATCTGAGCCAAAAATTCTTCTTCTGTTAGAACGGTAACACCTAATTCCTGTGCTTTTGTGAGCTTAGAACCCGCTGCATCACCGGCAATCACAAAATCCGTTTTTGCTGAAACCGAGCCGCTCACTTTCGCGCCCATGTCTTGTAATAAGGCTTTAGCTTCATTACGTCCCATTTGAGTTAAGGTTCCGGTTAACACAACCGTTTTGCCTTTAAAGCGGTTTTCTGTGACCTCTTTGGTTTCCACGGTTTCCCAATGTACGCCTTGAGCGATTAAGTCATTCACCACCGCGACATTATGTGGTTCATGCCAAAACGCCAAAATACGATTTGCCACCACTTCCCCTACATCAGGTACTTGCTGCAAGGCTTCTAAATCTGCATTTTGCAACGCTTCTAGGGTTTTGAAATGATTCGCTAAATTCAATGCCGTTGCTTCCCCCACTTCACGAATTCCTAAAGCAAAAATAAAACGTGCTAACGTCGTATTTTTTGCTTTTTCAAGGCTTGCTAACGCATTTTCAGCAGATTTTGCGCCCATTCTTTCCAAACGGGTTAGCGTAGTTAAATCTAACTTGAATAAATCGGCTGGCGTATGAATTAATTCACGATCCACTAACTGCTCGATTAATTTACCCCCTACGCCATCAATATCCATGGCCTTGCGAGAAACGAAATGTTTAAGCGCTTCTTTACGCTGTGCTGCACAGAACAAACCGCCCGTACAACGCGCTACCGCTTCACCTTCAATACGAACAATGGCCGAATCACATACAGGACAAGTTTTAGGGAAAATGATCGGTCTCGCATCTGCTGGGCGACGGTCGTGTAATACGCCGATAATTTGTGGGATCACATCTCCCGCACGGCGAATCACTACCGTATCGCCAATAGCAATATCCAAGCGTTCAATTTCATCGCCGTTATGTAATGTGGCATTACTTACCGTTACCCCTGCCACAAATACCGGTTCTAATTTGGCAACAGGTGTAATTGCCCCCGTTCTGCCCACTTGGAATTCCACATCATTTAGGCGAGTTAACTCTTCTTGTGCAGGAAATTTATAAGCAATCGCCCAACGTGGCGCTTTTGAGATAAAACCTAATTTCTCTTGTAACGCAATATCATTGATTTTCAACACGGTACCATCAATATCGTAGCCAAGAGCACTACGTTTATTTTGAATATCACGATAAAAATCCAACACTTCATCTGTGCCGTTACATAAACGGATTTCTGGGTTTACTGGAATCCCAATAGACTTCAACCATTGCAAACGATCATAATGCGTATTCGGTAAATCCACCCCTTCAGCAATACCAATACCATAAGCATTCAATACTAATGGACGCTTACTCGTAATTTTTGGATCGAGCTGTCGCAACGAACCTGCTGCGGCATTACGTGGGTTAGCAAAGGTTTTCTCGCCTTTCTCTAAAGCCTGTTGATTTAAACGCTCAAAGCCTTCATGTGGCATAAACACTTCACCACGCACTTCTAAACGTGCAGGCGGATTATCCATTAAAAGTTGCAATGGAATATTTCGAATCGTACGGATATTCGCAGTAATATCTTCCCCTGTTGTCCCATCACCGCGAGTTGCTGCTTGAGTCAATACGCCATTCACATACAAAATACTTACCGCTAAACCATCTAATTTCGGCTCACAGCAGAAAGTGAGTGGTTCAGGCAAACTAATAAGACGATCTTCAATACGTTTTACGAATGCATAAAATTCCTCGTCTGAAAAAGCATTATCCAAAGATAACATTGGAATTTCATGACGAATTTGTGCAAAACCTGAAAGCGGTTTGGCGCCCACACGTTGAGTAGGTGAATCTGCCGTAATGAGTTCTGGATGGGCAGCTTCTAAGGCTTTAAGTTGATGAAATAAACGGTCATATTCCGCATCAGGAATGGTTGGGTTATCCAATACATGATATTCATATTCATAACGACGAAGATCCTGACGTAATGTATCAATTTGTTGCAGAAGGCTCATAATGTTCTCTAACAGTTTGCTCATTGAATTAAAATGGGCGAACCATCGGCTCGCCCAAAGTGCGGTTATTTTTTCGTGCGTTTTATGCGATGCGAGATAAGTAATCCTGCTCAGCCACATCATCAAAAATCTCTTGCTGATCAGTCAGCACCACACCACCTAAATCTTCCGCGATGGTTTTCGCTGCACGAATCATCATACGTAAGTTCGCCAAATTATTACCTGGTGATGGCAACTGCATAAAGAGCACCACACCCATGGTTGAAAACTCTGCCATATTGTAATAATCAAACGTACCTGGTTGTTCAATGTTTGCCACGCTAAATAACACTGGGCTTGCCACACTTAAATCAAAATGGCGGTGATACATTTGACGCTCGCCAAAAATAAAACCGAGGTTTTCTAAAGATTGAGATAATTGTGGACCATAGAATTCACGATTTTGATTCGAAATCACATAAAGTTGAACAAAACCAGTGGTTTGTTTTGGTTTTTCTACTTCTACCGGTTCGTGATAGTTAAAATGCACGTTCTCATGAGTAGGTTCTTGAGTTGGATTTAATGACATCTCAGCTAACTGCTCACGCAATTCAGGTGAAGAAGAATTCACACCGTCAAAATCATTGCTTTGTGCTTCTAATTCTTCGATTGTCATTTCTGCTACACGCGGTTTTGGTTGTACATTCGTTTCAGGATAAACCACGGGTTCTGGTTGTGGAGCTGGCGCAGGAGCAGGTTGCGTTGTATTCATCTCATAAACCGGCTGATTTGGTAAGGAGATTTTAATATCATCCACGCTTTTTTCTATTTGACGCGCATCCACTTGAGCACGTTGCTCATCAAAATTAAATTGCTGTTGGCTTGTCGCCTGTGGTGCCACTTTAGGTTGAACATGTTGTTGTACAGGCTGCGCCGCTTGAGCACGATGTGTTAAACGAATATCCGCATTAGGATCAGCAGCTTGCGAAAAAGGATTGACCTCACCGTTTTTAGAAGTGCGGTTAAATGTGTTCGCGCTTTTAAAATATTTTGATTTCTCACGGCGATTTGACCATAATCCGTGTACCACTAAGGCAATTAAAGCGATTACCCCTAAAATAATCAAAATGGTATTTAAATCCATTCTTGTTGCTCCTTAACGCAATGATTTTTGCTAATCCTATCACATTTCCACAGGTGAAAAAATAGGAAAGCAAACAAGATATTAAAAGGGATGAGATGGAATTTTTCTCAAAAAATATTGTCTTTCTGTGACATTTTGTATTTTTACTTTTCAATTTAAAGGAACAATGATGATCGATCAAAATGAAATAAAATCTGCTTTCAATCATTTCGTGATGGGTTGGCATTTCATTACGCAAAAAGGCCTCCGTCGTTTTGTGATTATGCCAATTTTACTTAACGTCGTTCTGCTTACAGGCTTATTCTGGCTATTTGTCTCACAAATCTCCACGATGATTGACTGGGTGATGAGCTTTATTCCAGATTGGCTAAGCTTTTTAAGCGTGATTTTGCTTGTGTTGTCTATTGGCTCAATTCTCTTATTTTTCTATTTTACCTTTACAACGCTTTCAGGCTTTATTGCCGCGCCGTTTAATGGATTATTAGCAGAAAAAGTCGAAAAAATGCTAACTGGTGAAGCAGTTAATGATGATGGTTTTGCCGAAATTATGAAAGATGTGCCACGTATGCTAAATCGTGAATGGCAAAAACTATGGTACAGCTTACCGAAATTTGTAGGCTTGTTCTTATTGAGTTTTATCCCTGTTATCGGACAAACCATTATTCCTGTGCTGACATTCTTATTTACCTGTTGGATGATGGCAATTCAATATTGTGACTATCCGTTTGATAACCACAAGATTTCCTTTGGCATCATGAAAAATGCATTAGGCGAAAGACGCACACAAAGCCTGACATTCGGAGCATTAATCACCCTTTGTACCGCATTACCGATTGTGAATTTAGTCGTTATTCCCGTTGCAGTCTGTGGTGCGACCGTAATGTGGGTGGAAAATTATCGCTCACAATTAAAATTTGATATGAATTTTGACCGCACTTCAGGTTCAACACAAATTGTGACACGCTCCACAAGTACGGAAATTAAGCCTTCGGGAAACAGCATCGTGAATAAATAGCATTTAGTTATAAAATATAGCTATTAACTATTTTTTGAATTTAAAAGCTGGTGTTATAACTATTGCATCAAATAATTCCCAAATATAAAAGGACAGTAAGATGACAATTTATGCAGATAACTCATACTCAATCGGTAATACGCCATTAGTTCGTTTAAAACATTTCGGACACAATGGTAACGTTGTTGTAAAAATTGAAGGTCGTAACCCAAGCTTTAGCGTGAAATGCCGTATTGGTGCCAATATGATTTGGCAAGCAGAAAAAGATGGCATTTTAACGGCAGGTAAAGAAATTGTAGATGCAACCAGCGGTAACACCGGTATTGCTTTAGCTTATGTAGCTGCTGCACGTGGTTATAAAATCACCTTAACCATGCCTGAAACCATGAGTCTTGAACGCAAACGTTTATTACGTGGTTTGGGCGTCAATCTTGTGCTCACTGAAGGCTCAAAAGGGATGAAAGGTGCGATCGCTAAAGCAGAAGAAATTGTGGCGTCTAATCCAAATCATTATGTGATGCTAAAACAATTTGAAAACCCGGCTAACCCAGACATTCACCGTCAAACTACCGGTGAAGAAATCTGGAAAGGCACTGAAGGTAAAGTTGATGTCGTAGTGGCTGGTGTGGGTACCGGCGGTACAATCTCCGGTATTTCCCGTGCGATCAAATTAGATCACGGTAAAAAAATCACCTCTGTGGCAGTTGAACCAACAGAATCACCCGTTATTAGCCAAACCCTTGCAGGTCAAGAAGTAAAACCGGGTCCACACAAAATTCAAGGTATCGGTGCGGGCTTTATTCCTAAAAACTTGGATTTATCGCTCATCGATCGCGTGGAAACTGTGGATAGCGATACTGCAATTGCGACCGCTCGCCGCTTAATGGCTGAAGAAGGGATTCTTGCGGGTATTTCCTCTGGAGCCGCTGTGGCAGCAGCTGACCGCTTAGCAAAACTACCAGAATTCCAAGATAAATTAATCGTTGCGATCTTACCTTCTGCCTCTGAACGTTATTTAAGTACGGCGTTATTTGAAGGTATTGAAGCTTAATCTGTTGATTGAATTCATTTTATCTAAGGTCTGTTTTCACAGACCTTTTTTGTTTATTAATTAAACAATTTCTATTTAATATAACTAAAGGAAATAATTCATAAATAAATAATACTTTTCTTTTCTTTTTCGCTTCTTATAATTCATTTCACTTTCGTTATTTATCTAAAAAAGGAATACTTATGAAAAAATCATTTTTTAGCACCGCACTTTTAGCGGCAGGATTAGCCCTTTCTACTTTTGCTAACGCAGGTGAAATTGCTGATCGCGTTGAACAAACTAAAACCTTATTAGTCGGTACTGAGGGAACTTACGCACCATTCACTTTCCACGACAAAGATGGCAAGTTAACAGGTTTTGATGTGGAAATTATCGAAAAAGTTGCTCAAAAATTAGGTTGGAAAGTTGAATTTAAAGAAACCGCTTGGGATGGCATGTATGCAGGTTTAAATGCAAAACGCTTTGATGTTATTGCGAACCAAACCAATCCAAGCCCAGAACGTTTAAAAAAATATGATTACAGTGCACCTTATAACTACTCTGCTGGCGTAATCGTGACTAAAGCCGATAACGATAGCATTAAATCATTCCCTGATTTAAAAGGTAAAAAATCTGCACAATCTGCAACCAGTAACTGGAGCAAAGATGCACGTGATAATGGTGCAATTATTGTGACCGTTGATAGCTTGGCGCAAAACCTTGAAGCGGTAAAACAAGGTCGTGTTGATGCAACAGTAAACGATAAATTAGCAGTATTAGATTACTTCAAAAAACAACCTAATGCAGGCTTAAAAATTGCTGTAGAAAGTGATAAAAAAATCCCGACCGGTTTTGCTTTCTTGAAAGGTGAAGAACCGCTTATTGCAAAAGTGAACCAAGCACTTGAAGAACTACGCAAAGACGGAACTTTAAAACAACTTTCAATCAAATGGTTTGGCGATGACATTACTCAATAATTGGTTAGCAAGCCTTCCATTTATGACCACAGAACGAGCTGATTATGTAATCAGCTCGTTTTGGCCTATGATGGAAGGGGCAATTTTATATACGATTCCCCTGGCGGTCATTTCCTTCTTTTGCGGTTTATTCATTGCGGTTATCGTGGCTGTGATTTGCACATTACCCCATCCCAATTTAATGACCAAAATTCTACAGGGTATTTGTCGCACTTATATTTCAATTATTCGTGGCACGCCAATGTTGGTGCAGATCTTCATTATTTTCTACGGTTTACCTGAAGTTGGCATCAAACTTGAGCCTTTCCCAACTGCAATTATTGCATTCTCCATTAATATTGGTGCTTATGCAGCAGAAACGGTGAGAGCCTCCATTCTTGCGATTCCTAAAGGTCAATGGGAAGCCTCTTATGCGATAGGCATGAATTACACTCAAGCTTTCGTGCGTACCATTATGCCGCAAGCTTTACGTATTTCCGTCCCTTCGCTATCAAACACATTCATTAGCACGGTGAAAGATACTTCTCTTGCTTCACTCGTTTGGATCGCTGAATTATTCCGTGTGGCGCAAAACATCACGGCTGAAAACTATGAGTTTATTTTAATTTATAGTGAAGCAGCTCTCATTTATTGGGTATTCTGTTTTGTGCTGTCGATGGGGCAAACCCGTTTAGAAAAACGCCTTTCTCGCCATTTATAAGGACTGGTTATGTTAAAAGTCACGAATATTCAGAAAAGTTTTAATGGCCACTATGTATTAAAAGGCATTGATTTTGAAATTAATAAAGGTGAAGTGGTTGCCATTCTAGGTCCGTCAGGTTCAGGCAAAACGACCTTTTTACGCTGTTTAAATTTACTCGAACGCCCGGAAAAAGGGATATTAGCATTTACCGATGGAAGCTTAACCATTGATTTCAGCAAGAAGATCAGCAAATCCGATGAACTAAAATTGCGTCGACGTTCCTCAATGGTGTTCCAACAATACAATCTATTTCCCCATCGCACTGCACTCGAAAATGTTATGGAGGGCATGGTGGTTGTGCAAAAACAACCGAAAGAGACTGCACGTGAAAAATCATTGGCATTATTGGAAAAAGTTGGTTTAAAAGCAAAAGCGGATTTATATCCCTCTCAACTGTCTGGTGGTCAACAGCAACGTGTCGGGATCGCCCGAGCTTTAGCAGTTAAACCCGATATTATCTTGTTAGATGAGCCCACTTCTGCTCTCGACCCAGAACTTGTCGGTGAAGTATTGCAGGCACTCAAAATGCTCGCACAAGAAGGTTGGACAATGATTATCGTCACCCATGAATTGAATTTTGCCAAAGACGTAGCAGATCGCGTGATTCTCATGGAAAATGGTCAAATTGTTGAACAAAATACAGCGGCAAACTTCTTCAGCCGCCCTCAACAAGAACGTACAAAGCAGTTCTTATTGCAAGCTAAAATGCCTGCAGGATTAAACGATTATTGTATTTAATCCCAGATTAAACATAAAAAAGAGCGGTCAAAAAACATCATGAATTTTGACCGCTCTTTCTATTCGAATGAATTACATAATGGCGTTGTAGAATACTGCAGCTAAAGCCGCACCGATAAATGGACCTACAACAGGAACCCAACTGTATCCCCAGTCTGCTTTGGCCTTTAATGTGCCCCCAAGGAAAAGACCCAAGGTTAAACGTGGACCAAGATCTCGAGCGGGGTTAATCGCATAACCGGTTGTGCCACCTAAGCTCAAACCAATTGCCCAAACTAGAATCGCTACTGGTAATGCTCCGATAGAGCCTAAACCAATTGGCGTGCTTTCTGCCGTGCCAGGTAAAGTGATATTTGCCCCTGCAAGATAGAAAATCACGAAGACAAGTACGAAGGTACCAACAATTTCGTTCACTAAGTTGATTGGATAGTTACGAATTGCTGGTTCAGTACAGAAACAAGCACGTTTTAAGCCCTCTTCTTCGGTCGCTGCAAAGTGATCTTTATAGATAATGTAAACCAACAACGCACCTACCATGCCCCCCACAACTTGTGCTGCGATGTAGCCTGGTACCAGTTCCCAAGCAAATGCACCTTTCATTGCCACACCAAGTGTTACCGCAGGATTTAAGTGTGCCCCACTGTAAGGACCTGTCACAACAACGGCCACATACACCGCAAATGCCCACGCGGTAGTAATCACAATCCAACCAGAACTTTGCCCTTTCGTTTTATTTAAACATACGTTAGCCACCACACCGTTACCTAAAAGGATTAAAAGTGCTGTGCCAAAAAATT
Organism: Haemophilus sp. UMB1048; assembly: GCF_030218125.1. NCBI lineage: Bacteria > Pseudomonadati > Pseudomonadota > Gammaproteobacteria > Pasteurellales > Pasteurellaceae > Haemophilus > Haemophilus sp. UMB1048. Next base: position 51,610 of record NZ_JASOPB010000007.1, read on the forward strand.
CTGCAAAATAGGCATTCATAAGAGAATCTCCAAATAATGATTAATTTAATGATTTCATTAAAGAAATCTTGCTTTGCAATTTGTTTCGTTGTTTGATCAAATATTGAGATACTCAAAGTGAGTGGCTTCATTATCTAGTTTTTACCAATTAATTCAATAGATAAAACCGATCCATTTTCTAAAAATGAGAGAGCGATCACATTATTTTGTGCGTTAACGCAATCGTTTACATTTTTTTGGGGAGAAATCTGTGACACCTATCACAAAACCCAACATTGCTTGTTCCAATTAGGTTCGAATTCAATTAAGTTAGGTTCGCAATTTGTTCGTTTAAGCTCAAAATTTCTTCATTCATTTAATGAGAGTGCCAAGCACTCTAAGGAATAGAACCATGACAGACAAAAAATACATCATTGCTTTGGACCAAGGTACCACAAGCTCTCGAGCAGTATTATTAGATCACAATGCGAATGTTGTCGAAATCGCCCAACGTGAATTTACACAAATTTATCCACGCGCAGGCTGGGTGGAACATAATCCAATGGAAATTTGGGCTACACAAAGTTCAACATTAAACGAAGTCGTTGCAAAAGCAGGCATTACCTCTGACGAAATCGCGGCAATTGGTATTACTAACCAACGTGAAACCACCATTGTGTGGGAAAAAGCAACCGGCACACCGATTTATAACGCGATTGTGTGGCAATGTCGTCGTACTGCAGATATTACAGACAAACTTAAAGCGGATGGTCACGAAGACTATATCCGCAATACCACGGGCTTAGTGGTGGATCCCTATTTCTCGGGTACAAAAGTGAAATGGATTTTAGACAATGTAGAAGGCGCGCGCGAAAAAGCGGAACGCGGTGAACTTCTATTTGGTACCGTAGATACCTGGCTTGTGTGGAAATTAACCCAAGGCCGTGTTCACGTAACGGATTACACCAACGCATCCCGTACCATGTTATTTAACATCCATACGAAAAAATGGGATGACAAAATGTTGGAATTATTAAATATTCCACGCTCTATGCTACCTGAAGTACGCAATTCATCCGAAGTGTATGGCCAAACCAACATCGGGGGTAAAGGCGGCGTACGTATTCCTGTTGCGGGTATTGCGGGTGACCAACAAGCGGCACTTTACGGCCATCTATGCACACGCGCAGGTCAAGCGAAAAACACCTATGGTACAGGCTGCTTTATGTTGCTACACACCGGTGATAAAGCCATTACCTCTAAAAATGGTCTATTAACCACCATCGCTTGTAACGCTAAAGGTGAACCAGAATACGCACTTGAAGGTTCTGTGTTTATCGCTGGCGCATCAATCCAATGGTTACGTGATGAACTCAAAATCGTTCATGACAGCCACGATTCCGAATACTTCGCACAAAAAGTTCCAGACAGCAATGGCGTGTACGTTGTTCCGGCCTTCACCGGTTTAGGTGCACCATATTGGGATCCGTATGCACGCGGTGCAATTTTTGGTCTTTCTCGTGGTTCTAACCGTAACCATATTGTACGCGCAACCCTTGAATCTATCGCTTACCAAACCCGTGACGTATTAGAAGCAATGCAATCTGACTCTGGCCAACGCTTACAATATTTACGTGTTGATGGCGGCGCAACCAACAATAACTTCTTAATGCAATTCCAAGCGGATATTTTGGATGTGAACGTAGAGCGTCCAGTGGTGAAAGAAGTGACTGCACTTGGTGCAGCTTACCTTGCTGGTCTTGCAGTTGGTTTCTGGAAAGATTTAGACGAGCTTCACGACAAAGCACGTGTAGAACGAACCTTTACACCAGATAATGATGAAGAAAAACGTGAACGTCGTTATAAAGGTTGGAAAAAAGCCGTTAGACGCTCATTAGAATGGGCAAAAGAAGATGCAGAGTAATCCTTCTAATCCATAATAAAGTGCGGTCAAAATCGCTTGTGTTTTTGACCGCACTTTTATTATCTCTAAAGCTCCTTACAACATTAATGCCATACTTGAGAAGCTGACAAAAATACTATAGTATAAGAATTGGTCAACCGATCACCACTTCTCATTTTGAGAAATATATCTAACCTTTTATTAAGTGAGTATTATGAAAAAATTATTTCTTATTATTCTTTCTGCAAGTGCGCTTTCAGCTTGCGTAACCCAATCATCTCTTCAAAAAGATACCGCATTTAAATTGGGTGTTGATGCTAGCCAAGTGCAAATTTCTAATTTTAATAACGGTGTTGTTGAAGGAACTTATAATGCTGATGTGGCAGGAAAAAAATATAACTGCAAGGTTGTTGGCGGTGTAATATCTGCTGGTGTAACAGATGTAGAATGCTGGCCACAAGTAAGCAGCGGAAAAAAAGTCAAATAACATAATAAAAACTCAGCTCTCTCCGCTTACGAGAGAGCTGGACGTCGCCCTGATAGAGATAAAATGTTTATCACACGTTCACATCATTAATTATCAACTATACTGCTGCCGATACTTCTCTAAATTATCTTGAAAATGCTGAATATAGTAATCGATATCTTTTTCTCGGTAGCCAAGAATTCGTCCGATTTCACGTTCCACTTTTGGATCAAAACCATTCACAGTGCTTGCAGGAAGTAACACTTCCATTTGTTCAGCGAGTGCAAGAGATTGGGGTAAATAGACAATAAAATCAATTAAGCAAACATCATTAATATGACGCTGCACTGTTTTTGAATGAAGCATTCCTTGCTCAAGATAAGGGAGAAAGGCGTCAGGAATACCGAGCTCCTGATTGAATAATGCCACTTGCTTTTCGCCCCTTAACATTAATTCCAGCTCCTTGCCTTCATGCGGCCCAAGAATACCTTTTTCCATAAGAATATTCCTTTCGTTGAAATAAAAAAGGGGATTGGATGATTGACCAGATCCCCTTTATTGTACGCCTATTTGGCCACAATGTTCATCTAAATGACGAAATTATTTTTTCCAATTTTTCAACGCATCGGCAAAGGCATTGCCCATCGCACTATTTCCTCTTGGATGACGATCTTGGCGAGGCGAATTACTTTTTGGTTTTGCACTTAAAGTGCGGTCAGATTTGCCGTCATTTTTGACCGCACTTTCATCTAATCGCATCGTCAAGGCAATACGTTTACGCGGCACATCCACTTCCAATACTTTCACTTTTACGATATCGCCTGTTTTCACCACTTGATGTGGATCTTCTACGAATTTATCGCTCAATGATGAAATATGTACTAAACCATCTTGGTGAACACCAACATCCACAAATGCGCCGAAGTTAGTCACATTGGTGACGGTACCTTCTAAAATCATACCTGGTTTTAAATCGGTGATTTCTTCCACACCTTCTGCGAATACAGCGGTCTTGAATTCACCACGCGGATCGCGCCCTGGTTTTTCCAATTCTTTGAAAATATCTTGAACGGTTGGTAAACCAAATTGCTCATCAATGAATTGTTTTGCATCAAGCTGACGTACCACACCGGCATTGCCCATTAAATCTTGAATAGATTGCGCGGTGGCTTGCAAGATTTTTTCGACTACAGGATAAGCTTCTGGGTGAACACCTGAAGCATCAAGTGGATTTTTCCCGTCTGCAATACGCATAAAGCCTGCACATTGCTCAAAGGCTTTTGGCCCTAAACGTGGTACTTTTTTCAATTCTGCACGGCTTTCAAAACGACCATTTTCATCACGATATTCCACAATGTTTTGCGCTAAGGTTTTCGTCATACCAGCCACGCGAGCGAGCAATGGCGCGGATGCCGTATTCAAATCCACACCCACCGCGTTTACACAGTCTTCCACCACCGCATCGAGTTTACGCGCAAGTTGGGTTTGGTTTACATCGTGCTGATATTGCCCTACACCAATGGCTTTCGGTTCGATTTTCACTAATTCTGCCAATGGATCTTGTAAACGACGCGCAATTGATACCGCACCACGTAAAGATACATCTAAATTCGGGAATTCATTTGCTGCAAATTCAGAAGCAGAATAAACCGATGCGCCCGCTTCGCTCACCACAACAGTTTGTGGTTTATTTTCTTTAATTTCTTTAATCACTTCTTTCGCAAAACGTTCTGTTTCACGAGAAGCTGTACCGTTACCAATGGAAATTAACTCTACGTTGTGTTTGCGGATTAAGCTGAAAATCGTCACTTGCGCTTCGGCTTCACGGCCCGTGTGTGGATAAATGGTGGTGGTATCTAATAATTTACCTGTGTTATCCACCACCGCAACTTTCACTCCCGTACGCAAGCCCGGGTCCAAGCCCATGGTACTTTTCGCGCCAGCGGGTGCTGCCATTAAAAGTGCGGTCAGATTTCGAGCGAAAACATCAATGGCCTCTTCTTCCGCTTTTTCACGTAAACTTGCCATTAATTCTGTTTCTAAATGCAACGAAACTTTGATTTTCCATGTCCACGCAATCACTTGCTCACGCCATTTATCCGCAGGCTGTCCCGTGAAACGTACATCTAAATAATCACGAATAATCTCTTCACAATAGCTTTGGCGACTTCCCTCTTCCGCATCAGGATCAGCATTTAAGCTTAATTGTAAAATGCCCTCATTACGTCCGCGGAACATCGCTAATGCACGGTGAGAAGGCACATTTTTCAATAATTCTTGATGGTCGAAATAATCTTGGAATTTTGCCCCTTCCGTTTCTTTACCTTCGATCACTTTAGATACAATAACGGCATTTTTTGCTAAATAATCACGGACTTTCGCTAATAAACCTGCATCTTCAGCAAACCGTTCCATTAAAATATAGCGTGCACCATCAAGCGCTACCTTAGTATCTGTTACGCCTTTATCTGCATTCACAAATTCCGCAGCAGCCGTTTCTGGATCATTTTTCGGCTCATTCCAAAGTAAATCAGCCAATGGCTCAAGACCAGCTTCAATCGCAATTTGGCCTTTCGTACGGCGTTTTGGTTTGTATGGCAAATACAAATCTTCTAATTCGGTTTTGCTTTGTGTCGCATGAATTTTGTCACGCAATTCATCGGTCAATTTCCCTTGCTCTTCAATAGATTTCAAAATGGTTTGACGACGATCTTCTAATTCACGTAAATAAATTAAACGGGTTTCAAAATGACGAAGTTGGGTGTCATCCAAGCCACCAGTGGCTTCTTTACGATAACGGGCGATAAATGGAATGGTGTTGCCATCATCTAATAATTGAATGGCAGCGAGGATTTGTTGGGGTTGAACGGTTAATTCTGTCGCAATAATTTGGCTAATTTGTTGATTTAACATTGTCATACTTCTTTGTTATTAAAGGATTCGATAAAAACGGGAATAGAATACTGGTTTTAGACAACAGGCTCAAATATAATTCAAAAAAATTTCTTTTATTTTTATTATGGCAAAATCAAATTACATTACTCGTCAAGGCTGGCTTGCCCTTGACCAAGAACTTAAATTTTTGTGGAAAGAAGAACGCCCCAAAGTTACCCAAGCGGTTTCAGATGCTGCCGCGCTTGGTGACCGTAGCGAGAATGCAGAATATATTTACGGTAAACGTCGTTTACGTGAAATTGATCGCCGTGTGCGTTTCCTTTCCAAACGCTTAGAAGTGCTACAAATCGTGGATTACCACCCGAAACAAGAAGGCAAAGTATTTTTCGGTGCATGGGTTGAGCTAGAAGATGAAGAAGGTGAAGTGAAGCAATATCGCCTTGTCGGCTGCGATGAATTCGATCCCGCTAAAAACTGGATCTCAATTGATTCTCCCGTCGCACGTGCTTTAATCGGGAAAGGCGTTGACGATGAAATCCATGTTGAGACACCCTCTGGAAAAGTGGTGCTTTATGTGAATCGAATTTGGTATGAAAAATAGCGAAAGCGAAGTAGAAAAAACAAAAGAGCGGTCAAATTAACCGCTCTTTTTTATTCTAAAAATCGGATAAATTATGCTTTATCGCCAATTAATACGGACTCTAACGCAATTTCAATCATATCATTGAAGGTTAATTGACGTTCTTCTGCGGTAGTTTGTTCGTGTGTACGAATATGGTCTGAAACGGTACAGATACAAAGTGCTTTTGCACCATATTCTGCTGCTACGCCATAGATACCAGCCGCTTCCATTTCTACGCCTAAGATGCCGTATTTTTCCATTACATCAAACATTTCAAAATCTGGCGTGTAGAATAGGTCTGCAGAGAAAAGATTCCCTACGCGAACTTGCTTACCTTTTTCTTTCGCTGCTTGAACCGCTGCTTGTGCCATATCAAAATCAGCAATTGCAGCAAAATCGTTATCTTTGAAACGGATACGGTTTACTTTTGAATCAGTACATGCACCAAGGCCGATAACTACATCACGTAATTTAACGTCCATACGTACGGCACCACAAGAACCAACACGGATGATTTTTTTCACGCCGTATTCAGTAATTAATTCTTTCGCATAAATTGAGCAAGATGGGATACCCATACCGTGACCCATAACAGAGATACGACGACCTTTATAAGTACCGGTATAACCCAACATATTGCGAACGTTAGTCACTTCTTTCGCATCTTCTAAGAATGTTTCAGCAATATATTTTGCACGAAGCGGATCGCCTGGCATTAATACAACATCTGCAAATGCACCTTCAGGAGCGTTAATATGTGGAGTCATTGTTTTTTCCTCTTGTTGATAAATAAAAAATCATTTAAGCAAACGTTTTCGCCTGCTTTAAAATACAACACCACGAACGATTCGTGGTGTTGAGAGATAAAGTGCGGTCAAAATTCACCACATTTTAATTACATTGCTACGCCGCTTAACTCTATGAATAAACCTGCGATAGTCGCACTCATTAAGTTAGCTAATGTACCTGCAACAACTGCTTTTAACCCTAAGCGAGCCACATCACCACGACGATTTGGTGCCATACCACCAATACCGCCGATTAAGATTGCGATAGAGCTAAAGTTAGCGAAACCACATAATGCGAAAGTAATGATGGCTTTGGTTTTTTCACTTAATACAACTGCTGCATCTGGTTGTAAGTATTTCGCAAATTCTAAGTAACCCACGAATTCATTTACTGCCAATTTAAGCCCGATCATTTGACCTGCAACAGCAGATTCCTCCCAAGATACACCGATTAAGTATGCTAATGGTTTGAATACCCAACCGAAGATTGATTGTAAAGTTAAGTCGTCGTAACCTAACTTGCCACCTACGCCGCCTAAAATACCGTTAATTAAAGCAATTAAACCGACGAAAGCGAGTAACATTGCACCAACGTTTAACGCTAATTGCATACCTGCACTCGCACCACCAGCCATGGCTTCAAGCACGTTAGTCGGTTTTTCGCTATCGTCTGTATCAGGTTGTTTATCAGTAAATTGTTCAGTTTGTGGGAATAAAATTTTCGCAAATAACAAACCTGCAGGTGCAGCCATGAAAGATGCGGCAATTAAGTAAGTCAACGGCACGCCCATTCCTGCATAACCCGCCATTACAGAACCCGCGATAGAGGCTGTACCACCCGCCATGATGGCGAACAATTCAGATTGGGTCATGTTTTTAATGTAAGGACGAACCACTAACGGTGCTTCTGTTTGACCAACGAAGATGTTCGCTGCAGCAGACATTGATTCTGCTTTTGATGTGCCTAATGCCGCTTGTAATGCACCACCGATCACTTTGATGACGGCTTGCATGATACCTAAGTAATAAAGCACAGAAATTAAACCGGAGAAAAAGACGATGATTGGTAACACTTTCACTGCAAAGATAAAGCCGACATTTGAAGGATCTGCTAATCCACCAAAGACGAAATTAATCCCTTCGTTACCATACGCAATAACATTTGACACTCCATTTGCTGTCGCTTGTAATGCATCACGGCCATACGGCACATACAAAATAAGGGCCGCAAATCCGATTTGGATCGCCAAAGCCCCTAATACAGTACGTAAATTAATCGCCTTACGATTATTTGAAAATAATACGGCAATGACCAGTAATACGACAATGCCTAAAACGCTACCTAAAATACCCATTTTTTTTCCCCTAGGTTGGTTAGATAAGTAAGTGAATAAAATTGTCCTATTCTACTTGTTTTTCGGTAAAAAGTCGGAATATTTTTGCTACTTTTCGATATGTTTGCTTATAAAATGGTCACAATTTTGGTCAGACCACAAGATTTCGCATAGTTTTCAAGTTCTTGGGTCTGCTCAACAGTTGGGACATAAGGGCTGAGCCCTTCAGCGTCTCGTGCACCTTTTGTGTGCATTCGAATAATTTTGAACAAAACATCCGGATAATCTTTCAATAAGGAAGCGACTTTTTCCACCAACTTTTCTGCATCAAAAAAATTCGCCACATAAACTAACCGCACTTCTTCCACTTTATTTAATGGCAATAATTGCGCCAAGTTCTTCAAATTGCGATCTAAATTTTCTTGCTTGATATGTTGATGAGTAGGAATGATGTTTTGAGGGACAATGCCTTGGCGATTTTGTCTATCAAAGCACAAACTTTGTAAGCCAAGCCCTTCTCCTTTTAGGTCAAAGAGAAATTTGTCTGTCACATCAATTAAAGGTCGAATTGCTTCAAATTCAAAGAAACCACTGCTATCTAAATAGCAAGTTAGCCCTTCTTCACGTAGCTTTTGAAACAACGGAACGAGCTTTTTATGATGAATAGTGGGTTCCCCACCAGAAACCGTCACGCCACGAATGAAAGGTACCGCATCCATCACTTGCTCATACAAATAATGCAGACTAACTTGATGAGCCCCTTCCGCATAACGAGGAATGGTTTCTGGATTATGGCAATAAAGGCAGTTTAACTTACAGCCTTGTAAGAAAATACTGGTGCGATTCCCCTGCCCTTCTACATTAGAAAAAGGAATAATACGATGCAGGGGAACATAAATATCAGAAAGTGCAGTCACAAAAAACGCTGTTTTCTAGAGTAAGTCATCACTTACGAAAGTTTCATTTGGAAAATCACTAATTCCGCTTGGCAGCAGAATGTGAAAACCGCTTTAAGCAAGTATCCCTCTTCAACCTGTTGAATTTCAGAGTGAATTTGACAAGGTTCACTTTCGATATCACGTGCTTTTAACGTGAAATATTCCAATGCACCTTCTGCATCTTGACGAGTCGCGTAAAACTGCTCGATAGGTAAACTACAATCGCTGTTATCAAACAATGATTTCATATCGAAAGTATTACAACCTACACATTCAATTGGTTTTTCAGTTTGAATGGCCATCTTTTTCTCCTTATCTAAAAAAGCCGTGATAGAACACGGCTTATTAAGTTTAAAATTATTTTGCTGCAACAAAGCCGACGGCTTCGTACACTTTATCAAGGGTTGCTTTTGCTCTTGCGCGGGCTTTTTCCGCACCTTGACGTAAAATCTCGTCTAAAAGTGCTTCATCATTACGATATTGATAGAAACGTTCTTGTAAACCAGCAAGTAAGTTTGACACTTCATCTGCAACGGCTGTTTTTAAGTGGCCGTACATTTTGCCTTCAAATTCTTTTTCAAGTTCTGCCACAGATTTATCGGTTACTGCAGAAAGGATATCTAATAAGTTAGACACACCCGCTTTGTTTTTTACGTCATAACGTACAACAGGTGGTTCATCAGAATCTGTTACCGCGCGTTTGATTTTTTTCGCTACCGATTTAGGATCTTCAAGCAAGGTCACCACGTTATTACGGTTATCATCTGATTTTGACATTTTTTTATCAGGATCTTGCAAAGACATAATACGCGCACCCGCTTTACCTAAGAAGATTTCAGGGATCGTGAAAATATCACCGTAAAGGGCATTAAAACGAGCCGCAATATCACGGGTGATTTCTAAATGTTGTTTTTGGTCATCCCCTACTGGCACGCTTTTTGCTTGGTAAAGTAAGATATCTGCTGCCATTAAAACCGGGTAATCAAATAAACCCACGTTAATATTTTCGGCATAACGTGCTGATTTATCTTTAAATTGAGTCATACGGCTCATTTCACCAAAATAAGTGTAGCAGTTTAATACCCAGCTTAGTTGAGTATGTTCTGGTACATGAGATTGCACGAAGATCGTGCTTTTATTCGGATCAATGCCACAAGCCAAGTAAAGGGCGAGTACATCAAGAGTAGCCTTACGAAGCGCCGCAGGATCTTGACGTACAGTGATGGCATGTAAATCCACCACACAGAAAATACACTCATAATCTTCTTGCATTTTTACCCAGTTGCGAAGTGCGCCTAAATAATTCCCGATAGTTAATTCGCCGGAAGGCTGCACGCCACTGAATACAATTGGTTTTGTCATTGGTTATCCTTTTATTCTGTAAAATGAATTGGCGCTATGATAACAAAAGATAGGGCGTTTTTTAATGATTGAGTTCAAAACAATGTGTAAAAATGCTATATTACGCCCAAAATTTCTACAGCTTACAATCTATAGTCCCAATGAAAAATTATAATGATATGGCTCTGGCACTTGCCGGTGTTTGTCAATCTGTCTTATTAATCAGTCAATTAGCACAAAAAGGCGAAGTTGATCATCAAGATGCATTCCAAACCACCATTCATTCTCTTCTCATTACTCAACCCGAAGATACATTAGCCGTATTTGGCGGTGATGTTCAACATCTTAAAGTGGGATTAAACACACTTATTGAGCAACTCACTCAATTAAATGACAAAAATTTATTGAATTATTGGGGCAGCCTGTTAGCGTTAGAGAGCAAATTAAACAAGCAACCTGAAATCAAACAAGAACTTGGTCGCCGTATTGCTCGTTTACCAGAACAACTTTCTTATCACGACAATCAATTTGATGATGAGATGTTTTCTATCATGGCAAATATTTATGTCGATACAATTAGCCCTTTAGGCAAACGCATTCATATTATTGGTTCGGCATATCATTTACAGCAACAAAATGTACAAGACAAAATTCGTGCGTGTTTGCTTGCCGGCATTCGTTCTGCCGTTTTGTGGCGTCAAGTAGGTGGCAGCAAATGGCAACTGTTATTTCATCGTAAAAAATTAGTGCAAGCGGCACGACAACTCTACTCAACTTTAAATTAATCCTTGGAGAACTCTTATGCAACTTTCCGCATTAACCGCTCTTTCCCCGATTGACGGTCGTTATCAAGATAAAGCCACCGCATTACGTGGTATTTTCAGTGAATTTGGCTTGCTCAAATTCCGTGTCACCGTGGAAGTACGTTGGTTACAAAAATTGGCGGCAACCGCTGAAATCCAAGAAGTTTCTTCTTTGTCTAAAGAAGCAAACGATTACCTTAATAAAATTGTGGAAGAATTCAGTCTTCAAGATGCTGAACGTATCAAAGAAATTGAGCGCACCACGAATCATGATGTCAAAGCGGTTGAATATTTCTTAAAAGAAAAAAGTGAAGCTTTACCAGAATTAGCCAAAGTCTCTGAATTTATTCACTTTGCCTGTACCTCGGAAGACATTAACAATCTTTCTCATGCCTTGATGTTAAAAACAGCGCGTGAAGAGGTGATCTTACCTGAATGGCAAAAACTGATTAATGAAATCATCCGTTTAGCGAACGAATACAAAACCATTCCATTACTTTCTCGTACACACGGCCAACCTGCCTCACCAAGTACTGTGGGTAAAGAAATGGCAAACGTAGTTTACCGCTTAAAACGCCAATTCAAACAACTCCAACAAAATGAAATCTTGGGGAAAATTAATGGTGCTGTGGGTAACTACAATGCTCATTTATCTGCCTATCCAAATATCAACTGGCACAAATTTAGTGAAGAGTTTGTCACCTCATTAGGTTTAGATTGGAACCCATACACCACGCAAATTGAACCTCACGATTACATTGCTGAATACTTTGATGCCGTGGTACGTTTTAATACCATCATCATCGACTTCGACCGTGATTTATGGGGCTACATTGCATTAAATCACTTTAAACAACGCACTATCGCGGGTGAAATTGGTTCATCCACCATGCCGCATAAAGTGAATCCAATTGACTTCGAAAACTCAGAAGGTAACTTAGGGTTAGCGAATGCTGTGATGACTCACCTTGGTCAAAAATTACCAATTTCTCGCTGGCAGCGTGACTTAACCGACTCTACTGTATTACGTAACTTAGGTGTGGGTTTAGGTTATTGTTTAATTGCGTATGCTGCAACGCGTAAAGGTATCAGCAAATTAGAAGTGAATGAACAACATCTCCGTGATGAACTCAACCAAAACTGGGAAGTTTTAGCTGAGCCAATTCAAACGGTGATGCGTCGCTATGGTATTGAAAAACCATACGAAAAATTAAAAGAGCTCACTCGTGGTAAACGCGTTGATGAAAAAGCAATGCGTGAATTCATCGAAAAACTGGATATTCCGGCTGATGAAAAAGCCCGTTTACAACAACTCACCCCTGCCACCTACATCGGTGCAGCCATTGAGTTAGTAGAAAAACTTTAATAAATAAAAGAGCATCTTTTTATGCCCTAAAAAATCAAAGTGCGGTCAAAAACACCAGAGATTTTGACCGCACTTTTTATTCTTTTTTTACTATTTCCCGTTTCATCATTCACGCTTAATAAATAGCAATCGTGCGTGATCATACACCCAATTAAAAATAAAGGTATAAACTGTCACCATCACCGTTAAACTGAAATCCATCATAAAAGCTGTAATCCAATCCACTTTTAAAAAGTAAGCAATGATCGGCACAGTGAAAATAAGCAAACCACCTTCAAATGAAATGGCATGTAAAGTACGAAATATGACGCCTCGCTTTTCTCGCGGCCCCGTAAATACTTTATCAAGGAAATAATTAAAGATGAGATTCCATAGCATGGCTGTTAAGGAAACCAGCACCATGGAACCAAATAGAATAGACACACTTTCTTCTGTAAAGAAATACAAAGCGAAAACGGAAAGCAACACAACCGTGGTTTCAAACAAGATTGCGTGAAAAAGTCGCTCAAGAAAACTCATTTGTCATCCTTTACAAAGAAAAAGTGCGGTCAAATTCACCGCACTTTTCATCAATATTTGGATTAATTGGTTTTTAATTTATTCCAATATTTTTCGTAAATGTCCACTGCTTCACCCACATCGCCTTGCATAATGCCTTTTTCAATATTTTCAGCTGATGGGAACAAGGTTGGGTTATTCGCCATTTCTGGTGAAAGTAACGCTTTCACGCCTTCATTTGGCATAGAGAAACCCATTTTTTCAACGACTAATTTTGCATTTTCAGGGCGAAGTAAGAAGTCGATAAATTTATAAGCTCCTTCAACATTGTTCGCACCTTTTGGTATCGCGTAGTTATCCATCCAGAAAATCGCGCCTTCTTTTGGATACACAAATTGGATACTTGGATTTTCTTTGTGGGCTAAATAAGCCGAACCATTCCATAACATACCAATAGAGGCTTCACCTTGAACAAACGGCACTTCTGGCGAGTCAGAGTTAAAGGTCACCACGTTTGGTAACAATTTCACTAAACGCTCATAAGCCGCTTTAATATCTTCTTCATTCGTGGTGTTTGGTGATTTACCATCTAAAAGTAATGCAATGTGGAACACTTCACGCGCATCACTGGTTAATAATACTTTACCTTTATATTCTGGATTCCATAAATCAGCCCAACTCGTGATTTTACTTGGATCAACATCATCCGCATTCACACCGATACCGGTTAAGCCATAAACATAAGGCAGAGAATATTTGTTATTTGGGTCAAATTCCTTGTTTAATAAGTTTGCTGGAATTTGTTTAAAATTACTTAATTTGCTGTGATCAAGCTCTTGTAACATATTTTCTTTCGCCATTTTATTGACGTAATAGCTTGATGGGAAAACTAAATCATAACCACTGCCTGTACTGGAGGTCAGTTTCAATTTAGCATACATTTCTTCATTACTTTCAAACGTAGAATAAATCACTTCAATGCCGGTTTCTTTGGTAAATTCTGCAACCAAATTGGATGGCACATAGTCAGTCCAGTTGTAAACATAAAGTTTTTCAGCAGCAAATGCAGCAGAAGTTGCAGCAAATGCAACGGCAGAAAGACAAAGTGATTTGATGTATTGAACAGCATTTTTTTTCAATTTATTGACCTCCTCAGGACAATCAAAATAAACCTTAAGTAATCGTTTACTTGTATAAACTTGGGGGAGTATAGCACCTTTTTAGCAAAAGGTTTGACATATTTTCCCATCAGGGTAAGATTCCCTCAATTTCAATTTTATGTTAATTAATTAGGCATCAATCATGCTCGAATTCGCTCATCAAGAACATATCAAATCTTATTATTTCGACAGTCGAAACCAAACCTTCGAATTGCCGCCTCTCACTCAGCAAGAAGAATCAGATGTTTGTGTTATTGGTGCGGGTTTCTTCGGTTTATCAGCAGCCCTTGAATTAGCAGAAAAAGGCAAGAAAGTCATTGTATTAGAAGGCGCAAGAGTAGGATTTGGCGCATCCGGCAGAAGTGGCGGTCAAGCTATCAATGGTTTTGAAGAAGGCATTGATGAATATATTGCTCAAGTGGGCTTTGATAAAGCGAAAAAACTTTGGGATATGTCGCTAGAAGCCATTGATATTATTGATGAACGCATTGCAAAATATGGTATTCAATGTGATTGGAAAAAAGGTTATGCCACATTGGCGTTAAATAAACGTCGAATGGACGAGCTCATTGAAATGGAAAAAGCTAGCCATGCGACTTTTGGCTATGACAAGATGCAACTTTGGGATAAAGCCAAACTTAAACAACATCTAGGCAGTGATATTTATGTAGGCGGCTTATACGATAGTAATTCTGGCCACTTACACCCATTAAACTATTGCTTAGGCTTAGCAAAAGCTTGCTTAGATTTAGGCGTGCAGATTTATGAACAATCGCCTGTTGTGGATTTAGTGGAAAAATCAGGTTGCATTGAAGTCAAAACCGATAAAAGTGCGGTCATTTCTCAAGATGTTATTTTAGCCACCAATGCTTATATTGATGCGCTACCGAAATCTATTCATCATGGTATTAATCGAAAAATCTTACCGGTCGAGAGCTTTATTATTGCGACCGAACCTTTAGATCAAGCCACGGCTGACTCAGTGATCAACAATGGCATGTCTGTTTGCGATAACAATATCTTGCTCGATTACTATCGCTTGAGTGCGGATAACCGTTTGTTATTTGGTAGTGACTCAAGCTCAGAAAAAGATATGGTGCAAATTATGCGTGGCAATATGTTGCATGTTTTCCCACAGTTAGAAAATGTCAAAATTGACTATGGCTGGGCAGGGCCGATTGATATGACACTGAATGCAAGCCCGCATTTTGGTCGTATCTCACCGCATATTTACTTTGCACAAGGTTACTCTGGGCATGGCGTCGCACTAACAGGGCTTGCGGGACGCATTATTGCTGAAGCGATTTTAGGTAATGACGAACGCTTGAAAATTTTTGAAGAATTGAAAGTCCCTTCGTTTTACGGTGGAAAATATCTTAAAAACTTAGCCACCAAGATCGGCGTACTCTATTACAAATTCCTCGATCGTTATCGTTAATTAAAAAACAAAAGGCGTGTTAAATACACGCCTTTATTGTTTCGATGACATTTAAGGTTTAATGTCTCGTAAAATAGGATTTTGCATGGAAATCAAGGTTTCCGTCGATTGAATTTCATCAATCAGCTGAATCTTAGTCGCCAACACAGAATGTAATTCAGCAATGGTGTGCGTCATCACTTTGATAAAAATAGAATAATTTCCCGTGGTGTAATAGGCTTCCACCACTTCATCAAAAGTGTCGAGTTTTTTAATCACTTTTTCGTAATCTTTTGCGCTTTTCAAAATAATACCAATAAAGCAACATACATCATAGCCCAGTTTACGCTCATCAATAATTGCTTTTGTGCCTTCAATCAAACCAGACTGACGCATTTTCTCTACGCGAACATGAATTGTACCTGGACTCACCCCAAAGCTCTTTGCCATTTCTGCATAAGGTGTACGGGCATCTTTTGTCAGTACTCGGAGAATTTGTCGATCGAGCGTATCGATATTGTGCATATAGCCCCCTGTTAGATCTTTTTTAAAATATCTTCTTTATTTTTGATAATATTCAATATTTAAAACAATGTAAAGAAATTACTTGAAACAAAATGCAATTTTATTAAATAATACACAACAAATCTTACCAGTTATTATAAAAAGAAGGATAAATATGAAAAAGACGTTTATTTTACAACAACAAGAAATCAGCTTTGTGAAGAACACCTTTACTCAAAACTTGATTGAACAACTTGGCATTATCGAAGTACAAGGTCCAATCCTTAGTGAAGTTGGCAACGGTATGCAAGATAACTTATCAGGCATTGAGAAAGCTGTTCAAGTAAACGTGAAATGTATCCCAAACGCCGTTTATGAAGTCGTTCACTCATTGGCTAAATGGAAACGTCATACTCTCGCACGTTTCCACTTTAAAGAAGGTGAAGGCTTATTTGTTCATATGAAAGCATTACGTCCAGATGAAGATTCATTGGATCAAACTCACTCTGTTTATGTGGACCAATGGGACTGGGAAAAAGTGATTCCTGAAGGTCGTCGTAACTTTGCTTATTTAAAAGAAACTGTACGTTCTATCTATCGTGCAATCCGTTTAACTGAATTAGCCGTAGAAGCTCGCTTTGACATCCCATCAAGCTTACCAAAAGAAATCACCTTCGTTCACAGTGAAGATTTAGTGAAACGCTACCCAGATCTTTCAAGCAAGGAGCGCGAAAACGCCATTTGTAAAGAATATGGTGCAGTGTTCTTAGTCGGTATTGGTGGCAAATTATCAGACGGCAAACCACATGATGGTCGTGCACCAGACTACGATGACTGGACAACTGAATCAGAAAACGGCTACAAAGGTTTAAACGGCGATATTTTGGTATGGAACGCTGAGTTAGGTAAAGCGTTTGAACTTTCTTCAATGGGTATTCGTGTGGATGAATCTGCACTACGTTTACAAGTTGGTTTAACCGGTGATGAAGATCGCTTAAAAATGGATTGGCACCAAGATTTATTAAACGGCAAATTACCTCTCACCATCGGTGGTGGTATCGGTCAATCTCGTATGGCAATGCTTTTACTTCACAAAAAACACATTGGTGAAGTGCAATCAAGCGTATGGCCAAAAGAAATGTTAGAACAATATCAACATATTCTTTAATCGAAAGAGAAAATAAAAAGTGCGGTGAAATTTCACCGCACTTTTGTTTTTAGGAAATTAATTAATCTTGTAATGCACCACTGTTAAACATTGGTAATCCCATTGTTTTTAAGCTATCGCGATAAATACCCAGCAAGTCTTTCTCCGTAATTTTTTGTAACTCATCTAACGGTTTATCTAATGCTGCTACCGTTTCAATCACAAGACCTTGTGGACCAGATTCTTGCGTTGCAATTTCAAATAACGCTTGTCCGCGACGAACATGACTACCCGAGCTAATCAACACGGCATGTTTGATTTTGTGTTTCGCTAAAGAGTAACGAGAGAAAAGCGCATTTTCGACTGTTGAACGTGCATAGTTATCCGAATAAATACGGCTTGCATCAACGCCTTTCTCAATCAACCATTGCTTCATCAAATCCCCTTCTGTTTTATTGTTTTGTGGCACACCGCCCGTCACAATAATTAACGCATCTGGATTTTGATTCGCAATTTCTAAGGTTTTCTCTAAACGTTGCACCAAAATATCATGCATGCTGCCATCTGGATTTAAAGCGTACCCCAACGTAATAATCGCCGATTGCGCCGGTAACTTGGTTTCGAGTTTATCGGTAATTGGCTGATTAGCCGCTTTATCAATCATTGCAAAGACTTTTTCTAATTTGCTTGCGCTTTCTGGGGAAAGTTGTTTTAAGCGATCTAAATGTTTTGTCGCTTCCGCTTGGTTGCCTTTAAAACGATTCCATGCAGCCAAATAAGTATGTGCTTTCACATCATCTGGCGCCACATCAAGCACTTTTTGATAAAGCTCAATGGCTTTATCGGTATTGCCATTATAAATATTGGCATTCGCTGCACCAAACAAAAAATCTACACGATAAGGCTCAAGCTTATACGCTTCTAATAAAAGATCCGCAATACGCTCCATATTGGAAGGAAGTTTCGCGGTAAAACCTGCATTTGAAACACGAGCCGGTGAGTTTTGGATTTTCACCGCTTGTTCAAGCAACTCATCCACAACCTGTCTTTGAGTAAGAAGTTGTTGATAATTTAATTGCGGCTCAAGCACTTTCACTTCTGCCGTGCTGGCAAAGCTGTTTACTGCAAGAGATGAAAGCACAGCAAGTAAGGAAACCTTGAAGATTTTTTGCATAATAGATTCTCCATATTGGATTGAATAACAAAAAGAGCGGTCACTTTTTTATCAGTTTCCGCTCTTTTCACTAAGCTTGATTCATAGACATGCACAATAACGTCAATGGATGGATACAAGTCACGTTAGATGACATATCGATCTGCCATTTACAAGTTTGGCATTCAGAGATCACGTAATCAAATCCGCCTGCATTGATGTTATCGAATAAGTTTTTACCGATAGATTGGGAAACCTCGTAGTTTTCTTCTTTGAAACCGTATGTCCCTGCGATACCGCAACATTGTGATGGTAACATCACCACTTCTAACCCTGGAATTTGTTTTAACACTTCCAAGGTGTATGGTGCCCAACCTGCTTTATCCACGTGACATGCAGTGTGATAAGCCACACGCAATTTCAATGGTTTAAGCGGTAAGGTTTTACCTTCTTTAAAGAGTTGATATAAGAATGGTGTCACCATGTGAATATGCGGACGAACCTTCGCATTATCGATACCCAAAATATGATGATATTCATCACGTAAATTTAGGGAACAACTTGATGCTTCACTGATCACATCTAAGCCATTTTCATCCACCATTTTGCTGATGTAATCGGTGTTAAATTGTGCGATTTTTTTCGCTCGTTCTGGGAATTGGTTGACGCTCAATGGCAAGCCACAGCATTTTTCTTTTTCCAATAAGACCACACCAATATCCATAGCATTGAACACTTGAATAAATTCTTTACCCAATTGTGGATTATTGTAGTTCACATAACAGCCGTGATAATACGCTACTTTGCGTTCGAATTTTTGTTGGCTTTCCACCATTTTTTTCATATACCAGCTGCGGAACGTGCCGAAAGAATATTTTGGTAACGTACGATGGCGGCTAATTTTCAATGCTTTTTCCAACACAAATTTGGTTGCTTTCAAACCTGTGATGGTATTAACAATCGGTGCTAGCGGTGTATTAAGTGAACCCATAATATCGGTGTTACTTAAAATCGCATCACGTAATTTTTGCACTGCTGGTTTGTGTTGTTGAGCAAGGTATTTGTTTCTTGCGCGAACGATAATATCCCCAATTTTTACATCAGACGGACACGCAATTTCACAACGTTTACAGTTGGTACAGTATTTCAATGCTTCATCATAAAGCTCGGCTGATTTTAAGCGTAAACGCTCACCATCTGGGCCTGATTGTTTTGGACCTGGATAGTTTGGATTTTGACGCGAAACCGGGCATACCGCTGTACACGCCGTACATTTAATACAGCTCTCAAAGCTTTCATCAAGGGCATGATGATGTTGTGGTGCATTAAGGGATTGTTTTGCATTTTCAATTAATTGTTGAATGTTCATAACGCCTCCTTAATGTGTGTTGTGAAGAATTTCATCCGCAACAGCAAGCGCTGTTACCACTGCCACGCCAGAACCACAACCAAGCTCTAACGCATTGAAACCACCAATCACATTACCCACCGCATATAAATTTGTTAAAAATTGACCGCTCTTTTTCACTTGGCATTGCGCATTAATCGCCACGCCTGCAGATTGGTATGGTTGTGGATTTGAGAAACGGTGATCTGTCCAAGTAAAACGATCGGTATCGTTAAAGCCTTCCACACCGATAATGTCAGAATGGAATACGGGCTCGTAGATTTTATCGAATTCAGAGACTAAACCTTTACTGAAGAAGCTGCCGGAAGCTAAGACGAAATGCTCAGCCGTGATTTCTTCCTCTTCGTGCAAACGCGTTTGAATAGCACGAACTTTGTTGCCATGAAAATGTGCTTTTAATGCGCTATCACCATTCATCATGAGTCCACCTAACTTCTCAAAACGATAACGTAATTGAATACGTTGACGCATACCTAATAAAGACGGTGGTAAAGTTGGCAATTCAAATAATGGCAAGCCAGTTGCTTTACGAAGTGACTCCATAAACTCTTGATTTTCTAACCCGAAACAAGCGGGTAAGAAAATTGCTTCGGTGCCTTTCGCGGCTTCTTTCATTTCAGCCACAAGATCATCAAATTTCAGTTTATATTCTAAAACTTGTGCAATGTTCACACTGCGGAACTCTCGAGAGTTTGCACGTAACTGATCTAATTCTGGAATATTTAAAAAGCCTGTTTTTACTTCACAATGTGCAAACTGTGGATTGAGTGTAAGGTTATCCGCTAATAATTCTGGTTGGAAATCGTGGTAGCCTTCAATGCCTAAAACCGCAATTTTTTTATACGGGAATGGCGTTTCGCCTTGTACAGTTGGTACGCTATTTGGTGAAAGCCATGCACCACGTAAGCTACCTAAACCCGTTACGCGAAGATGATTTTCTGCACTTGAGCCAATTAAATCCAAATTTAATGACTCAGCCAATTTTTCAAAATCTTGCGCTTTCGCTAATACGCGTTCTGCACCCATAATGCTGTATGGATGTTGCGGTAATTGAGCGGAAAGTGCGGTCAAATTTTCAGGAATATTTTTAACAAACGCACCATTTGGTAAACGGCTTAATAAATCCAATGAGCCAGATGCAAAATCAATCGCCGCTTGGCCGTTATTAATAATGACACAACGTTTGCCTTGTTCTTGTAGGGTGATGCCGCAAGTTAAACCTGCAAGGCCACCACCAATAATCACTACATCAAAATTCATTGTTATCCGTCCCTTGCTGTTTGTCAGTTTCAAGCGGTTGAACATCATTTAAGCCCAACACACTACCATACATCCATGAAGTAAATTCGGCTTCACGAATCGCTTCACCCCATGCAATAGGCTCAATACCACGCCAACGCTCTTCCATGAAAGAGGTTAATTGCGTGGTAGATTGACGAGGCGTTGCTACTTCAAAACGATGCATTAAACCTGCTGCACGACATGCACAAAGCTCAGCTTGGCAAGTCCCCATACCCACACGAGTACGGCGACGTAAATCCACTAAGTTATTCACATTTAATTCATCAATAGCATAACGTACTTCACCCGCTGTTACTGCTTCACATTCACACACCATTGAACGATCAAGACGTTCTTTATCTAATAAACGAGTTGCACGAGAACCATGACGATACACCGCTGAATAACGAATCGGACTTGGAAGTGAAATGACTTTCTGATTGGTTTCTGCACGGCTTTCACTTGAGCCCGGTAATGGACGCTCTGCAGTCGTACAACGTGCTGTTTTGTTGAGTTTTTTACAAACGAGATCCGTTGCCCATTCTGCCATTAAGCGGTAAGTCATTAATTTACCGCCAGTGATGGTGATAAAGCCATCTAAGCCATCACGTTCTGCGTGGTCAAGTAACACGATACCACGACTTACGTTACGACCAGATGGGTCATCATCTGTTGCTACCAATGGACGAACCCCCGCATAAGCACGTAATACACGAGTATGGCGTAAGCTTGGTGCGAGTTTTTCCCCTTCACGGAAAAGGATATCCACTTCTTCTGGGGTCACTTCCATGTTATCAATTTGATCGTAAGGAATACGGCTAGAGGTTGTGCCAATAACACAAATGGTATCACCTGGAACGAGAATATCCGCATCCGCCGGTTTACGACAACGGTTAATCACCATTTTGTTGATACGGTGCCCCATGACAAGTAATGCACCTTTCGCTGGGAACATTTTGATTTTAAGATCCGCATATTCTGCGATGCCTTGTCCCCAAATACCGCCTGCATTAACAACTAATGGTGCAAAGAATTTACGGTTTACACGATTTTTGTGATCGTAAACATCTACACCGATTACTTTGCCACCTTCGCGAATTAAGTTTTTCACCTCGCAATAAGTGAACATTTTCGCGCCATTTTCAGTGGCATCCATCACGTTGGAGGCGGTTAAACGGAAAGGATCGATTGAACCATCAGGCACCACAACGGCCCCCACTAAATCTGGGTTTACCGATGGTTCCATAATTTGGGCAAGTTTAGGATCAATGGCGACAGCTTCAATACCAGATTTGGTACAACTTTCGATGAAGGTTTTTTGATAATCAAGGGAATCTTCAGGTAAGGTGATAAATAAACCTTCTGTTTCATCCACACAGTGACGAGCGATATTGCGCAGAATTTTATTTTCTTTAATACATTCTTCTGCTGATTCCTGATCGTTTACGGCATAACGCGCACCACTATGTAACAAACCGTGGTTACGACCTGTTGCACCTGTCGCAATATCACGACGCTCTAATAAAATACAGTTAATTCCACGCAATGCACAGTCACGAGCAATCCCCGCACCTGTTGCACCGCCACCAATGATAATCACATCCGTCGAGATAGGTGAAAAATCACCCACATCACGATACATATTAGGCGATAATCCCATTGTTACCCCCAAAGCCAAAATATTAATAAAAAGAAACGTAAAAACTGTTACAAATTCCATGGCTATTGTATGGGAGAGCGGTTAAATTCACAACATTTTGAGCGAAAAAGAAAGCCATTTTGTGAAGTAGATCACATAATTTTCGTATTCGCTCATTTGTTAAAATTTTTTTTGTGAAATACATCACATTTTTGAATTATTTCTCTTTTTAATTTCTATTTTTATTTTATCATGCACGCTATCCCCATTGTCGGGGTGGACTCATAATTAAAATGATTTTGGAGAGAAATTATGTTTGGACCATTTAAACCCGCTCCGCATATTGCGGAACTTCCAGCGGAGAAAATTGATTCCACGTATAAACGCTTACGTTGGCAAGTGTTTGCAGGGATCTTCTTTGGTTATGCCGCTTACTATTTTGTACGTGCAAACTTTGACTTGGCACAACCTGGTTTAATTCAAGCCGGCTTGTACTCAAAAGCGGAATTAGGTGTTATCGGCTCAGCGGCCGGTCTTGCCTATGGTTTATCTAAGTTCGTAATGGCAGGTATGTCTGACCGTTCGAACCCTCGTGTATTCTTACCATTTGGTTTATTGCTTTCTGGTCTTTGTATGACCATGATGGGTTTATTCCCATGGGCAACTTCAGGCATTGCCATCATGTGGGTAATGATCTTCTTAAATGGTTGGTTCCAAGGTATGGGTTGGCCTCCATGTGGTCGTACAATGGTACACTGGTGGTCTAAATCAGAACGCGGTACTATCGTATCTATCTGGAATACTGCACACAACATCGGTGGTATGATGCCGGGTGCAATGGTGCTATTAGCAAGTGCCGTGTTCTTCAGCACTCATGGTATCGAAGCACAAGCAAAAGACATTTGGCAACAATCCCTCTACTATCCGGGTATTGCGGCAATGATCTGTGCAATTCCAGTTTACTTCGTGATGCGTGATACTCCACAATCTTGTGGTTTACCATCAATCGAAAAATGGCGTAATGACTACCCAGATGACTATAACGAAAAAACTTACGAAAACGATTTAAGCACAAAAGAAATCTTCGTAACTTATGTATTGAAAAACAAATTGTTATGGTACATCGCGATTGCTAACGTATTCGTATACTTAATCCGCTACGGCGTATTGAAATGGTCTCCTGTTTACTTAAGTGAAGTAAAACACTTCAATATCAAAGGTACCGCATGGGCATACACAATCTATGAATTAGCAGCAGTTCCAGGTACATTATTATGTGGTTGGGTATCAGATAAAGTCTTCAAAGGTAAACGTGGTTTAACCGGTTTCATCTTCATGATCTTAACTACCGCAGCAGTTGTAGCATACTGGATGAACCCAGCTACACCTGAAGCAGAGCTTGCAAACTACTCAGCTTGGTATGAAAACCCATATCAATTAACTGACTTCGTATTAATGACCTTAATCGGTTTCTTAATCTACGGTCCTGTAATGTTAATCGGCTTACACGCTCTAGAGCTTGCACCGAAAAAAGCAGCAGGTACAGCAGCAGGTTTCACCGGTTTATTCGGTTACTTAGGTGGTACTGTGTCAGCTTCAGCTGTTATCGGTTGGGCAGCACAACACTATGGCTGGGACGGCGGTTTCTACGTTATGATCGGTGGTGGTGTCTTAGCGGTGTTATTACTCTTCATCGTAATGGTTGAAGAAGGCAAACACAAAGCAAGATTAGGCGATACCTACGGTACTAAATAATCTATAAATTAAAGGCGACAGGCGAAGACTTGCCGCCTTTTTTATTACAAAAAAACAACTGAATTTTTAACCGCACTTTCAAGGAGAAATGCTTATGAAACTCAAAACTTTAGCGCTTTCTTTATTAGCTGCAGGCGTACTTGCAGGATGTAGCGCACACTCTTCTGTGGACACTATGAAATCAGACAAAATTATCATTGCGCACCGAGGTGCAAGTGGTTACTTACCAGAGCATACACTTGAATCTAAAGCGCTTGCATTTGCACAGCACGCAGACTACTTAGAACAAGACTTAGCGATGACAAAAGATGGTCGCTTAATTGTCATTCATGACCATTTCTTAGACGGCTTAACTGACGTGGCGAAAAAATTCCCAAATCGTCATCGTAAAGATGGTCGTTACTACGTAATCGACTTCACCTTAAAAGAAATTCAAAGTTTAGAAATGACTGAAAACTTTGAAACCAAAGACGGCAAACAAGCTCAAGTTTACCCAGGACGTTTCCCACTTTGGAAATCGCATTTCAGAATTCACACTTTTGAAGATGAAATCGAATTCATCCAAGGTTTAGAAAAATCTACCGGTAAAAAAGTGGGTATCTACCCTGAAATCAAAGCCCCTTGGTTCCACCACCAAAATGGCAAAGACATTGCAGTTGAAACCCTTAAAGTGTTGAAAAAATACGGTTACGACAAGAAATCAGACATGGTTTACTTACAAACCTTCGACTTCAATGAGTTAAAACGTATCAAAAACGAATTGCTACCAAAAATGGGCATGGATTTAAAACTTGTTCAATTAGTGGCATACACCGACTGGCATGAAACTGAAGAAAAAGATGCGAAAGGCAAATGGGTGAACTACGATTACGATTGGATGTTCAAACCAGGTGCAATGGCTGAAGTGGTGAAATATGCTGACGGCGTTGGTCCAGGCTGGTACATGTTAGTGGATAAAGAAAAATCTAAACCAGGCAACATCGTGTATACCCCATTAGTGAAAGAACTCGCACAATACAAAGTGGAATTACACCCATACACCGTGCGTAAAGATGCTTTACCTGAATTCTTCACTGATGTAAATCAAATGTACGATGCATTATTGAATAAATCTGGTGCAACTGGTGTATTTACCGACTTCCCAGACACTGGCGTTGAGTTTTTGAAAAAACAAAAATAATACGTAAGTAAAAGTAATAAAAAGAGCGGTCAAAATTCGTTGTGATTTTTGACCGTTTTGTATTAAGTAAACAAATAAACTAAAACTTGCCTAGAAATATCCTCTCACTACTGCTTGAAATATAATCTATATTTTTCCCGAAATTCTACCGTACATTCATACTGACTATTCTTCATAATTTACTATTCACTTAATTATTTTAATAGCATCCAGAAAATAGAACATTAACCAATTTATCTTAATTTTAATATATTTTCCTTTAATATTTATTATATATATATTAAAATTAAAAAACATAAGAAAGGTAAGGGGATCTACATGTCAAATACAATAACCATTAACGAAGAAGAGTTGGAAACATATTCAAATGATGATTTATTTAACATTACATCTTGGGGAGCTGATTTATCTTTTCGAGAGCTAGCAATGATGTATGATGAAGGTGAATTATTAAAACCCGAATTACAAAGAAAATATGTTTGGACTAAAAAAGAAGCAAGCAGATTTATTGATTCTGTTTTGTTAGGATTACCTATACCTAGCATTTTCCTCGCAAAACAGGATGATGAGAGAATGTTAATTATTGATGGCTATCAAAGAATAATGACTATTTATGATTTTATGAAAGGAAATAAATTCCAAGGGGATGATAAAGTCTTTAGCTTGTTCAATTCTGATATTATTAATCAACGCTGGAGAGGAAAACAGTTTTCAGAATTATCATTAGAAGAACAAAGAAAGATAAAATCAACAACTATTCATGCCATTATTTTCGAACAAAAACATCCTCAAGATGATACTGGTATGTATCAGATTTTTGAACGTATAAATACAAGTGGGGCTGCATTAAAACCACAAGAAATACGTAATTGTGTATATCAAGGAAAATTTAATTCTTTACTCTTTGAGCTAAACAAGGAAACTTCCTGGAGAAATATGTTTGGGTCAGAGATCGAGGATCAAAGAATGTATGATCTAGAACTTATTCTTAGATTTTTTGCAATAAGCGATTTAAGAAATAACCCAGAAAAAGAACAAAATAGTATTAATCTCTTAAAGTACTTGAATAACTACATGGGAAAACATAGAAACCTTGAGGAAAATCAAGAACATATCTTTAGAAATAATTTCATGAATATGATTAATCTTATTAAAGATATCTTGGGAGAAAATGCATTTAAAAGATTTGATATCAACAAGCAATCTTTTGTTGGAAGAATAACCCCAGCAGCATTTGATGCAATTAGCTCTGCAACTTTATATGCTAAAGAAAAGGGATTTCAAAAAGATAGTACGAAAGATTACACATCTAATTATAAAAATTTACTACAGAATGAACAGTTCATAGATAGCACATCTAATAGAACAACAAAAGTAGAGAATATAAGAAAAAGAATATCAATAGCATCACAGATTTTATATGGAATAGACTATGAATTTTGATGTTGAGAAAAAACTTAATGATGATTTATTTGAGCTTAATGAAGTAGAGAAAGAAATAAATAAAAATAAAATATCTAGAATATCTAGTTTTTTAACAAATTATGCTGTTATTAAAGCTTCAGGTAGCATTGAATCAACTTTCAAATCAATATTATATAAACAAATAATTGAACATAATTGCCAAACTAGTCATCAGAGAATACATCAATTCTTTGAAAAAATGATTATAAAAAGTTCTACTAACCCGTCTCCAGATAATATCTTAGACTTTCTAGCTAAATTTGAAAAAGAATGGAAAAAAGGATTATCTAAAAAGTTAAGTGAATATAAAAAAGAGAACACTAAAGATCTTAGTTATGATCTAAATTCGTTAGTCCAACTAAGAAATCAGATAGCTCATGGTACAAATTGTACTGAATCCATAGGAACGATAATGGGATATTATAAATCAGGGATAGAAGTTTTGAAAATCTTAGATAATATATTGGAATAATGGAAAATATATGGATTGCATTAGAACTAAGAAAAGATTTACCATTCTAAAATAGTTCTATGAATTATATTTTATCTATATTGAATTAGATAAATTCTCCTAATTTTTATATTCTAAGCGACTAAATATTTAGTTAATAACAAAAAAGGCTTGCTATTTCTCTCAGCAAGCCTTTTAAATAAACTAATTAAGCAAACTGCTTTTTATTCTCTAAATAGCGTTTCGCACATTCTGCTGCAGCAACTAAGCCACCCGCCATCATAATAATATCTTTAATAACGAGTCGGCCAGCACCTGAGAGATATGGGAAGCCATAATTAGGTGTTGGGAAGTCCCCACCTAAATTAGGCACCCAGGTTTCTGGCGTAAATATCAGGAACGACAGCGTGACTATCGACATACCAAACGTGAGTAAGCCTCCGAATAAACCTAATGTTGGAGACCAAATGCCCGCTAATACTAAAATACCAATTGTCACAATGATTGCGCCAATAATATAAGAAGCGGTATAGGTGCCATTGGCTTTATGCCATTCAATATTTTTTGCGACCATTTTGCCTTCAGGGTTTTTATATAAGGTATATTCTTTTACTAAAACACCCTTATCATTTGTCACTTCATTTGCACCGTTTTTGTAAAGGAAGCTTAAGAAAGGACTATTTGACACAAAGTGTGCAATACCATCTGCCTCATATTGGCAAACTTTTAAACCTCCAATCCAAACCATCACGACACAAATCGCAATGCGGATAAAGTTAATAAATTGACGTTGCAATGGCGCAACGATATTAGCTAGCAATGTAACTAATGCACTCATGTAGAACTCCTCATATAGTTCAATTGATATTACGAGCATAATGCCCAAGAATTTTTATATAAATTATTTACAATATTACTCTCTAATATTGTTGGCATTTTTTTATTACTCAGGTTTATGCAATAAAAAAGAGATACCAATTTAGTAGTATCTCTTATTTTTGATTAATTTTCTGTGATCAATCTCACATTATTTAAAATTCACTCTCGCATTTCTAAAAATTCGCATCCAAGCGCCATCTTCAGACCAATCTTCTGGATACCATGAGTTGCTCACGGCACGGAATACACGTTCTGGGTGTGGCATCATCGCAGCAATACGACCGTCCACGTTAGAAATGGCAGTAATCCCCAATGCCGAACCATTCGGGTTAGCAGGGTAAGTTTCAGTTACATTCAAATGGCTGTCGATATATTGTGCCACAATCAAGTTTTGCGCTTGAAGTGCGGTCAAATTCTCAGGTGTTTTGAATTCTACGCGACCTTCACCATGAGAAACCGCAATCGGCATATGTGAACCAGCCATGCCTTTAAACCACAATGAGTTGGTGTCGTTAATTTTCACCATCGCAGCACGCGCCTCAAAACGTTCTGATTTATTACGCACGAAACGTGGCCAGTTTTCTGCACCTGGGATGATTTCTGCCAGGGTGGAGATAAATTGACAACCGTTACATACACCTAATGAAAGGGTGTTTTCATTGGCGAAGAATTGGCTAAATTGATCGCGTAATTGTGGGTTAAATAAAATGGATTTCGCCCAGCCGCCACCCGCGCCTAATACGTCACCGTAAGAGAAGCCACCACAGGCGACCATCGCATTGAAGTCGTTTAAGTTGTAACGCCCCGCCATTAAATCGCTCATGTGAACATCAATCGCCGCAAAGCCTGCACGATCAAAAGCAGCCGCCATTTCAACATGGCTGTTTACGCCTTGTTCACGTAATACTGCTACTTTTGGTTTCACGCCTTTGCTGATGTACGGTGCGGCAATATCTTCATTCACATCATAAGTTAAGTGAGCTGATAAGCCTTTGTTGTCTGTTGCTTTTTTCGTTTCAAATTCTTGGTCAGCACATTCTGGATTATCGCGTAAGCGTTGCATTTGGTGAGTGAGCTCTGCCCAAATACTGCGTAATTCAGAGCGTTTTTCGCTTAATAGTTTTTTGCTACCGCGTGTGATTTCAAAACGATCTTCTAAGCTTACAGAACCGAGTTCATAAGTTAAGCCAAGCAAGTCATGGGCTTTTAATACCTCACGCACGGCGCTTAATTCACTTTCTGATACTTGAATCACCGCACCTAATTCTTCATTGAATAACACGGCTAAATCATTGTCGCCTAATGCAGAAATATCCACATCCACGCCACAGTTACCCGCAAATGCCATTTCTACAAGCGTAGTAATTAAACCACCGTCTGAGCGGTCGTGGTAAGCCAATAATTTACGTTCTGCTACTAATGCTTGCATTGCATCGAATAAGTTTTTCAGTTTGGCTACGTTTACCACATCGGCAGGTTTATCACCTAATTGTTTATACACTTGCGCAAGTGCGGTCGCGCCTAAGCGATTTTTTCTTTCGCCTAAATCAATTAACAATAGACGGCTTGCGCCTTTGTCTGTGCGTAATTGAGGTGTCACGGTTTTGCGGACATCTTCCACGCGGGCAAAAGATGAAATCACTAAAGAAAGCGGTGCAGTAACGGATTTTTTCTCGCCATTTTCTTCCCAAGTGGTTTTCATCGACATAGAGTCTTTACCTACTGGAATGGTAATGCCTAATGCTGGGCAAAGTTCTTCACCGACTGCTTTCACCGCTTCATATAACCCGGCATCTTCACCACTATGACCCGCTGCAGACATCCAGTTTGCAGAAAGTTTGATGCGTTTAATATCGCCAATGTTGGTGCCCGCAATGTTGGTAATGGATTCAGCCACCGCTAAACGTGCAGATGCTCCAAAGTCTAATAATGCCACGGGTGCGCGTTCGCCCATTGCCATGGCTTCACCATGATAGCTGTCTAATGATGCAGTTGTGACGGCCACATCAGACACTGGAATTTGCCATGGACCGACCATTTGATCACGCGCTACCATACCCGTTACCGAGCGGTCGCCAATGGTGATTAAGAAGGTTTTTTCTGCCACCACAGGTAAACGTAATACGCGATGGAATGCTTCTTTTAATTGAATATTTTCTGTTGCAAACGGTTGATTTTCGACAGTTTTTGACGAAACCTCGCGCGTCATTTTCGGGGTTTTGCCCAATAACACATTCATTGGCAAATCAATTGGGTTATTGTCGAAATGGCTATCGTGCAAGGTTAAATGTTTCTCTTCCGTTGCCTCACCAATGACCGCAAATGGCGCACGCTCACGTTCACAAAGTTCGGTAAATAATTCGAGTTTTTCTGGCGCAACCGCTAAGACATAACGTTCTTGCGATTCGTTACACCAAATTTCTAATGGCGACATGCCTTTTTCATCGCAAAGGATGGAACGCAAATCAAACTTACCGCCACGTTCGCCATCGTGCACTAATTCAGGCATCGCATTGGATAAACCGCCTGCGCCCACATCGTGAATAAAGAGAATTGGGTTTTCATCACCTAATTGCCAGCAGCGGTCAATCACCTCTTGGCAACGGCGTTCCATTTCTGGGTTTTCACGTTGAACAGAGGCAAAATCTAAGTCTTCTTTTGATTTCCCACTGTCCATGGAAGAAGCAGCTCCACCGCCTAAGCCGATATTCATCGCTGGGCCGCCTAATACGATCAATTTCGCACCCACTGGAATTTCACCTTTTTGAACGTGTTCACCACGAATATTACCGATACCGCCCGCTAACATAATTGGTTTATGATAACCACGCACTTCTTCCCCATTGAAACTGTTGACTTTCTCTTCGTAGGTACGGAAATAACCTAATAACGCAGGGCGACCGAACTCGTTGTTAAATGCTGCGCCACCTAATGGGCCTTCAATCATAATATCTAAGGCTGAAGCAATACGGTTTGGTTTGGAAAGTGGATTTTCCCAAGGTTGCTCAAAGCTTGGAATGACAAGGTTTGATACCGAGAAACCGGTTAAACCTGCTTTTGGTTTTGCACCACGACCGGTTGCACCTTCATCACGAATTTCACCGCCCGAACCCGTTGCAGCGCCAGGGAATGGTGAAATTGCGGTTGGGTGGTTGTGAGTTTCCACTTTCATTAAGATATGTGCATCTTCATTGTGATAGCGATATTGTCCATCTTGGTCCGCAAAGAAACGGCCGACTTTTGAACCTTCCATTACTGCAGCATTATCTTTATAGGCTGAAAGCACGAAATCAGGGGTTTTCTCAAAGGTATTTTTAATCATTTTAAACAGGGATTTATCCTGTTTTTTGCCATCAATAATCCAATCGGCATTAAAGATTTTATGGCGGCAGTGTTCAGAGTTGGCTTGCGCAAACATATAAAGTTCAATATCGTGTGGATTGCGCCCTAATTGGGTGAAGTTTTCCACCAAATAATCAATTTCATCTTCTGCCAGTGCCAAACCTAATTCTACGTTGGCTGTCACCAAAGCTTCACGTCCACCTTTTAAAATATCGACCGTTTTAAACGGTTTCGGATCTTGATGACGGAATAAGATCTCTGCATCTTCAGGACTACGCACCACGGTTTCCATCATTCGGTCATGTAAAAGTGCGGTCAATTTTTCAGTTGTTTTTTCATCAAGCGGTTGGCTTAACTCAAAATAATACGCCAAACCACGCTCAATACGCTCCACTTCACTTAAACCACAGTTATGCGCAATATCGGTCGCTTTAGAAGACCAAGAAGAAATCGTGCCAACGCGTGGAATCACAATAAAAGTTTCGCCTTTGGCTTCATGCTCTGCCAAGGTTGGGCCGTAATGTAACAATGCTTTTAGTTTTGCTTCCTGCTCGCTAACAAGCGGTCGATTTAATTCCACAAAATGCAAATATTCCGCATAAACCGATTTTACCGGTAATTGATTTTGTTGGAATTTTTGCATTAAGCCTTGAATACGGAATTCAGAAAGGGCGGGTGAGCCACGAAAAGTTTGAAACATACGGGTACCTTTGAGTTGTGTTTGAGATGAAAATCGCGGGCTATTATAAAGGAAAACACACCAAAAAGAAAACGTTTGCGTCAATCATTTTCAAATGATTTTAAATGGGAGAAAGCATATAATCAGCAAGTAATTCAAAACAATCTGAAAACTAACCGCACTTTGGGGCGTCACTATGATCATCAACGACATCAATTTCAACGATCTCTACCAACAACATCTAAAAGCCTGTAATCACTATAATCTTCCACCAACAAAATGGGATAAAAAAGCGTCTAAAATGGCTGAGAATTTAGTGGGCAAGCCAAGCCGTTATAACGAGATGTTGCTTAAAGCCATGAATGTGCAACCCAATGAAACTGTATTAGATATCGGCTGTGGCCCCGGCACCTTTGTGATTCCTTTAGCCCAACAATGCCAAGCTGTGTATGCTCTCGATTACAGCCAAGGCATGTTGGATATGGTGCAGCAATATAAAGAGAAGCATCAACTGAATAATATTACGCTTCTACATAAATCATGGTCGGATAACTGGGATGATGTACCTCAAGCAGATGTAATACTCGCCTCTCGCTCGACGCTTGTGGATGATTTAGATGACATGATTGAAAAGCTGCAAAGTAAGGCAAAAAAACGCGTCTTTTTAACCTCGGTGACACAACGCCATTTTCTCGATGAAGGTGTATTTGAAGCCATTGGTCGTGATGATGTGGGCTTTCCAACTTATATTTATTTAGTTAATCGTCTTTACCAAAAAGGCATTCACGCGAATGTGAGTTTTATTGAAACCGAATCAGGCCATTTCCAAGGTGAAACCTTTGAGGATTTATTAAATTCTGTGGAGTTTTCTCTCGGCAATCTCACTGAAAAAGAAAAACAAGATTTGGCTCAATTCTATCAACAAAAACAAACTAATAACGACCCAATAAAACACGGACAACGTAAATGGGCGTTAATTTGGTGGGAAGTTTAATACAACAAAATATTTAACCTTAAAAGTTCACTAACTTTATAGACAAGATAGTACTGAAATGATAGTCTTGGGGAGATACTTTTTAAAGGTATTTTACTTCTACTTTTTAAATAAGGAATATTAGTATGTCTTCTTTAAATCATATTTTTAAATTTGGTACAACAGCATTAGCTGCTTTAGTATTATCTGCGTGTGGTAGCAGTGGCGGTGGTAGTGATGACCCAAATGTTTCAGCTCCAACCAATAAAACTAAGC
Source organism: Haemophilus sp. UMB1048 (assembly GCF_030218125.1). NCBI lineage: Bacteria > Pseudomonadati > Pseudomonadota > Gammaproteobacteria > Pasteurellales > Pasteurellaceae > Haemophilus > Haemophilus sp. UMB1048. The sequence goes on from NZ_JASOPB010000007.1 coordinate 85,251, forward strand.
AAACTCAGCCAAGCACTACTGCCAATAATACGACTCAGAAACCAAGTACTACTGCCAATAATACGACTCAGCAATCAAGTACTACTACATCTACAAACAATCAGACAACACCAAGCCAATCTACTCCAGCTGAAAATGTGGCTCAACCATCAACCCCTAATACTCAGAGTGGTAATACTAATCGAGCACTCAAAGATAAACATGCTGGTTTCGTCATACCTAAAAAAGGTGGAACTATTCAAACCGCATCCATTTCTGGCAATCCAAATCTTTATGTGCTAGATGTTGAAGGTAAAAGTATTAATATAATTCCTACTGGAATGGGGGCTGGAAAGGTTCTCAAAATCACTGCCAACAATATTACCCGCATAGTTAACGGTTCATTATATAAAAATGTGCGTTGGGGATTAATTACAGAGGATGGCTTAAATAATTATTACTTAGTCTCTTACGGTATCAATCCTACAACCGACATGCCAACTAGCGGTAGCGCTACCTATGTAGGACAAGGTGTACACGGTTATGCAGATAGTGGTTCAGCTATTGATACGTATCGCTTAAGTAACGCAAAATTTAATGTAAATTTTGCTGATAAATCATTTGAAGGCTCTATTACTCCAGATGATGGAAAAGCATTTGGCAATATCAACGAGGTTAAACTTTCTGCGAAAATTGATGGTAATCAATTTAACGGTAAAACTGCTGAAGGTACAGAAGCTGTCGGTCGTTTCTACGGAAATAACGCTAGTGAGTTAGCTGGTAGTTATGTAAATGAAAAAGCCTCTTACATTGGCGTATTCGGCGCTCAAAAAAAATAATTAGTTTTAATCCTGACATAATAAAGCAAGCCTTGTGCTTGCTTTATTTCTCTTTTGATAACAAATGAAATTTACAAAAACTTTTTTATATACAGTATTAAGCATAACATGTGCTCAGTGGGCAAATGCCGAGGTAGCACAATCTAAAAATGACACGTTAGACAAAAATATTCAGGTCGCGGCGCCAAAGCTTCAAGCACCTGCGATCCAGCCGAAGACAAATAATGAAGGCTCAGTCTCGATGACTAAAGAAGAGCTCGCTCGTCATCCTGATTTAATCGTACGTGGGATGATTCCTTCTGTATTACAAAATAACGAAGAAGCAGTTTCACTTCTGTTGCCTTTATATCGAGAACTTCCAAAAAAAGATCCCGTATTATTGAGTTGGGCTGAAGCTATTGATGCGCGTCATAAAGGCAATTATAGTGAAGCTGCACAACGCTATCGTACGCTATTCACCCAACATTCTGATAGCCTTCCATTACGTTATCAGCTTGCTCAAGCACTCTTTTTAAATAATGATAACGAAGCAGCAAAAGATCAGTTCCAAAAATTACGTGCGGAGCAAATGACGCCTGAAATGACTGCCGTTATTGATCAATATTTATCTGCATTAAATCAACGCGATCAATGGAAATTTTATGGTGGTGTAAGTTACCTCAATGAAAGCAATATCAACAATGCGCCCAAAGCAGGTACTCATATTGGTAACTGGAAAGCTTGGAGTAAAGAAAGTGCACAAGGGCTTTCTTATTCATTAGGTGTTGAGAAAAAATGGTCTCTTGCACATAACTTTTTCACCAAATTAGGCTTAGATGGAAATGGTAAATACTACTGGAATAACAAAAAATATAACGAATTAAATGCGCGCTTAGGTTGGGGATTAGGTTATCAAACTTCCCATTTAGAATTGGCTTTAACACCATTTACCGAAAAACGTTGGTATAGTGGTGGCTCAAACGGTAGCGATGCACTCAAACAATACTCTAAAAACTCTGGCGTACGTTTTGATATTAGCTACTGGCTTAATCCTCGTTGGCAAATTTCATCTGCTTTGGAATATGGCGAACAACGCTATGATTGGCGAAAACATTTAAACGGCAACAATTATTTATTTTCCAACACATTACTCTATGTTCCGAAAAGCGGACAACATTGGTTTGCTGGGCTAGATTATTCTCGTGAAAATACTCGGGACAAAGATAACGCCTACCAACGAGTAGGTGGACGCCTTGGTTGGGGACAAGAATGGCCATGGGGAATATCAAGCCGAGTCACGCTTTCATATGCTAAACGTCATTATCAAGCGGCTGATTTCTTTAACATTCGTCAGAAAAATAGAGAATATGCTTCAACATTAACATTGTGGCATCGTGATCTCTATTTCTGGGGTATTACGCCTAAGATTACATGGTCTTATCAAAAAGTGAAAAGTAATCATCCTTTCTATGGTTACGATAAAAATCGTGTATTCTTAGAAATGAGTAAAACATTTTAACCACAAAAAACGGTTGCTGAGACAAACTCAACAACCTTTTTGTTTATTATAAATTAAATACATCCTTGGCATAGCCATTAAAGCTATGCCATGAATTTTAGCTTTCGATTAAGCTTTAATTTGTCCTTTCAAGAAATCTAACAACTGCTCTTTTGCAATCATTTGTTTTTCACCAGTGCGGCGATTTTTGTATTCGATTTCGCCGTTTGCGAGATTTTTCTCACCAATCACTACCATGTGTGGCACGCCGATAAGTTCCATATCTGCAAACATCACACCTGGGCGTTCTTTACGATCATCAAAGATCACTTCTACACCTTGTGCTTGTAAAGTGCGATACAATTCTTCGGCATATTCTTGAACGCTTTCAGATTTATGCATATTCATAGGCACGACAGCTACGGTGAATGGCGCAATTTCATCTGTTGGCCATACAATACCGCGATCATCAAAATGTTGTTCAATCGCCGCAGCGACCACACGCGTTACACCAATACCGTAACATCCCATGGTTACGACCATTGGACGACCATCTTCACCTTGAACAGTCGCGTTCATCGCTTCTGAGTATTTTTTACCTAATTGGAAGATATGGCCGACTTCGATACCACGTTTAATCAATAAGGTACCTTTACCATCTGGGCTTGGGTCACCTTCAACTACGTTACGAATATCGGCTACTTTTGGTAACGCTACATCACGTTCCCAGTTGATATTGAAGTAATGTTTACCATCAATGTTTGCACCCGCACTGAAATCAGACACTAATGCCACTGAACGATCAATAATCACTGGAATATTGAGATTAACAGGACCTAATGAGCCCACACCTGCACCAATTTTTGCTTTAATAACAGCTTCATCCGCAAACTCAAATGGTGAAGCCACTTCCGGTAATTTTTCCGCTTTGATTTCGTTTAATTCATGGTCACCACGAATGACTAATGCCACTAACGGTTGTTCTTCACTTACCCCTTTTACAATTAAGGTTTTAACTGTTTTCTCAATTGGTAAATTAAATTGTTCCACCAACTCTGCAATCGTTTTTGCATTTGGAGTATCAACTAATTCCATCGCTTTCGTTGGCGCGGCACGTTCACCAATTGCCACCGCTTCCGCTAATTCAATGTTTGCTGCGTAATCAGATTCCGTAGAGAAAATCACATCATCTTCACCACTGTTTGCTAACACTTGGAATTCATGTGAGGCGCTACCACCGATAGAACCAGTGTCCGCTTGTACTGCACGAAAATCTAAACCTAAGCGATTGAAAATATTGCTATAAGTTTGGTACATCACATCATAAGTTTGTTGCAAGCTAGCATGATCCGCATGGAAAGAATACGCATCTTTCATGATAAATTCACGCGAACGCATTACACCAAAACGAGGACGCACTTCATCACGGAATTTGGTTTGAATTTGGTATAAATTGATCGGAAGTTGTTTGTATGATGACACTTCGCGACGAACTAAATCCGTAATCACTTCTTCATGTGTTGGACCTAATACAAAGTTACGGTTTCCGCGATCCACAAAACGTAGTAATTCTGGGCCATATTGTTCCCAACGACCTGATTCTTCCCATAATTCTGCTGGTTGCACTACTGGCATTTTGATTTCAAGTGCGCCACTTTTATCCATTTCTTCACGAATGATTTTTTCTACTTTACGAAGCACACGCCAGCCTGTTGGCATCCAGTTATAAAGACCTGAAGCAAGAGGACGAATCATCCCCGCACGAAGCATTAATTGATGGCTCACAATGGCCGCTTCAGCCGGGGTTTCTTTTAGTGTTGAGAATAAATATTGACTTGTACGCATTAAATTAACCTTAGATTCTAAGCATTGAGAAAAAATTGGTGAGAGTATAACAAAAAGTGCGGTCATTTTTAACCGCACTTTTTTCTGAGAAAAGATTATCTTCTCGGTAAGTATCTAACTGGATCGACAGATTTACCTTTATAACGGATCTCAAAGTGAAGTTTCACAGCATTGGTTCCTGTGCTACCCATTTTCGCAATCTCTTGACCCGCTTTCACTTCTTGTTGATCGCTCACAAGGATCTTGTCGTTGTGCGCATAAGCACTTAAGAAATCATCGTTATGTTTGATGATGATTAAGTTACCATAGCCACGTAATGCGTTACCCGCATACACAACACGACCATTCGCAGCAGCTTTAACTGCTTGGCCGCGTGAACCACTGATATCAACCCCTTTGTTACCACCATCGGTATTAGAGAAACCTTGGATCACGTTACCTTGGGTTGGCCATTGCCATGCAATATTCGACGCAACTGGTGCCACAACATTTGCATTAACTGGTGTATTGTTTGTAGTTTCTACTTGTGTTGTCGTCGTTGCTGGTGTGCTAGGCGTATTGTTTGTGAAAACTGGTTTTGAAGGTTCACCGTTACCCACACCTGATTTAATAGGGCCAATTACTGTACCATCAGAACCAATTTGTGTGCCATTTGCACCTGGTGTATAAGTCACTTCTGGCTCAGCAGGTGCCGCTGGTGCGGTAGTTTTCACTGGAACTGTTGTGGTGATTGTTTTGGTTGAACAATTTGAAATTTTTAATGTTTGACCCACACTTAAGCTGTAAGGCTCTTTCATATTGTTCATGCTCGCTAAATCTTTTACGTCCATACCCGTCAAGTAAGCGATTAAGAACATGGTATCGCCTTTGTTTACTTTATAGGTGTTTCCTTTGTATGAACCTTTTTGAATTTGGCTGTAATCTGGTGCATTGGTATTTGGATTACGTGGCACGTTGATTGCACCTGAGCTGGTACAATCAGAAACTGTTTTAGTTACCGTCTTAGTTTGCGGCTGAACCGGTGCAGGAGCGGGCTGTGGTTGAGTTGCTGCTGGCTGTTGTACTGGTTGATAAGTCGGTTGGAAACTTGGCTGTGGTGTTTGAGTTCCCGTTGGCACGCTGCTGCCCATTGTACTTGGCATGGTATTTTGTTGGATTTCTGGCTGCCATGTACCGCTAGAGTTATTATCAACAGGTTGCATTACACCTGGAGAAAGTGTGCCATCCACATTTTCGATTGGTGCAGGGCTATTTGAACTACAAGCCGTTAAAATAGCGATACTCACAGGGAGCAATAAAAACGATTTTTTCATTTATTCTTCCTTTAAAATTAAATTTATTTCATTTGATTTGGCATTGAATTCTTTTCAATTTCCGGCATAAAGCTACCACCGGCAACAGCTCCCGTTCCTTCTACTGGTTGCATAATACCATCTGGCAATGCGTCGGGATCTTGTTTTTTCGGCTCTCCCGTACAAGCTGAAACCAGCAATGCACTCGAGATAATAAAGAGTAATTTATTCATAAAAAAGGTCATCCTGTTATTTTAAAATAATATAAATAATCACAGCTAAAGCAACGACACTCCAACCAATGACTTCAATGGATTTACGTAATTTCGCGGCGAATTTTTCTCCGCCCCATGCGGCGAGTTTCGCCACTAAAATAAAACGAGCAAAACGCGACACAAACGCGGTAATCACAAAGGGGATAAACGCCATTTGCATCACGCCCGCGCAAATGGTGAAAACTTTATAAGGAATCGGGCTAAAACCAGCGACAAAGACCACTAACACGCCCCATTCTTTAAACCACGCCATAGCTTGTTCCCAAGCGGCTTGGTAGCCCCATTGTTGAATATAACCTTGAACCCAATCAAAGGCATAATAGCCGATAGCATAACCAATCATTCCCCCCACTACAGAAGCGACCGCTGTATAAAGCGCAAAACGAAACGCACTTTTGGGCTTTGACATTGACATTGGAATCAACATCACATCGGGTGGAATTGGAAAAAAAATAGCCTCAATAAAACTCACAAAGGATAACCAAAACACGGCAAAGCGATGTTTTGACCATTGCATCGTTTTATCGTACATCGCACCAAAAATATTCATTCACTTATCCTTCATGGGTTCAATGGGGAAAAATTCGTTTCAAAATGGCACATTATTCACTTTCCAGCCAATCTTGTAAAGCAGCAATTGACTGATGAGCCGTAAGATCTGCCTGAATTGGCGTAATGGAAACATAACCATTTTTTACTGCATGGAAATCGGTGCCTTCACCATCATATTCCGGCAAGCCTGATGGTCCAATCCAATAGATATTTTCGCCACGAGGATCTTCTTGTTTAATCACTTCAGCTGCAGATGTGCGATAGCCTAAATGACAGACTTTAATGCCTTTGAGTTCTTCGTAAGGCAAGTCTGGCACATTGATATTGATCACTTCGCGTTTGTTCAATAATTGAGGATGTAATTTCGGAATTAAATCACACACCACGCGAGCGGCTGTTTCATAATGCTGACGACCATCTAAAGAGACGGCAATGGCTGGTAATCCTAAATGACGCCCTTCTAATGCAGCGGCCAAAGTACCGGAATAAATCGTATCATCCCCCATATTACAACCCGCATTAATACCTGATACCACAAGATCCACTTGACCAGATAAAAAACCATTTAAGGCCAAATGCACACAATCAGCCGGTGTGCCATTCACGCAGTAATCACCGCAATCTAAATGACGAGGGCGAAGCGGCTCAACAAGCGTTAATGAGCTTGATGCTGCGCTGCGATTCCGATCAGGCGCTACAATCACCACATCGGCAATTTTTCGTAATTCTTTTGCTAAAACTTGAATCCCTTCGGCGTGAAAACCGTCATCATTGCTGACTAAAATTCGCATTATTCTTCTTCCTTAATATTCACTAACTCTCGCACTAATGCGGTCGCGTAACTCCCCGCCGGCAAATAAAATGAGAGCTTTAATCCTTCTTCAACAAACGTCCAATGGAAATCTTTTGCCTGCATCAATAAAGGGCGGCGAGCGGCTTTCATTCTTTCTTGTTTCATTAATTCTTGGAAAACCTGATGTTCCAAAACCACTTGATTTTCGACCGCACTTGCAGATAAATTTTCTTCGCCAATTAAAGGCGCAGTCAATAAAATATCTTGCGCGTTCAAACGTTGCTGTAAGACCGCTAAATCTTCATTTTCATCGGCTTTAAACCAACTGTGCGATCCGTTTAATTGCACAATATCGTCTCTTAGAACCCGATCTGCCACATTTTGTTCAATTCGTTCTGCCACAACTAAATTAAAAATTTCACTGCGAGCCGCTGAAAGGTAAAAACTGCGTTTTTTACGATCTTTGACCTTAATCTCCCCTTTCGCCCAACGAATCGCTTGAGTCAGATTATGACCATCACGCCCAAAACGTTGTTCAGTGAAGTAATTAGGGAAACCGTATTTCTCCACAAAATTTAAGCGTTCATTTAACTCGTCACTTTCTTTTGCTCCGCGCAATAAAATCTCAAAAGCATTCCCCTGAAGACTACCTGTACGAATTTTACGATTGTGGCGAGTCACTTCTAAAATCTCGATGCCTTCTAATTGAAATTGGCTAAAATCAGGCGTTTCTTTCCCCGGCATTTGCAAACAAAACCATTGTTCTGTAATACCATGACGATCTTTCAAACCGGCATACCCCATATTTCGATCAGAAATACCCGCAAACTTGGCAAGTTTTTCGCCCACAAACAATGTATTGCAATCCGTTTTACGGATTTTTACCGCCACAAATTCGCCTTCGCCTGACATTTCATAGCCAAGATCTTCTTTAACAATAAAATCAGCAAATTCTTGCTTTAAAAGTGCGGTTGTTTTTGGCGGTGTTTTTAAGGTGAAATAAGGGAGATGTTTGACCATTTTTTTCGTTCTAAAATAAGAAAGCCCAACTTTTTTCGCTGCAATAAATAGCGTGATCAGCTGGGCATGTTAAGCACAATTTATTCGCGCAGAATTTTAACCTTTCCGCCCCTTCAAGGCAAACTGAAATGAGCATAAATTTTTAGCGACATTTTCATCTTTATCCCCTACAATGACCGCACTTTTTCTGACAAAAGGAATGCCTTATGACGAACTTTAACGAACTTCAAGAAGAAACCCGTGAAATCATTACGGATTTATTAAATGACGGCAGCGATCCGGATGCGCTTTATATTATCGAACATCACATCGCCCATTATGATTTTGATACCTTAGAAAAAATTGCCGTGGATGCTTTCAAAGCAGGCTATGAAGTGTCAGAAGCAGAAGAATTTGAAGATGAAAATGGCAAGGTCATTTTCTGTTTTGACATCATCAGTGAAGTGGAATTAAAGCCTGAAATTATCGATGCACAACAAAAAGAAATTTTACCATTAGTCGAAAAATACAAAGGTATTTATGATGGCTGGGGCACGTATTTTGAAGATCCGAATGCAGAGGACGATGAATACGGCGATGACGGCGAATTTTTTGACGATGAAGATGTCGAAGACGACAACGAACGTTTACATTAATCATTAATAATGTGGGGGGAGTTAATCGCCCTTAATTTTTATCTTACCCAAATAGGAATGAAAAAATGAAACTCAAAGCACTTTCTTTGGCATTACTTGCCTTACCTATCGCTTCTTTTGCAGAAGAACCCGTACCGAATTATCCAGCTGATGTAACCTTTACTGTTGAAGCAGAAAAAGTAGTAGAACGTGATTTATTGCAAGTCTCCCTTTTTTACCAAGCGGAAGGCAATGATCTATCCGCGCTCAATAAAACCATGGCAGAAAAAATGAATAAAGCCATTGAATTAGCGAAAGCACAGAGCTCGGTCGAAATTACTGATAATTCTCGTAATACCATGGTTCGTTACGATAATAAAGGCAAACAGCAAGGTTGGATTGCGCATGCAGGATTAACTTTAGAAAGTAAAGACTCTCAAGCATTATCAACATTAGTAAATGAACTAGATGGCGTATTGGCCATTGCTCAGGTCAATGCCTCTGTTTCTCGTGAAAAATTAAGTAGTTTAGAAAATGAATTAACCAAAGAAGCTTTAGCAAAACTTAAAGATAAAGCACTCTTAGTTCAAGAATCCTTGCAGGTGAAAGGTTATCGCATACAGAACCTTGAAATTTCCTCAGCTAATGATTCAGTCGCTGATTTCCGCCCTTATGCTGCAGCCGAACTAAGCTCTAAAAGTTTATACTCGAGTGGGAAAGATGAAACTTACACTCAAAGTGGCAAAGAGAAAATTAAAGTCAGTGTGAATGCACGAATTGCATTGCTTAAAGAATAATTTTCTATACAATGAACGACGATTTTTTTAATAAGGAAAACAATATGAAAGTAGCAAAAAATACGGTTGTGAGTATCGCTTACCAAGTACGTACTCAAGACGGTGTATTAGTTGATGAAGCACCAGCAAATCAACCATTAGAATATTTACAAGGCCACAATAACTTAATCATTGGTCTTGAAAATGCCTTAGAAGGTAAAGAAGTTGGCGACAAATTTGAAGTTCGTGTTCAACCAGAAGAAGGCTACGGCGAATACAATGAAAACATGGTTCAACGTGTACCTAAAGAAGTATTCCAAGGCGTTGATGAAGTGGTGGTTGGTATGCGTTTCTTAGCAGATACAGATATCGGCCCAGTTCCTGTTGTGATCACTGAAGTGGATAGCGATGAAGTGGTGGTTGATGGTAACCACATGTTAGCGGGTCAAGAATTACACTTCACTGTTGAAGTTGTTGGTACTCGTGAAGCAACATTAGAAGAAATTGCTCACGGTCACGTGCATGGTGAACATGATCATCACCATCATCACGATGATGAAGGTGGTCACGGCTGCGGTTGTGGTGGTCACGGTCATCATCACCATGACCATGATCACGATCATGGACACGGCGGTTGCTGTGGCGGCGGTCATAAACACGGTCATGATCACGGACACGGTCATGGCGGCTGTGGTTGTGGCGGTCACTAATCTTAATCTAGAGACAAAAAAAGTGCGGTTAAAAATAACCGCACTTTTTCTTTATCTGATACTTAATTACAGAATGAATCGACTTAAATCTTCATTTTCAATCACTTCGCCTAAAGCATCAATCACATAAGCGGCATCGATATTCACGGTTTGTCCGTCCATTTCACTCGCATCAAATGAGATTTTATCCATTAAACGTTCCATAACGGTATGTAAGCGTCTTGCACCGATATTCTCCGTTTTCTCATTCACACGGAAAGCGGCTTCGGCAATTTTCTTAATCGCATCTTGTGTAAATTCAATGCTCACACCTTCTGTTGCCATGAGCGCTTTATATTGCTCCGTTAAAGAGGCATTTGGCTCAGTTAAAATACGCTCAAAATCTTCTGCCGTTAATGCAGACAATTCAACACGAATTGGCAAACGACCTTGCAACTCTGGGATTAAATCCGATGGACGCGCCACTTGGAATGCACCCGATGCAATAAAGAGAATATGATCGGTTTTCACCATTCCGTGTTTGGTATTAACCGTTGAACCTTCCACTAATGGCAATAAGTCACGTTGCACACCCTCACGTGAAACATCCGCACCACTGTATTCACCTTTTTTACAAATCTTGTCAATCTCATCAATAAACACGATACCATTTTGCTCAACTGCATCAATGGCTTTTTGTTTCAATTCCTCTGGATTGATCAATTTGGCTGCTTCATCGTCAATTAAGGTTTTTAACGCATCCTTAATTTTCATTTTGCGTTTTTTGGTTTTATCCGAACCTAAACTTTGGAACATGGATTGCAACTGATTGGTCATTTCTTCCATGCCTGGAGGTGCCATGATTTCCACACCCATTGACACGCCCGCCGACACATCAATTTCGATTTCTTTATCGTCTAATTGCCCTTCACGTAATTTTTTACGGAACGCTTGGCGAGTGCTGCTGTTGGTATCGTGGTTTTCCACTTCATCCCATTGATTTTTTGGTGGTGGTAGCAACGCATCTAAAATACGATCTTCCGCCGCATCTTCTGCTTTCGCACGATTTTTCGCAATTTCTTGTTGGCGAACTAATTTCATCGCACTGTCCGTTAAATCACGGATAATGGAGTCCACTTCTTTTCCCACATAGCCCACTTCGGTGAACTTCGTCGCTTCCACTTTAATGAAAGGTGCATTGGCTAATTTTGCAAGACGACGCGCAATCTCGGTTTTACCCACACCCGTTGGCCCAATCATTAAAATATTTTTAGGGGTCACTTCATGACGAAGTGGCTCTTGCAACTGCATTCTTCTCCAACGGTTACGCAACGCGATCGCAACCGCTCTTTTCGCCTCTTTTTGACCGATAATATGTTGATCTAATTCGGAAACAATTTCACGAGGGGTCATTTCAGACATAATTCTTCCTTATTTATTCGGTAATTCTTCGATAGTGAAATTCGTATTGGTGAACACGCAAATATCACCCGCAATTTTTAAAGATTTTTCTACAATTTCACGAGCTGATAAATCGGTATTTTCTACCAACGCACGGGCTGCCGATAATGCATAATTACCGCCTGAACCAATGGCTAAAATCTGATCAGCTTCTGGTTGAACTACATCACCAATACCGGTAATGATTAAACTTTCTTTTTCATCCGCCACAATCAGCATCGCTTCTAACTTGCGTAACGCACGATCGGTTCGCCAATCTTTGGCTAATTCCACGGCGGCTTTTAACAAATGCCCTTGATGCATTTCTAATTTACGCTCAAATAATTCAAATAAGGTGAACGCATCGGCTGTACCACCTGCGAAACCGGCTAGAACTTTGCCATTATATAAACGGCGTACTTTACGGGCATTCCCTTTCATGACGGTGTTGCCTAATGAAACCTGTCCATCGCCCCCAACAACCACTTGGCCATTACGACGTACGCTTACAATTGTTGTCATTCTTTTTATCCTTCTTTTAAGAAAAGTTACTCGTTATATGGCGATCGATTCCGACAAATTCAAGGGGAATTTTTTCTTTGATGATTTATTAGACAATCAGTTAAAAAAAATGTGACAAAGATCATAAATCAAAATAGCAAACGTTTGCCAAAGTTTTACTCCAAAATTTTAAAGGAATATGATTTGTTACAAATAAAACAAACTACTTAATGAGGAAAACATGAAAAATTTACTTAAACTTTCTGCCATTGCAATTTTAGCGGCAAGCGCAGTCTCTACTTTTGCATCAAACAAAGAACCTTACACTGAACAAGGTACGAATGCTCGTGAAATGACAGAGCAAAAACCAATTCACTGGATCTCTGTTGAGCAGTTGAAAAAAGAATTAGAAGGCAAAGCACCAATTAATGTGAGCTTCGACATTGACGATACTGTACTTTTCAGTAGCCCTTGTTTCTATCACGGCCAAGAAAAATACTCTCCAGGTAAAAATGATTACTTAAAAAATCAAGATTTCTGGAATGAAGTGAATGCAGGTTGTGACCAATATTCCATTCCAAAACAAATTGCGGTGGATTTAATTAATATGCACCAAGCACGTGGTGACCAAATTTATTTTATTACCGGTCGTACAGCGGGCGATAAAGATGGTGTGACACCTGTGCTACAAAAAGCCTTTAATATTAAAGATATGCACCCTGTAGAATTCATGGGCGGTCGCAAACTTCCAACTAAATATAACAAAACACCGGGTATTATTGAGCACAAAGTGAGTATTCACTATGGTGACAGTGATGACGATATTCTAGCCGCAAAAGAAGCGGGTATTCGCGGCATCCGCTTAATGCGTGCAGCAAACTCAACTTACCAACCGATGCCAACCCTTGGTGGCTACGGTGAAGAAGTATTGATTAACTCAAACTACTAATCTTCCTAAAAAAGTGCGGTTATTTTTGACCGCACTTTTCTTATCTAATTAACAATCTTAATTTTTAAAAAGTTTCTGGGAATATGCTAAAATTTTTCTGTTTCCAGGAGCCTATTTATGTCAGAACTCACGTCTAATCAATATTTAATCATCATTGCCGTGCTGGTTTTTATCAGCATTGTGATGCTTTTTCTATTAAGCCGCAGCAAACGAGATACGCAAGAATTACAACAAGATCTCAATAAAACTATCGAAGATTACAATCAATTAGCGGAGCGTTTTGATTCCTTAAGTGCGGTCAAAAATCAATTAGAACAACAAGCCGTTAAAGCACAAACTCATGCAGAAGGTTTGCAAACTCGCCTTAATGAACGTGATGAAAAAATCCAATATTTAGAAAAAGAATTGGATGAAGAACAACTTCGCCACGATCAAATTGGCGGGCAAATTACGGCATTAAAAGAACGATTTGGGATAGCGTCAGCACAAGCCGACAGTTTGCAAGGTCAATTACAACAAGCGCAAGAAAATGTACTTAGAAAAGAACAAGAGCAGCAAAAAACGCAGGAAAAATTGACCGTACTTTCACAAGAATTAACGGAGCTCAAAACCACCCTTTCCGAAAAAGAAAAACATTTTGCTGAACAGCAACAGCATATTGAGCAATCCAAACAACAGCTAGGCGTGGAATTCCAAAATCTGGCCAACCGCATTTTGGAAGAAAAAAGCCAATCCTTTAATCAAACCAATCAAACTGCATTGGAAACCTTGTTGAAGCCTTTCCGAGAACAAATCGAAGGCTTCCAAAAACGAGTGAATGAAATCCATTCGGAATCCGTAAAAGGCAATGCGGGCTTAGAAGCAGAAATCAAAAAGGTGTTGGAAATTGGCTTAAATATGTCACAAGAGGCCAATAATTTAACTTCAGCTTTAAAAGGTGAAAAGAAAACCCTAGGCAACTGGGGAGAAGTACAACTTGAGCGCGCACTCCAGTTGGCAGGCTTGATTGAAAACGTGCATTACAGTGCGCAGGCCCATTTTAAAGATGAGCAGGGCGGACGAAACTATCCTGATTTTGTGCTCAATTTACCTGATGAGAAAAATATTATCATCGATAGCAAAATGTCATTGAATGCTTACGAAAGTGCGGTCAATTCTGAGGATGAATTTGAACGTGAGCGTTTACTAAGGGAGCATATTAAAGCCCTGAAAAATCACATTGATGACTTGCACCGCAAGGATTACAGCAATTTGATTGGCATGCGCAGTCCTAATTTTGTCTTGATGTTCATTGCCGTAGAACCGGCTTATATTGAAGCCTTAAAATTAGACCCAAGCCTGTTTAATTATGGTTATGAGAAAAATGTGATTATGGTTTCGCACACGACCCTCATGCCAATTTTACGCACAGTGGCAAATTTATGGCGTATCGAACGAGGCAATGCCGAAGCCAAAGAAATCGCAGAAAAAGCAGGTGAAATTTACAACCAAATTTGCTTGGTGGCAGAACGCTTGAACAAACTGGGCAACACCCTTTCCACAGTGAGCAATCAATACAACAGCACCGTTACTGCCCTTGTGGGGCAACAAGGTTTAGTGGGGAAAGTGGAACGCTTTAAAGACTTGTCAGCGAAAGCTAACAAGAGCATGCCAAACGTTGAATTGCTCAATAATGACGTGGATTTAACGCGCCTATCCCTTATCACTACCGAGAATGAGGTAAAATAAAAAACATTGGTTGAATTTTTCTTTAAAAGTGGCTATTTTCTTGCCGCTTTTTTATTTGAATTTTTATTTATGAGGAATTTTATGGCAACGGAACAAAAAGAAATCTCGGATCCATGTGCAAAATATAATGAACAGACTAACTTTCTAAGCAAAACGATTTTTGCAAGTCGTTGGTTACAAGTGCCTATTTATTTAGGTTTAATTGTTGTACAAGGCATCTATGCCTACAAGTTTATGAAAAACTTGTGGTATCTCATAACTAATGTCAATGAAATGGATGCAGATACCATTATGCTCGCCGTACTCAATCTCATTGATGTGGTAATGATTGCTAACTTATTAGTAATGGTAACATTAGGCGGTTATGAGATTTTTGTTTCAAAACTGCGTACGAAAAATCATCCTGATCAACCTGAATGGATGAGCCATGTGAATGCGACAGTGCTGAAAGTCAAACTTTCTATGTCAATTATCAGTATTTCGTCTATCCACTTATTGCAAACCTTTGTGAATGCCTCAAAAATTCCTGAAAAAACGATTATGTGGGAAGTGATTATTCATTTTTCTTTCTTGATTTCAGCGATTGCAATGGCTTATACCGATAAAATCTTATACAGTACAAGTCACAAAAATCATTAATCACAAAAAAGTGCGGTCAAATTTGACCGCACTTTTGTTTTCTAGAATTCATCTTGGTGTTTAAATTTCAATAAATCTCGACGTTCTTTTTTGTTTGGACGACGATCAGGATGTGGCATCGAAAGTGCATTATTTTTTCTTGCCCATGCCATTTCTTCGCGTTTTTTCACACTCTGAGTCGTTTCTCGGTAAAGCAGTTGGGCTTCAGGGGCGCCACGGCGTTGGTCACTCAAAGCTATCACTTCAATTTCTTTTTCATCGCTACCTTGACGAAGCTTAATCATAGCGCCGACTTCTACATTTTTGCTTACTTTAGCACGCTGACCGTTGTAATGTACTTTCCCTCCTTCAATCATTGCTTTCGCAATGCTACGGGTTTTGTAAAAACGTGCTGCCCAAAGCCATTTATCTAACCGTACTTCGTTATTTTCAGCCATAACTCTTCCTATTTCTCTCACTTTGCGTATGATGAGCCAATAACAAGATAATAGGGCTAATATCATGAAAAAACAACTTCCACACATTCTCTCCCTTTCCACGGTGGCAAAATCCCGCTTGTTTGAAATTCAAGCTGTCGATCTCAAATTCTCTAATGGCATTGACCGCACTTACGAACGTTTCCGCCCTTTTAATCGCGATTCTGTCATGGTGATCGCAATTGATGGAGAGGCTCTCCTCCTGGTTCGTGAATATGCCGTCGGAACGGAACAATATGAATTAGGCTTTGTAAAAGGTGGAATGGATACAGGAGAAACGCCCGAACAAAGTGCGAATCGCGAATTGCAGGAAGAAATTGGCTTTGAGGCAAAAAAATGGACGTTTTTACGCACGATGAAGATCAATCCACAAATCATGGGGCATAAAATGCACGTTTTATTAGGTGAAGATCTATACCCAAATCAACAGGAAGGGGATGAACCCGAACCACTAGAAATCGTGCGTTACCCTTTATCTCAACTTGACGCCCTGTTGGATAGTGATGAATTTAATGAGGCAAGAAACTTAACCGCACTTTATACCTTACGAGATTATTTAAAAAAACGTAAATAAATCGAAAAAATTTAGATAAATTCTAATTGTAAGCGATTAACTTTAAATAAAACTTGAATAATTATTCTTTTTTTGAGAATGTATAGTCATTTTTCAAAAATAAATAGGAAAATTTATGTCTCATGATAATTTAAAAGAATTGACCTTCCGAGGAATGTTCCTTGGGGCGTTAATTACAGTGATCTTCACTGCATCTAACGTTTATTTGGGTCTTAAAGTGGGGATGACTTTCGCCTCCTCCATTCCAGCTGCCGTAATTTCTATGGCAATTTTAAAATTCTTCAAGGATTCCAGTATCTTAGAAAACAACATGGTGCAAACCCAAGCTTCATCAGCGGGGACATTGTCTTCTGTGATTTTCGTTCTTCCAGGTCTATTAATGATGGGTTACTGGCAGGAATTCCCATTCTGGCAAACTGTGCTTATCTGTGCCTCTGGCGGTACGTTGGGCGTACTATTCACTATTCCACTACGTCGTGCGATGGTGGTAAACAGCGACTTACCTTACCCTGAGGGTGTGGCTGCAGCCGAAATCTTAAAAGCGGGTAATAATGACGAAAGTGACAGTGGTGTAAAAGATATCGCTTATGGCGGTATTTTTGCAGGAACCGTTGCGTTCCTAACCAACGCATTACGTGTCATGTCTGATAGCGCAAGTGCATGGTTCTCTAACGGTAAAGCCGTTTTCCAATTACCGATGGGATTCTCTCTTGCATTAGTCGGTGCGGGTTACTTAATTGGTATCGTAGGCGGTCTTGCAATGTTATTCGGTACATTCCTCGCTTGGGGTGTGGCTGTACCTTATTTCACCGCAACCGGTGATATGCCAACCGATGCGTCCATCGTGAGCTACGCGATGACCGAATGGAAAACCAAAGTGCGCTTTATTGGTGTGGGCACTATCGGTATTGCAGCGATTTGGACATTATTAATCCTTCTCAAACCTATGATTGAAGGGATGGTTCATTCTTTCCGTATGTTAAAAGGCTCACAAGCTGAATCAGAAAATCGTATTGATATCGACTTATCACCAAAAACCATTATTTATATTTTATTGGCGACTGTTGGGTTAATCGTGATTTCCTTATATCACTTCGTTGCAGCCGCACCAATTTCTGCTGAACTTGCCGTGTTATTAGTCGTGGTTTGTACTCTGCTTGCGGTGTTAATTGGCTTCTTCGTTGCAGCGGCATCTGGTTATATGGCGGGATTAGTTGGTTCATCTTCCAGCCCAATTTCAGGTATCGGGATTATTTCCGTTATCGTCATTTCACTTGTTTTAGTGACCATTGGTAAAAGCAGTGGCTTATTTGAAACGGCAGACGGTCAAAAATTCTTAACCGCATTGACCTTGTTCACTGCATCTATCGTATTAACCACAGCTACTATTTCAAACGATAACTTACAAGATTTAAAAACCGGTCTTTTAGTTGAGGCAACACCTTGGAGACAACAGGTTGCGTTAATCATTGGTTGTTTCGTTGGTGCATTAGTGATTGCGCCGGTATTAGAAATTTTATACCATGCTTATGGTTTCACGGGTGCATTACCACGTCCAGACATGGATCCAACACAAGCACTTTCAGCGCCACAAGCAACCATTATGACCACCATTTCAAAAGGTATTTTCACCAATCAATTAGAATGGACTTACATTTTAAGTGGTGTAGGTTTGGGTGTAGTATTAATCATTATTGATGCGCTTATGCGTAAAACGAGTAACAGCCGCTTCGCGCTACCAGTATTAGCGGTTGGTATTGGTATTTACCTTCCACCATCAATCAATATGCCGGTTGTGGTCGGTGCGGTGATGACATGGCTTCTCACACGCAATATTAAGCGCTATGCAAAACGCACTAACGATACTGAAGTAGAGAAAAAAGCAGAACGTTTCGGTACACTTTTCGCGGCAGGTTTAATTGTCGGTGAAAGCTTAATGGGCGTTATCTTAGCCTTCATTATCGCGGCATCTGTAACATCTGGCGGATCTGAAGCACCATTAGCCTTAGCGTTAGAAAACTGGGATAATATAGGCGAATTACTCGGTCTTGCCGTGTTTATCTTCGGTGTCTTTATTTTCGTTTCTCGTGTATTGCGTGCGAAGAAATCGAAATAATGGATGAAAATAGGCTGTCCTCGGATAGCCTATTTTTCTAGGAGTTAAAGGTGTCAACTCAATCCCCTTATTTAAAAGCGATTATTATCTTCCCACTAGTTACGCAGCTGATAGGCAGTGTTATCGCTTATGTCCTTTTCGACCTAGACGACTACAGAGAAGGTTATTTCGACTCTGCGTTATTTGGTTTCTTGCTGACATTTTGGCCACTTACTGTTCCGGCAATAATCAATGCTTACGTTGCCAAATGCCGAGGCTATCTACGCCATCATTGGAAGAAAATTCTCCTTTTTTCATTTATCATTATTTTTTGTTATTGGAGTATCGGTAATGTCGCGATCGCACCGAATACGAAATACCTCACTGACCGTATATCCTTCATCTTAGGCGGCTCTGCTATCATGGCAATCTATACGACAATTTTCCTCTCCTTGTTATTACCGAAATCAAAGTAGAGAATAAATATGCAATTATCTCAATCTCTTCTCGATCAAGTCCGCTCGCTTGCCAATGAAGCGGGAAAACATTTGGCTCGTTTTTACCAACGGGATGTGGCAATACAAACCAAATCGGATAACACACCTGTCACAGAAGCGGATTTATTTGTCAGCCAGTTTTTAATTGAAAAACTGACCGCACTTTTCCCCAATATCCCTGTTCTTTCAGAGGAAAACTGCAATATTCCCTTTGAACAACGCCAAACTTGGCAAACCTATTGGTTGATCGATCCCCTTGATGGCACACAGCAATTTATTGATCGCACGGATCAATTTTCAGTGTTGATCACACTCGTACAAAATCATCAACCTGTACTGGGGGTCATTCACTTCCCTATTTTGAATACCACCTATTACGCCATGAAAGGTTTTGGGGCATTCAAACAGAGTGACAAAGAGATAAAAGCCTTACAACCACAAAAAATCGATCTCACGAAGCCGTTAAAAATCGCCGTAGGCGCCACCACTTCACAAGAAAAAGTGCGGTCAATTTTGGCGAAGAATTTGGTATGCGAATTTACGGTGGTCGGTTCGAGTAGTTTGAAAAGCGGTTTGGTCGCAGAAGGGGCGGTTGATTGCTATGTTCGTCTCGGTAAAACCGGCGAATGGGACACCGCGGGCGCTGAAATCTTATTAGCTGAAATCAATGGGGGAATTTTCGATCCACACTTTCAGCCACTCACCTATAACCAGCGTGAAAGTTTAATTAATCCAAACTTTGTGATGGTGTCAGATAATACACAAAATTGGGCATCTGTCTTTCAATTTAATTGATTGGTTCGATTGGTAAAGTGCAGTAATATATTGCATTATTTAAAAACGCTACTCGGAACAATAAGGAATAATATGCAAACAAATAATAACTGTATCGTAATTTTTGGTGCTTCTGGTGATTTAACACACCGCAAACTCATTCCAGCACTTTATAATCTTTTCAAATTTGGGCGTTTAAACCAATTTTCTGTATTGGGTGTTGCTCGCACAGAATTAAACGATGAGACTTTCCGTGAAAAAATGCGTGAAGCGTTACTTGAAACAGAAGAAACCACACCCGAAACGCTAGACGCTTTTTGTAGCCATCTCTATTACCAAGCGGTAAACACATCTGATGCGGCCGATTACGGAAAATTAGTCCCACGTTTAGAAGAATTACATACTAAATATCAAACGAATGGCAACACCCTTTACTATATGTCTACGCCACCAAGTTTATATGGTGTGATTCCAGAATGTCTTGCAGCTCATGGTTTAAACACAGAAGAAGAGGGTTGGAAACGTATTATCGTCGAAAAACCTTTTGGTTACGATGAAAAAACAGCACAAGAACTCGACGTTCAAATTCATCGTTTCTTTGAAGAACATCAAATCTATCGTATCGACCATTATCTAGGTAAAGAAACCGTACAAAACCTACTTGTTTTACGCTTCTCAAATGGCTTATTCGAACCACTTTGGAACCGTAATTACATTGATTATGTCGAAATTACGGGAGCCGAAGCCATTGGTGTAGAAGAACGTGGCGGCTATTATGATGGTTCCGGTGCAATGCGTGACATGTTCCAAAACCACTTACTACAAGTTCTCGCCATGGTTGCCATGGAACCACCTGCTATCATTAATGCGAACTCAATGCGTGATGAAGTGGCCAAAGTCATGCACTCTTTACGTCCATTAACGCAAGATGACGTTGAACACAACCTAGTACTTGGTCAATACACTGCAGCAGAAATTGATGGAAAAGAAGTGAAAGGCTATTTACAAGAAAAAGGCGTGCCTTCTAACTCTCGCACTGAAACCTTTATGGCATTACGTTGCGAAATCGAAAACTGGCGTTGGGCGGGCGTACCTTTCTATGTACGTACCGGTAAACGCTTACCGGCACGTGTGACGGAAATTGTGATTCATTTCAAAACTACTCCACACCCTGTATTCAGTCAAAATGCACCAGAAAATAAATTGATCATTCGCATTCAACCTGATGAAGCGATTTCAATGCGTTTCGGCTTGAAAAAACCTGGGGCAGGCTTTGAAGCCAAAGAAGTCTCAATGGATTTCCGTTATGCTGATTTAGCCGATGACCAAGTCCTGACGGCTTATGAGCGCTTATTGCTCGATGCCATGAAAGGTGATGCCACACTCTTTGCTCGTACCGATGCCGTTCATGCTGCATGGAAATTCGTTCAACCAATTTTAGACTACAAGGAAGCTGGCGGCCGAGTTCATGAATATGAAGCGGGCACTTGGGGACCAGTTGCGGCGGAAAAACTTATCGCGAAAAGTGGTCGCGTATGGCGTAAACCAAGCGGCAAAATGAAGAAAAAGGTTTAATCATTAATCGCAAGCCTTCTTCCCTACAAGCGGAAGAAGGCTTATATCCAATATAAAGAGAAGCAAACATGAACACCATCACCTTCCCAACGGCTCAACACGCGGTTGAAAAGATCGCCCAAGAATTTGTGATTTATAGCCAATTAAATCATCCTGTGCATATTTCCCTTTCTGGTGGTTCAACACCTAAGTTGTTATTTAAAACCTTAGCCAAAACGCCTTATGCGGAACAAATTAACTGGAAAAATCTGCATTTTTGGTGGGGTGATGATCGCATGGTTCCACCAACCGATTCAGAAAGCAACTATGGCGAAGTGCAAAAACTCTTATTCGATCATATTCAAATTCCAACGGAAAACATCCACAGAATTCGTGGCGAAAATGAACCGCACTTTGAATTAAAACGCTTCGAAGAAGAATTAAGTGCGATCATTCCAAACGGTGTTTTTGATTGGATCATTTTAGGTATGGGAACTGATGGTCATACCGCATCTCTTTTCCCACATCAAACCAATTTTGATGATGAAAACCTTACTGTCATTGCAAAACACCCTGAAAGCGGTCAAATCCGCATTTCTAAAACAGCCAAACTAATTGAACAAGCCAAACGCATTACCTATTTGGTCACCGGCGAAAGCAAAGCGGATATTTTAAAAGAAATCCAAACGACTCCTGCAGAAAATCTGCCTTACCCTGCTGCCAAAATTAAAGCAAAAAATGGGGTGACGGAATGGTATTTGGATAAAGTGGCGGCAGCATTATTGTAATACGCCCATCCAAAAAGGAACTTCGAGATGAAAAAAGTATTGTTATTAACTTTATTGCCTGTAGCTGCAATGGCCACCTCAATCAAAGCTATTGGAGAAAACTACCAAGATTGGGATTTAGTATGTGATAACACGGGCACTTGTCGTATGGCAGGTTATCAGGATGAAAGTAGTGACCCAGTTTCTATTTTATTTACTCGTGCGGCAGGCGAAAATGCTGCAGTGGAAGGAAAGTTCACTATTTTACCATTCGGAGAAGCCGACCGTGATGTTCAAGTCGGTCAAGATATTGAAATTTGGTTAAATGGCAAATCATTAGGCACAGTCAAGCATATTTCTGACGACGCGCCAGATAAGCTGACTGAAGAGCAAACTAAGGCATTACTTAGCGGATTGAAAAAAGAGAGCGAAATTCGTCTCACCTATGGGAAAACTACGCTTAAAGTATCAGATAAAGGCGCAGCGGCAGCCATGCTCAAAATGGATGAATTCCAACAGCGGTTAAATACGCCTTCCGCACTTATTCGTCAAGGTCAAGAAAAACATGCTGTATTAGCGCCAAAAGTTGAACCCAAAATTGATGCTGTAAGTGTGAAAAACCGCAAAACAATAGAATTAAAACTCGGTGAAAAACAATACGATAACGTGCTCGCACTGTTACGTAAAGCTCACGATGGCTGCGTTGATGAAGACTTAGAAAGCCAAGATATAACGATTTATCCGTTAACGCATAATAAGGTATTAGCTGAAGCGCTTTGTTTTAAAGGTGCTTATCAAAGCACCAACTACTATGCTGTACTCGATGACAAACTGAGCAACGTAGAACAAGTCTTAGCGGAGCAGTACAACGAAGCAGGCTATGATGAAAAACAAGGTTATGCGTTTGTAAGAGGTTCTTACAAAGGTCGGGCATTAGGTGATTGTTGGGCTGGGCAAGAAGCTGTTTGGAATGGCAAAATCTTTATCCGTACTTCAGAGTGGACAACAGGCTCTTGTAAAGGGCTTCCCGGAGGTACGTGGCAGTTACCTATTTTTGTTAGTAACGTCATCGTCAAATAAACAAACAACGCTTAATACAAGCGGTTAGATTTGATGAATTTTTTGCAAATTTTCTTTTAGGAATTTATAACATGAAAAAAATTATTCTTCTCTCACTATTACCACTCACTGCAATGGCTGCGCCATCGTTAAAAGGGTTTGAAAAGAATTATCAAGACTGGGATTTGATTTGTGATAATACCGGCACTTGCAATATGGCGGGCTATCAAGAAGGAGATGGTTCCGAACATCCTGTTTCGATTTTATTTACCCGAAGTGCGGGGGAGCAAACACCTGTGACGGCGCAATTGGCATTATTACCCGATGAACTGGGTAATAAAACGGCTGAAATTATCTTAAATGGTCAATCACTCGGTACGATCCAAAATTTCTCAGAAGAGGGAATTGCAAAATTAAGTGAAAAACAAACAACAGAATTACTCACAGCGCTAAAAGGTAATGCAGATATTGAAGTGGTGTTTGGTGAGTTCAAGGAAAAAGTCTCTGATAAAGGTGCAGCCGCTGCGATGCTCAAAATGGATGAGTTTCAACAACGTTTAAATACGCCTTCTGCACTTATTCGTCAAGGTCAAGAAAAACATGCGGTATTAGCGCCACAGGCTGCACCCCAAATTGATGCTGTCAGCGTGAAAAATCTCCAAACAACAGAGTTAAAGCGTGGCGAAAAACAGTTTGATGCTGTATTAGCGTTATTGCGTAAAAGTAATGGGACGAATGAAAATTCAGAGAATTACTGCCCTGAGTTGCATAAAGATGATACTTGGCGTGACGATATAACAATTCATACTCTTACCAATGGCAAAGTGTTAGCAGAGTCAATATGTTGGAGTGGCCCTTATCAATACTCTAATTATTATGCTGTTATGGATGAAAAACTCAGCAAAGTAGAACAAGTACTAGCAAGTCAATATAACGATGTTATGTATGATAATAGAAACCCCGTCTTAGCTGT
Source organism: Haemophilus sp. UMB1048 (assembly GCF_030218125.1). Taxonomy (NCBI): domain Bacteria; kingdom Pseudomonadati; phylum Pseudomonadota; class Gammaproteobacteria; order Pasteurellales; family Pasteurellaceae; genus Haemophilus; species Haemophilus sp. UMB1048. The sequence goes on from NZ_JASOPB010000007.1 coordinate 109,428, forward strand.
AATAGGTTCATTTAAGTCGCGGGGGATTGGTGATTGTTGGATTAGGAAAGAAGCTTCCTGGAATGGCAAAATATTTATCCGTACTTCAGAATGGACAACCGGCTCTTGTAAAGGTTTTACTGGTGGTGCATGGCAATTGCCTATTTTTGTTAGTAACGTTATCGTAAAATAAAAACTCACGATTACTACAAGTAATTAGATTTGACGATTTTTTTGCAAATTTTCTTTTAGGAATTTATAACATGAAGAAAGTTATTCTTCTTTCATTATTACCATTTACTGCAATGGCAGCTTCAACATCAATCAAAGGTATTGGAAACTACCAAGATTGGGATTTAGTATGTGATAACACGGGCACTTGTCGTATGGCAGGTTATCAGGATGAAAGTAGTGACCCAGTTTCTATTTTATTTACTCGTGCGGCAGGCGAAAATGCTGCAGTGGAAGGAAAGTTCACTATTTTACCATTCGGAGAAGCCGACCGTGATGTTCAAGTCGGTCAAGATATTGAAATTTGGTTAAATGGCAAATCATTAGGCACAGTCAAGCATATTTCTGACGACGCGCCAGATAAGCTGACTGAAGAGCAAACTAAGGCATTACTTAGCGGATTGAAAAAAGAGAGCGAAATTCGTCTCACCTATGGGAAAACTACGCTTAAAGTATCAGATAAAGGCGCAGCGGCAGCCATGCTCAAAATGGATGAATTCCAACAGCGGTTAAATACGCCTTCCGCACTTATTCGTCAAGGTCAAGAAAAACATGCTGTATTAGCGCCAAAAGTTGAACCCAAAATTGATGCTGTAAGTGTGAAAAACCGCAAAACAATAGAATTAAAACTCGGTGAAAAACAATACGATAACGTGCTCGCACTGTTACGTAAAGCTCACGATGGCTGCGTTGATGAAGACTTAGAAAGCCAAGATATAACGATTTATCCGTTAACGCATAATAAGGTATTAGCTGAAGCGCTTTGTTTTAAAGGTGCTTATCAAAGCACCAACTACTATGCTGTACTCGATGACAAACTGAGCAACGTAGAACAAGTCTTAGCGGAGCAGTACAACGAAGCAGGCTATGATGAAAAACAAGGTTATGCGTTTGTAAGAGGTTCTTACAAAGGTCGGGCATTAGGTGATTGTTGGGCTGGGCAAGAAGCTGTTTGGAATGGCAAAATCTTTATCCGTACTTCAGAGTGGACAACAGGCTCTTGTAAAGGGCTTCCCGGAGGTACGTGGCAGTTACCTATTTTTGTTAGTAACGTCATCGTCAAATAAACAAACAACGCTTAATACAAGCGGTTAGATTTGATGAATTTTTTGCAAATTTTCTTTTAGGAATTTATAACATGAAAAAAATTATTCTTCTCTCACTATTACCACTCACTGCAATGGCTGCGCCATCGTTAAAAGGGTTTGAAAAGACTTATCAAGACTGGGATTTGATTTGTGATAATACCGGTACTTGTAATATGGCGGGTTATCAAGATGGTTCAGATTTGGTTTCACTTTTATTTAGGCGAGAAGCTGGTGAGAAAGCAGCAGTAAAATCTTCTTTAGCAATATCGGTAAATAATGAGAGCGATAAGGGCAAGCCTGTAGAAATTATGATCAATGGCAAATTACTCAGTGTCGTACCTAAAATGATCGATATTGACTCTAATGATAAACAAATCGCTGCACTCGATGATAAACAAACAGCTGCGTTATTAACTGCTTTAAAAGATAATGCCAATATTGAATTCATTTCTGGTCAATTTAAAGGCAAATTGTCGAATGAAGGGGCAAAAGCCGCGATGCTTAAGATGGATGAATTCCAACAGCGTTTAAATACGCCATCAGCGTTAATTCGTCAGGGACAAGAGAAACATGCGGTATTAGCACCACAAACCGCACCCAAAATTCAAGTTGCCTATATTAAAAACCCTAGCAAAACAGAATTAAAACGAGGCGAAAAACAATTTGATGCTGTATTAGCATTATTGCGTAAAAGTGCTGATAGTAGTGCAATTGATTACTGTTTGTCTCTTCATGATGATTCTGAACAGAAGACAATTACACTTTATTCACTTACGCAGGGAAAAGTGTTAGCTGAGGCAGTGTGTATCAGTGGTAGTGCAGCTTACACCGGCTATTATGCGGTCATGGACAATAAATTGAGCAAAGTAGAACAAGTATTGGAAGATCAATACACCTTTGCATATTATGATGAGAAGCTTAATGCTTTAATTGTAGAAGGATCATATAAATCTAGTGGCCTTGCTGAGAGCTGGTATGGCTACGAAGCAGCATGGAATGGCAAAACTTTCATCACTACAGCGGAATATACTTCTGGTTCTGGTAAAGGCTTTATTGGTGGTGCATGGGGTGGATTACCGACTTTTGTGAGTCATAGAACGGTTAAATAATTTATCTATTTAACCTTTAAAACCTGGAGTAACAAATGATTGACTATAAAATAAACTGTCCTATTTCAGTTAAGCAATTTATTGAACTGCTTAATAAAACTACGTTAGGAGCACGTCGTCCATTAGAAGATGAAAAACGTGTGGCGGCGATGTTACATCATGCCAATTTATTAGTCACCGCTTGGGATGGTGAACAATTAGTGGGCGTGGCACGTTCTGTGACAGATTTTGCCTACTGCTGTTATTTATCTGATTTAGCGGTTAATGAACAATATCAAAAACAAGGTATCGGCTTGCAGTTAATTGAACACACCAAACAGGCGTTACATCCACAAGCTAAAATTGTGCTTTTATCGGCTCCGCAAGCCGTGGATTATTATCCACATATTGGATTTACTCAACATATGAGTGCGTGGACGAAGAGTTAATTTATTAGAATGATATGGTGACAAAAATGAAAAAACTGTTTGTACTACTTACTTCAACTTTGTTATTTGCTTGTTCATCTGGTCCATCTTTAGATCAGTTAGCGGCACAAATGCCAAAAGATAATCGCTCAGTAATGCTTCAAGTTCCAGAAGCAGGAAACCCAGTTTCAAATGGAATGCTTGTAGCAACGATTAGAACCGCAGGTGGTACTTCAGGAAAACGACTCGTATCTCTTTTAGCTACAGATAATTTACACATTGGAATTGCAGGGAACAGTCAATCTGTGAATAAAGCAGTTGCTATGTATGGACTAAATAATGCAGAAAAGGTCGGTAAGGATGTATCTTTATACCTTGTTGGAGATAGTCAAAGTGATAAAGCAGATCTAGAAAAAGCCGCAAAAGCGAAAAATGTAGAAATGCATTACATTATGCAAAAATAAGATATAGATACATTAGATGCGGAGTGACTTTAATGTTGAATTTAGATAATAAAAAATTTGTTGCTGTTGAAAATACCGCAAATGGTGAGGTCAGTAGTCAAACAGAATTTCATTACCATCAACAAGGTAAAATGATTTGGGCAGAATATGGTGGCGGTGAAATTTTAAAAGGCTTTTTAATTGGAAAATGGATTGACGATACTCAAATTGAATTTACGTATCAACATTTAAATCAATCTCTAGAAAATCGTTTGGGGCGTTGCTGTACAACATTTTCTTTAGAAAAAAGTAAACTCGTCGGTCATGAAAAATGGCAGTGGCTAGACACGTTAGAGCAAGGCAGCTCTTTAATTAGAGAAATTTAAAAGAAATTTTGTTATAGAATATCAGAAACAAGGTATCGGCTTGCAGTTAATTGAACACACCAAACAGGCATTACATCCACAAGCTAAAATTGTGCTTTTATCGGCTCCACAAGCTGTAGATTATTATCCGTATATTGGATTTACGCAGCATATGAGTGCATGGACGAAGAGTTAAAAAACGTTTGGAAAAGTAACCGCACTTTTGTGTAGCGAGAAGATGGATTACTGATAGCACACGCTTCATAGCGTTTGCTAATGATATAATGAGAATATTACGAATGTTTAAAATAAATAAAGATTTTGATTTTCTTAAAAAGATTTTTTTGAAGTTTTTTCAGCAAAAACATATTATTAATCGTTTAAATGACATTGAACGATTAAATATTTCAGGATGGGAAATCTGGTTACAAGTTGAAATGCTTATTTTTCTCTGTGCACAAGATAATGTTCAAGAAGCTTATCGTGAAGAACGATGCTTTATAGATCAAAGAAAAGAGAAATTAAAATCTTTATGTGCCATTGATTTTATCGTTCGAGAGAAAGGTGCCCATAGCTTTATTCCTATAGAAGTAAAACAAAATATGGAGGCAGCTGCTTGTATCAGAAATATGATCAAAGATTTAGATAAATATAATAATATCAGACAACTTGAGTTACCTAGTGAAAGAGACCTATGGCTTATAGGTATACATCGTAAAGTAGAACAAGATTATTTATTTAAGTTAATTGATGAAAAACTAGATATAAATCATAAATATGTCTTTACACAAGAAATAAAAAATACAAATTTTATGTTTACATTATTTTAGTGAGAAATGCATGTGAAATATTTGCATTTTACATCCACAGTATGAAAAATTTATTACGGTGAGACAATCTCACCCTACAACAGGAGAAAACAATGTCAGTAAAAGGCGACATCGGTGTTATCGGCTTAGCCGTAATGGGGCAAAACCTCATTTTAAATATGAATGATCATGGCTTTAAAGTGGTGGCGTATAACCGTACCACTTCAAAAGTGGATGAATTTTTACAAGGTGCGGCAAAAGGCACGAATATTATCGGTGCATACTCTTTAGAAGATTTAGCTTCTAAATTGGAAAAACCACGCAAAGTAATGTTAATGGTACGCGCGGGTGATGTGGTGGATCAATTCATTGAGGCATTATTACCGCACTTAGAAGAAGGCGACATCATTATTGATGGTGGTAACTCAAACTATCCAGATACTAACCGTCGTGTAAAAGCATTGGCTGAAAAAGGTATTCGCTTTATCGGTTCGGGTGTTTCGGGCGGTGAAGAAGGCGCGCGCCACGGGCCATCTATCATGCCAGGTGGTAACCAAGAAGCATGGCCATATGTTAAACCAATCTTCCAAGCAATCTCTGCTAAAACCGAACAAGGTGAGCCTTGCTGTGACTGGGTTGGCGGTGAAGGTGCTGGCCACTTCGTGAAAATGGTTCACAATGGTATCGAATATGGCGATATGCAATTAATCTGTGAAGCTTACCAATTCTTAAAAGAAGGTTTAGGCTTAAGCTATGAAGAAATGCAAGCTATCTTCGCAGAATGGAAAAAAACTGAACTGGATAGCTACTTAATCGATATCACCACCGATATTCTTGGTTATAAAGATGCTGATGGTGAACCATTAGTTGAAAAAATCTTAGATACGGCAGGCCAAAAAGGGACTGGTAAATGGACGGGTATCAACGCATTAGATTTTGGTATTCCATTAACCTTAATCACTGAATCCGTCTTTGCTCGTTGTGTCTCTTCATTTAAAGATCAACGTGTTGCCGCTAATCAATTATTTGGCAAAACAATTCAACCGGTTGAAGGCGATAAAAAAGTGTGGATTGAAGCGGTACGTAAAGCCTTATTGGCGTCTAAAATCATTTCTTACGCACAAGGCTTTATGCTGATTCGTGAAGCCTCTGAACAATTTGGCTGGAACATCAACTACGGCGCAACGGCGTTATTATGGCGTGAAGGTTGTATTATCCGTAGCCGTTTCTTAGGTAACATTCGTGATGCATACGAAGCGAACCCAGATTTAATCTTCTTAGGTTCAGATAGCTACTTCAAAGGCATTTTAGAAAACGCATTAAGCGACTGGCGTAAAGTGGTGGCAAAATCGATCGAAGTGGGTATCCCAATGCCTTGTATGGCCTCTGCGATTACCTTCTTAGATGGCTATACTTCAGCACGTTTACCGGCAAACTTATTGCAAGCACAACGTGACTACTTCGGTGCACATACTTATGAGCGCACTGACAAACCACGCGGTGAATTCTTCCACACCAACTGGACGGGTCGCGGTGGTAATACTGCATCCACCACTTATGATGTGTAAGTAAAAAACTCGTGATAAACTCACCGCACTTTGTTCGCATAAAGTGCGGTTTATTTTTACCTTATTTTGGAGAAACCTATGTTACCTCAATCACGCTTAGATAAAATTTCAGAAATGGAAAATCTTCTCAATGAAGCAGAGAGTTTCTTAGCCGAAGCAGAACAATTTCTTGAAAAATGGCAAGCCTTCTTACCAAAAATGAAAACCTTAGAACACTATTATTTTGATGGTGACTGGCGAGAAGATTATCAAGCTTATGAGGACGGTAAGATTCCTGAGGATATGCCTTGTGGTGTATTAAGTGAAGATTTAGTATTTAATGCAAGTACAGGACACCATGGATTGGCGATTGAATATTTGAAAGTAGTTGCGAAAATATTAGATCAAGCTAAAGATTAATATTCAATATATTTAATTGTTCAAAAAAACATCGAAAAACGCATATTTTTGAACTTTCATTCATCTCTGTTTGTCTTAGGGATTACTATCAATATGGATAGTTTTATATGTTAAACACGGAGAGATCCTATGAAATTAATTGGAAAATCACTTGTTATCGCGATGACTGTTATTTCTCTTGCAGCATGTGGAAATATGAGTCGCACTCAAAAAAATACAACAGCTGGTGCCGCTATCGGTGGTGCAGCAGGCTATATGCTTGGTGGTAATGCCGCAACCACATTAGGTGGTGCCGCATTAGGTGGCGTAATCGGTAGCCAAGTCAATAAATAGTCAAAAAAATAACCGTACTTAATTAAGTGCGGTTGTTTTTTATTATTTCTCGGCTGTTTTTTCTGCGCTAGGTTTACGGCGTTTGCCAATATTTTTCGTATCTTTATGACGAAGTTTGGCTTTTTTCTTCACCTCTGATTTTTTCTTTTCTTCACGCTTTTCTTTAATACGCGCTTTTTGCTTTTTAGACATGGATTTCACTTCACCATCTTTCGGTGGTTTAGTGCGAGGTTCTAGACCTTCTAAAATACGCGCTTTTAAAAGCTCTTCCGTGTAGCGTTTGATTTTACCGAGTAATTTGTAATCATGTGCTTCGACAAAAGAAACAGCGGTGCCTTTTTTCCCTGCACGAGCCGTACGACCAATACGATGCAAATAGGTATCTGCACTATAAGGTAAATCGAAGTTCATGACGTGTGTCACATCATCAATATCAATGCCACGAGCAGCCACGTCAGTAGCCACTAACACAGTGACAATACCTGATTTCAATTTATCAATGGCATTATTACGTTGCGTTTGCGCCATATCGCCTTGTAAATAAGTAGAACGAATGCCACGTTTACGTAAAGTTTCTGAAAGTTCTCGTACATCTTCACGACGACGCACAAACACAATGCCACGGCTCACGTTCTCGGTTTCGATAAAACGCGCAAGCAACTTGATTTTATGCTCATTGCTATCGGCATGATAATACCACTGGTTGATTTTTTTACGCTCACGACGGCTTGGCTCTGCATCGATTTTTACTGGGTCATTCAATAAACGTTCTGCAAAATCAACTAACAACTCCCCTTCTAATGTGGCAGAGAAAAGGAGGGTTTGTTTACGCCAACGCGTTTCAGCGGCAATTTTCTCCGCATCTTGCCCAAAGCCCATTTGCAACATACGATCCGCTTCATCAAAAATCAGCATTTCTACCGCACGACAATCAAAGTTTTCTTCTTTGATGTATTGCAATAAACGTCCCGGCGTTGCCACCACGATATCCTGATTTGAATTAAATACTTCCCCATGATTTTGATACGCCACACCGCCGGTAATGGTTGCAATCTTCAAATGCGTGAATTGCGCCAACTCTTCCGCTTGCTCTGCAACCTGCATCGCTAACTCACGGGTTGGCGTTAAAATTAAAATGCGAGGCGCCCCTGGTTTACGACGCGGATAATCCAATAAATGCTGAATTGCTGGCAATAAAAATGCAGCCGTTTTACCCGTGCCTGTTGGTGCAGAACCAAGCACATCACGTTCTTCCATAGCAGCAGGAATCGCTTCTAATTGAATGGCAGTTGGACGGGTATAGCCTTTCTTTTCTAAGGCTTTCAATAATTCGGGGGAAAGATCGAATTCTTCAAATGGGGATAAATTCATTATTTTGCGTTAATTTGTTAAAATTGGGGCTAATTATACCTGAAAGTGCGGTCATTTTCCGCAAGATTTTATGAGCAGCTTTACCTTTAAACAATTCCATATTAATCAACAACATTGTGCAATGAAAGTCGGTACGGATGGCATTTTACTGGGTGCTTGGGCGGATGTGTCTGATTGTCAGCGAATTCTTGATATGGGAACTGGCACAGGCTTGGTTGCACTAATGCTCGCCCAACGAAGTCATGAGCATTGCCAAATTGAAGCCGTTGAACTTGATCCCCTTGCAGCACAACAAGCACAAGAAAACTTCCAGGCTTCGCCATGGCACAATCGCCTTCATTTAACATGCCAAGACGTGCAAACTTATTGCCAACAAACAGCACATCAATTTGATTTAATTGTGGCTAACCCGCCTTATTTTGCGCAAGGTGTGGAATGTAAAAATGACGAACGAGCGCTTGCCCGTTATGTTCAACAAAGCCATTTAGATTGGTTAAATTGGGCGGCGAGTTGTTTATCCGAAAAAGGGAAGATTAGTTTTGTCTTGCCTTATGAGGCGGGAAAAACATTGATAAATTCAACCGCACTTTATTGTATTAAGCAGACAGATGTCATTACAAAAACAGGGAAAGATCCACAACGAATGTTACTCACGTTTAGCCGAGAGCATGTACCACAGGTAAAAGATAGCTTAGTGATTTATAACGAAAACAATCAATACACCGAAGCATTTATTGCGTTGACGAAGGCATTTTATTTAAAAATGTAAGGGCATATTACTATGCCCTTTTTTATTGATGTGATTAGTGGCTTTCCACTTTGACGAGTTTCGTCCAGTTGTAATAACCATACAATGAGTTTAGTAAGTAAGCACTATACATTAAATACATCGCTGGCTGCCCTTGCCAAAGCAAAATGGAAAGCACATTTAAGACAATCCATAATAACCATTGCTCACGATAACGCAAAATCATCAATAATTGCGCCGCTACAGTGATAATTGTGGTTAAACCATCTAGCGTTGTAGAACTTCCACCCGCTGCTTTTAAAGCCTGTACAAAACAGAGGGTACCAATTCCAACACTCACAAGCAAAATTGCCCAACCTTTCGGTGTTAAGGCTTTGGCTATCACACTTTCACCACCATTATCGTTTTGCATGTTTTGTTTCCACATGAAATACCCGATAAATTGTGATGGGATATATACATAGAGTGCGGTATTCATTTCACCAAGAAAATTGCTTCCCCAGGAGACATAAAAGTAGGTATAAGCAAAAATAAGCCCAAAGAAATAGTTACTAATTTTTCCTTTACTCACCAATACCACACAGAGAATACCTGCAATACCCGAAATCATGCCTAATGGGCTATCCGGCATAAGAACATAAGCAATAATTTGTGCAGCAAGGAAAATAACTACCCATACCACTTCAAAAGGTTTCCAACCTGATAAAAATTCTTCTTTAAGTCGTTCTGTCCAATTCATGGAACACTCCTGTTTTATGAAAAAGTACGTCATTTTTACACCGCACTTTTTTAAAGTAAAGCTTAGGTGAGATTTAATTTAATTATTGTGAGAAAAATCACACTTTATTTTTCATGCTTTTAGATGTCCATGCCTTGCTTTCCCTTATAATCAGACTACAATATCGCCCCATTTTAAGAGATTCATTAAGAGGAAGATGATGTCATTTGCAATCGGTCAACGTTGGATTAGTGAAACCGAAAATAACCTCGGATTAGGGATGATTACCGCCTTAGATTTCCGCTCGGTTACCCTTCACTTTCCTGCCACGGATGAAACCCGAATTTATGCGGTAGCACAAGCACCATTAACCCGAATTGCATTGAATAAAGGGGAACAACTTCATCACCAAGCAGGTTGGCAAGGTGAAGTCCTTGATATTCAAGAAATGAATGGTCTTTTATTTTATTTAGTCAAAAATGCGCAAGGTGAGGACGTTATCGTCAATGAAAAAGAACTTTCTCCGATAATTTCTTTTAGCCAAGCGAAAGATCGCCTCTTTTCATCACAGATTGATCGTAGTGAACATTTTGCGTTGCGTTATCAAACCCTTCTGCATCAACAAGCTCAATTTCAATCGCCTTTGCGAGGCTTACTAGGCAATCGTGCGGGTTTAATTCCTCACCAGCTTCATATTGCACAAGAGGTAGGAAATCGTATCAATCCTCGCGTGCTCTTAGCGGATGAAGTAGGGTTAGGTAAAACCATTGAAGCGGGGATGATTTTGCAAAACCAGTTTTTTGCTGAAAAAGTACAACGTGTATTAATTATTGTACCAGAAACCTTGCAGCATCAATGGCTTGTCGAAATGCTTCGTCGTTTTAATTTACATTTTTCATTATTTGATGAAGAACGTTGTGAAGATTTTGCCGAACAAGCGATCAATCCATTTAGTACTGAAAGCTTAATTATTTGTGCACTAGATTGGTTGAAATCTCACCCTCATCGCGTACAACAAGCCATTGAAGCTGAATTTGACTGTTTAATTGTCGATGAAGCACATCATTTAGCTTGGTCTGAAAATGCGCCGAGTACCGCTTATTTATTGGTGGAACAATTAGCCAACGCTATTCCGTCTGTTTTATTACTCACTGCAACGCCTGAACAACTGGGTTTGGAAAGTCATTTTGCACGCTTGCGCTTGCTTGATCCTGAACGTTTTTATGATTACCAAGCCTTCTTAAAAGAGCAGGAAAATTACCAACCTGTGGCCGATTCGGTGCAATCATTGCTTTCAGAGAAGCCACTAAGTGCGGTCGAAAAAAATCATATTTCTGATTTGCTCAATGAGCAAGATGTCGAACCATTATTTAAAGCCTTAGACTGTCATAATGACGATGAAAAGCAAGCGGCACGGCAAGAACTCATTCAAAATCTTATCGACCGACATGGCACAAGCCGTATTTTATTTCGCAATACACGCCAAGGGGTGAAAGGTTTCCCGCATCGGGTTTACCATCAAATAACGATTGATGCGGCTGAAGTAGACGAAAAAATTCATTGGTTAATTGATTTTCTAAAATCACACCGAAATGAAAAAATCTTAGTCATTTGTAAAACTGCACAAACAGCAATTCAACTTGAGCAAATTTTACGAGAAAAAGAAGCCATTCGCAGTGCTGTTTTCCATGAAAGAATGTCAATCATTGAACGAGATCGCGCGGCGGCTTATTTTGCCGATACCGATAATGGTGCTCAAGTTTTACTGAGTTCTAGCATTGGTTCTGAAGGGCGAAACTTCCAATTTGCTTGTCATCTCGTACTCTTCGATTTACCAGAAAATCCTGACTTACTTGAGCAATGTATTGGCCGTTTAGATCGTATTGGACAAACGCGAGATGTACAAATTTATGTGCCTTGCCTCGCAAACTCTGAGCAGCAAGATTTAGCACGTTGGTATCATGAAGGTTTAAATGCTTTTGAACAAACTTGCCCTATTGGCATGACATTGTTTGAACAATATGAATCGTTACTAAAAGTGCGGTCAGAAAATAAAGCGGATTTTGAGCAACTTATTCTCCAAACGCAAAAACAAGCAAAAGCATTGCGCTTAGCCTTAGAGAAAGGACGCGATCGTTTGTTAGAATTAAATTCTAATGGTGGAGAAAAGGCACAACGACTTGCGGCAGAAATCGCTCAAACAGATAATTCACCACAATTAGTCGATTTTGCACTGAATTTATTTGATATTATTGGTGTAGAACAAGATGACTTAGGTGAAAACAGCATTGTTATCACACCAACGGGCACCATGCTTGTTCCTGATTTTCCAGGACTAAAAGAAGAAGGTGTCACAGTAACCTTTGACCGACAACTTGCCCTTGCTCGTGAGGAATTAGAATTTCTTACCTGGGATCATCCAATGATACGCCAAGGCATTGATTTAATCGCTTCTGGTGACATTGGAAAAGCATCGATGGCATTATTAGTCAATAAACAGCTTCCTGCTGGCACGCTGTTGGTTGAATTGATTTATATGATTGAAAGCCAATCACCAAAAGGTTTGCAACTGAATCGTTTTCTTCCGCCTACACCTGTTCGCTTATTGCTGGATGGCAAAGGAAACGATCTAGCCGAACAAGTTAATTTTGATACATTGCAAAATAAACTTAAGCCGCTAGGCAAAGACATTGCGAATAAAATGGTCAAAATGGCTCGTCCAAATATCGAGCAATTAATTAAACTAGGCGATCACAAAATAACTGAAATCGCACAAGCTCAAATTAGAGAAGCCAGCAAATTAGCCGATCAAATATTGACCTCTGAGCTCAATCGACTTATAGCCTTGAAAGCAGTAAATAAAAATATTCGCCAGGCGGAAATTGATGTATTGGAAAAACAACGCGAGCTTTCTCTGAAAGAGTTAAATAAAGCAAGCTGGCGACTAGATAGCCTTCGAGTAATAGTGACAAACAAGGAATAATATGGCACTTATTGAATACCATCCCCCTTTAGAACCGTATTTAGATATTATCTATCAAGATAATTATATCTGCGTGGTAAATAAACCAAGCGGTTTACTTTCAGTTCCTGGCAATCAACCTGAATACTACGATAGTGCAATGAGTCGGGTAAAAGAGAAATTTGGATTTTGTGAGCCTGCACACCGTTTAGATATGGCCACAAGTGGGATTATTCTATTTGCATTAAGTAAAGCGGCAGATAAAGAGTTGAAGCGTCAATTCCGTGAACGTGAGCCAAAGAAATATTATCAAGCTTTAGTATGGGGACACTTAGAACAAGATAGTGGGGAAATTAATCTTCCTATGATTTGTGATTGGGAAAATCGCCCGCGCCAACGCATTGATTTTGTATTTGGCAAAAGAGCGGTCACTTTTTATGAAGTTTTAGAACGGTTACCAACTAACTGTACTCGAGTGAAACTGACTCCAATCACAGGACGTTCGCATCAACTTCGTTTACATACGCTCGCGCTTGGACATCCTATTTTAGGAGACAAGTTTTATTCTCACCCACAAGCTAAATCGATGTCACCTCGCTTATGCTTACATGCAGAAGAACTTACGATTACGCACCCTATCACAGGTGAAAAAATGACATTCAGAACTAAAGCTGAATTTTAGGAAAACGAGATATAAAAAAGGCTCACATCAGTGAGCCTTTTTATTTTATAACAAATTATTATTCCGCTGCTGCTTCTGCAACTTCTGGACGATCAACTAACTCAATGTATGCCATTGGAGCGTTGTCACCTGCACGGAAACCACATTTTAAGATACGGGTGTAACCACCTGCACGTTGAGCAAAACGTGGACCTAATTCATTGAATAATTTCGCAACAGTTTCGATGTTACGAGTACGAGCGAATGCTAAACGACGGTTTGCAACGCTATCTTCTTTTGCTAATGTAATTAACGGTTCAACTACACGACGTAATTCTTTAGCTTTTGGTAAAGTAGTCTTGATGATTTCATGACTAACTAAAGCACTTGCTAAGTTACGGAACATCGCTTGGCGATGGCTGCTATTACGGTTTAGTTGACGACCACTCTTACGATGGCGCATGATCTTATCCTTCTCAGAAAAATCTTAACCTATGACCAAACTAGTCTTCAGCAATACTTGCTGGTGGCCAATTCTCAAGGCGCATACCAAGTGACAAACCACGTGAAGCGAGAACGTCTTTAATTTCAGTAAGAGATTTCTTACCAAGATTAGGCGTTTTTAATAACTCAACTTCTGTACGTTGTACTAAGTCACCGATATAGTGAATTGTTTCTGCTTTCAAACAGTTAGCAGAACGAACTGTCAACTCTAAGTCATCAACAGGACGTAATAAAATCGGATCGAATTCCGGTTTTTCTTCCTTGACTTCAGGTTGACGAACATCACGCAAATCAACGAATGCATCGAGTTGCTCTGCTAAAATTGTTGCAGCACGACGAATTGCTTCTTCCGGATCAATAGTCCCGTTAGTTTCTAACTCGATAACTAGTTTATCTAAGTCAGTACGTTGTTCAACACGTGCTGCTTCAACATTGTAAGCAATACGGTCAACCGGGCTATAACAAGCATCCACTAATAAACGACCAATTGGACGATCTTCATTTTGTGAATGAGTACGAGCAGATGCAGGTACATAACCTCTACCACGTTGAACACGAATACGCATATTAATAGATGCGTTTTCGTCTGTTAAGTGACAGATTACATGTGATGGATTAACAATCTCAACATCACCGTCATGGGTAATATCAGCTGCAACAACAGGGCCAATTCCAGATTTATTTAATGTCAGAATAACATCATCTTTATTCTGTACTTTAACCGCTAGACCTTTAAGGTTTAAAAGAACTTCAAGAATATCTTCCTGAACACCTTCTTTACTACTATATTCGTGCAGTACGCCATCAATTTCTACTTCAGTTACAGCACAACCTGGCATTGAAGACAGAAGGATACGACGTAATGCATTCCCTAGAGTATGACCAAAGCCACGCTCTAACGGTTCTAAGATCACCTTAGCATGAGTAGAGCTAATTTGCTCGATATCTACTAAGCGTGGTTTTAAAAATTCTGTAACAGAACCCTGCATTTTATCCTCTCTTTGCTTTTAAGCTTAACTATTATTTAGAGTAAAGCTCAACGATCAGATGTTCGTTAATGTCTGCTGATAAATCAGAACGTTCAGGAACACGTTTGAACACACCTTCCATTTTCGCAGAATCAACTTCTAACCAAGTTGGTTTTTCTCTTTGTTCTGCTAATTCTAATGATGCTTTAATACGTGCTTGTTTTTTAGATTTCTCACGAACAGCAACGACATCATTTACAGAAACTTGGAAAGATGGGATATTTACAACACGACCATTTACGACAATCGCTTTGTGGCTCACTAATTGACGAGCTTCTGCGCGAGTTGCAGCAAATCCCATGCGATAAACAACGTTATCCAATCTACCTTCTAATAATACTAGTAAGTTTTCACCAGTATTACCTTTTAAACGGTTTGCTTCTTTATAGTAGTTACGGAATTGACGTTCTAAAATACCATAGATACGACGAACTTTTTGTTTTTCACGTAATTGACTACCATAGTCAGACAAACGCGGTTTACGAGCACCGTGTTGACCTGGTGCTGTATCAATTTTACATTTTGAATCAATCGCACGCACACCTGATTTAAGGAATAAATCAGTGCCTTCACGACGGCTGAGCTTGAGTTTAGGGCCCAAATATCTTGCCATTTTCTTTCTCCAACTATCCTATTACGCCATTAAACACGACGTTTTTTCGGTGGACGACAACCGTTATGAGGAATCGGAGTCACATCAGTGATGTTCGTGATACGGAAACCCGCTGCATTTAATGCACGGATTGTTGATTCACGACCCGGACCCGGACCTTTAACCATAACTTCCAAGTTCTTTAAGCCGAATTCTTTAACGATTTCAGCACAACGTTCTGCAGCAACTTGTGCAGCGAACGGGGTAGATTTACGAGAACCACGGAAACCTGAACCACCTGCTGTAGCCCAAGCTAAAGCATTACCTTGACGGTCAGTAATGGTAACGATTGTGTTATTGAAAGATGCGTGAATGTGTGCTACGCCATCTACAACTTGTTTTTTTACACGTTTACGTGCACGAACTGGTGTTTTAGCCATTCTTTATTTACCCCGACTATTTTTTGATCGGCTTACGTGGACCCTTACGGGTACGCGCATTAGTTTTAGTACGTTGACCACGTACCGGTAAACTACGACGATGACGTAAACCACGGTAACAACCTAAGTCTAAAAGACGTTTGATGTTTAGTGTTACTTCACGACGTAAGTCACCTTCAACGGTAAATTTACCAACTTCGTCACGCAGTTTGTCAATCTGCTCTTCAGACAATTCGCTGATCTTAACATCTTCAGCAATACCCGCTGCAGCACAAATGCTTTTAGAACGAGTTTTACCGATACCGTAAATTGCAGTTAAAGCGATTACAGCGTGTTTGTGATCAGGAATGTTAATGCCTGCAATACGGGCCACTATGCACTCCTATTATTTTAACTAATTTGGTATTCTGATCTTGAAAAGCCCGTTTTCAGGATACTCAAACAGAATACCAAGGACATAAATGAGTTGAGTAGTATAACTACTCAACCGGTTCTTTGCAAGAAGAAATGTTAATTAACCTTGACGTTGTTTATGTTTAGGGTCGCTGCATAATACGCGAACAACACCTTCACGTTTAACAATTTTACAGTTACGACACATCTTCTTAACGGAAGCACGAACTTTCATTGCTTATCCTTTTTACTTAAATGAACAATTACTGTCCAAAACCTTTAAGGTTTGCTTTTTTTAACGCAGATTCATATTGAGACGACATTAAGTGACTCTGAACTTGCACGATAAAATCCATAATTACAACAACAACGATTAATAAGGAAGTACCACCGAAGTAGAATTTAACATCCCATGCTGATGTCATAATGTAAGGGACTAAACATACGAACGTTACATAAAGACCGCCGATTAATGTTAAGCGAGTCATTACTTTATCAATGTAACGAGATGTTTGTTCACCTGGTCTAATTCCTGGGATAAATGCACCAGATTTTTTTAGATTATCTGCTGTATCACGTGGATTATATTGCATTGCAGTATAGAAGAAACTGAAGAAAATAATCGCTACCGCATAAACAAGAAGATATAAAGGTTGTCCAGGATTCAACAACATTGATAAGTCATTTAACCACTCAAACTTATCATTTTGACCAAACCATTGTGTCAATGTGGCAGGGAATAAAATAATGCTTGAAGCAAAAATTGCTGGCATTACGTTTGCCATATTAACTTTTAATGGTAAGTGAGTTGAATGACCACCTAAAATTTGACGTCCTTGTTGACGCTTAGCATATTCAACACGAATTCTACGTTGTCCACGTTCTACGAAGACAACAAAATAAGTTACTGCAAAAACAATAGCAGCGATTAGTAGAAGAACTAAAGGATGCATTTGTCCTTGACGAGCTTGCTCAACTGTTTCGATGATTGCATGTGGCAACCCTGCAACAATACCACCAAAAACAAGAATTGAGATACCGTTACCAATACCTCTTTCAGTAATTTGCTCACCTAACCACATTAAGAACATGGTTCCGGTCACAAGACTTACTACTGCAGTGAAGTAAAAAGTAAAACCGATATTTGGCACTAACTGTGGCAACATATTCGGTAAACCGGTAGAAATTGCGATAGCTTGGATAGTAGCAAAAACCACTGTTGCATAACGAGTATACTTGGTGATTTTTCTTTGTCCTGCTGCGCCTTCTTTCTTCAATTCTGCTAAAGCAGGTGAAACCGTAGCAAGCAATTGCATCACGATAGATGCCGAGATATACGGCATAATACCTAATGCTAAAATTGATGCTCGGCTCAATGCACCACCAGAGAACATGTTTAACATATCAATGATGGTGCCTTTTTGTTGTTCAACTAAT
Organism: Haemophilus sp. UMB1048; assembly: GCF_030218125.1. Taxonomy (NCBI): domain Bacteria; kingdom Pseudomonadati; phylum Pseudomonadota; class Gammaproteobacteria; order Pasteurellales; family Pasteurellaceae; genus Haemophilus; species Haemophilus sp. UMB1048. The sequence continues at coordinate 127,013 of NZ_JASOPB010000007.1, forward strand.
TGAGCTAGCACGGCGGCATCAATACCAGGAAGCGGAATAAAAGAACCAATACGATAAACGATAAGTGCACCTAATACAAAAAGCAATCTGCTTTTTAGTTCACCAGTACCACTATTAGTACTTCTGCTTTGATAACCTGGTTGTTTAGCCATTTGCTAATTATTCCTCAACTGAACCGCCAGCAGCTTCGATTGCTGCTTTTGCACCTTTAGTTACACGTAAACCACGTACAGTAACTGCAGACTTCACTTCACCAGCTAAGATAACTTTAGCGAATTGAATATCTTTAGTTAAAATGTTTGCAGCTTTTAATGCTTCTAAAGTGACAACATTTCCTTCAACTTTTGTTAATTCGTTTAAACGAACTTCAGCAGTTACAGCTGATTTCATTGAAGTGAAACCAAATTTTGGTAAACGACGGTATAATGGCATTTGACCACCCTCGAAACCACGACGAACACCGCCGCCAGTACGAGATTTTTGACCTTTATGACCACGACCACCAGTTTTTCCTAAACCTGAACCAATACCACGACCAAGGCGTTTTGCACTATGCTTAGCACCTTCAGCCGGAGATAGAGTATTTAAACGCATTCTCTTACTCCTCCACTTTAACCATGTATGAAACTTGGTTAATCATACCACGTACTGCCGGAGTATCGATTAACTCAACAGTATGGTGCATATGGCGAAGACCAAGGCCACGCAAGGTAGCTTTGTGCTTCGGTAAACGAGCAATTGCGCTACGAACTTGAGTTACTTTAATAGTTTTAGCCATTATCAATTACCCCAAAATTTCATCAACGGTTTTGCCACGTTTAGCAGCAACCATTTCTGGTGATTTCATATTTGCTAATGCATCAATAGTTGCACGAACAACGTTGATTGGGTTGGTTGAACCATACGCTTTAGAAAGAACGTTACGTACACCAGCAACTTCTAACACTGAACGCATTGCACCACCTGCGATGATACCTGTACCTTCGCTAGCTGGTTGCATGAATACGCGAGAACCAGTGTGAACACCTTTAACTGGGTGTTGTAATGTACCTTCATTTAAAGCGACATTAATCATATTGCGACGTGCTTTTTCCATCGCTTTTTGGATCGCTGCCGGAACTTCACGAGCTTTACCATAACCAAAACCTACGCGACCGTTACCATCGCCTACTACTGTTAAAGCAGTAAAGCTCATAATACGACCACCTTTTACAGTTTTTGATACACGGTTTACTGCGATTAGCTTCTCTTGCAGTTCACCAGCTTGTTTTTCGATGTTTGACATCTCAATTTACCTCATTAGAACTGTAGACCAGCTTCACGTGCAGCGTCCGCTAAAGTTTGGACACGACCATGATATTTAAAACCGGAACGGTCAAAAGCAACGTCTTTAACGCCTTTTGCTAATGCGCGCTCAGCAACAAGTTTACCTACTACTGCTGCGGCATCTTTATTACCGGTATATTTAACTTGCTCACGAATTGCTTTTTCAACAGTTGAAGCAGCGGCAAGCACTTCTGAACCGTTTGGTGCAATAACTTGTGCGTAGATATGACGCGGAGTACGGTGAATAACTAGACGAGTTACACCTTGCTCTCTCATCATATGACGTGCACGAGCTGCACGACGGATACGAGCTGATTTCTTATCCATAGTGTTACCTTAATTATTTCTTCTTAGCCTCTTTCATACGTACTACTTCATCAGAGTAACGTACACCTTTACCTTTATAAGGCTCAGGACGGCGATAAGCGCGAATATCTGCTGCAACTTGACCAATTAACTGCTTGTCTGCACCTTTTAAAACGATTTCCGTTTGTGAAGGGCATTCTGCAGTAATACCTGCTGGTAAAGTGTGCTCCACAGGGTGAGAGAAACCTAAACTTAATGCAACTGCGTTGCCTTTAATTTGAGCTCTGTAACCAACACCCACTAGTTGTAATTTCTTAGTGAAGCCTTCAGTAACACCGATAACCATTGCATTAACTAATGCACGAGCTGTACCCGATTGAGCATTCGCTTCAACAAAACCTTCACGTGGAGTGAAAGTAAATTGACCATTATCTTGTTTAACTTCAACTGAGTTATGAATTGTGCGAGATAACTCGCCATTTTTACCTTTTACTGTTAATAGCTGACCGTCGAGTTTAACTTCAACGCCGGCAGGAATATTAACAGGTGCCTTTGCAACACGAGACATTTTCCTACCCCTCTATTAAGCTACGTAACAGATGATCTCACCGCCTAAGCCCGCTTGACGAGCTGCACGGTCAGTCATAACACCTTTAGATGTAGAAATTACAGCAACACCTAAACCACCCATAACTTTTGGTAATTCGTCTTTACGTTTGTAAATACGAAGACCAGGACGGCTTACACGTTGGATGCTTTCTACAACCGGTTTGCCTTGGAAATATTTTAAAGTAATTTCCAATTCAGGTTTTGCACCTTCTAAAACTTTAACGCTTTCGATATAACCTTCAGCAGCTAATACGTTGGCAATTGCCACTTTTAGCTTGGAAGAAGGCATATTGATTGCAACTTTGTTCGCAGCTTGACCGTTACGAATACGGGTCAACATATCTGCGATTGGATCTTGCATACTCATTGTACTTTTTCTCCGATTCCAAAATAAAGTGGTATATTACCAGCTCGCTTTTTTAAGGCCTGGGATCTCGCCGCGCATAGCAGCTTCACGAACCTTAATACGGCTTAAACCAAACTTACGTAAAACGCCGTGAGGACGTCCAGTTTGGCGGCAACGGTTACGTTGACGACTAGGGCTAGAATCACGTGGTAAAGTTTGTAACTTCAACACTGCGTTCCAACGATCTTCGTCAGAGGCATTGACATCAGAAATGATTTTCTTTAATTCTGCACGTTTAGCGAAGAATTTTTCAGCCAATTTAACGCGTTTTACATCGCGTGCTTTCATTGATTGTTTTGCCATTATAACCTGCCTTATTTACGGAATGGGAAATTAAAGGCAGCAAGTAGTGCTTGACCTTCTTCATCATTCTTAGCAGTAGTTGTGATAGTGATATCTAAACCACGTACACGATCTACTTTATCGTAATCGATTTCAGGGAAGATGATTTGTTCACGCACACCCATGCTGTAGTTACCACGACCATCAAATGATTTCGCGCTTAAACCGCGGAAGTCACGAATACGTGGAACAGCAATTGTAATTAAACGTTCAAAGAACTCCCACATACGCTCACCGCGTAGTGTTACTTTACAACCGATTGGATATCCCTGACGGATTTTAAAGCCAGCAACAGATTTACGAGCTTTAGTTACTAAAGGTTTTTGACCGCTAATTGCTGCTAAGTCCGCTACTGCGTTGTCTAGCAATTTCTTATCGGTCAATGCTTCACCCACACCCATATTCAGGGTAATCTTTTCGATTCGTGGGACTTGCATGACAGATTTGTAGCCGAATTTATTTTTTAACTCGTTTACTACTTGATCTCTGTAGTAATCATGCAGTTTCGCCATCGCATTACTCCAGTTTGTTAGATAATTTCATTGTTAGATTTGAAGAAACGTACTTTTTTGCCGTCTTCGAATCTAAAACCTACACGGTCAGCTTTGTTTGTTTTTGGATTGAAAATCGCAACGTTAGAAGCATCGATAGCCGCTTCTTTTTTCACTAAACCACCAGCTTGTCCTAAAGCAGGAACTGGTTTTTCATGTTTAGTGATGATGTTGATACCTTCAACAAACACTTTACCGTTTGGTAACACTTTAGTTACCTTGCCACGCTTGCCTTTGTCTTTACCGGCAAGTACGATTACTTCATCGTTTTGACGAATTTTTGCAGCCATTTCTCACTTCTCCTTACAGTACTTCTGGTGCCAAAGAAATGATCTTCATGAATTTCTCAGAACGAAGTTCACGAGTCACCGGTCCAAAAATACGAGTACCGATTGGTTGCTCTGTGTTATTGTTTAAAATTACACAAGCGTTACCATCGAAGCGAATGACTGATCCGTCTGGGCGACGAACACCCTTCTTGGTGCGCACAACAACTGCTTTTAATACATCACCTTTTTTAACTTTACCGCGTGGAATTGCTTCTTTCACAGTAACTTTGATGATATCACCAATAGCAGCATAACGACGGTGCGATCCACCTAGAACCTTGATACACATTACACTGCGAGCACCAGAGTTATCGGCAACATCCAGCATAGTCTGTTCTTGGATCATATTTTATGCTCCGTTAAGTTAATAATACACCCTTGCGGGACGAACCTATCCATACCTTATAAAGATATATGGCGGATAGGTGGCGGAGTTTACCAAAATCAAGCTAGAAACGCAATCAAAATTTTATACTTAAATCAGAGTGTTTAAAGTGCGGTCAAATTTTCATTATTTTTTAGCAAGTCTTAGAAAGAAAAAAGCCAACGGTATAAACCATTGGCTTTTATTTTTTAACTTGTTAATTAAGCAATAACTGCTTTCTCAACAACACGAACTAAAGTCCAAGATTTAGTTTTAGAGAGAGGGCGACATTCGCGAATCTCTACTACATCACCTAATTTGGCTTCGTTGTTCTCATCGTGTACGTGTAATTTAGTTGTACGACGGATAAATTTACCGTATAACGGATGTTTTACCTTACGTTCAATAGCAACAACGAAAGATTTTTCCATTTTGTCGCTAACAACTTTACCTTGTACGCTACGAATTTTATCAGTCATTACTCACCCGCCTTCTCAGTTAAAATGGTTTTAACGCGTGCGATATCACGACGCACTTGTTTAGCCTGATGGGTTTGTTGAAGCTGACCGGTGGCTGTTTGCATACGCAATTTGAATTGTTCACCTAAAAGGTTCACTAATTCATCATTCAGCTCTTCAACACTTTTTGTACGTAAATCTTGAGCTTTCATTACATCACCGTCTTAGTTACGAAGGTAGTCTTGATTGGCAATTTAGCAGCTGCTAATGCAAATGCTTGTCTTGCGATCTCTTCAGACACACCATCCATTTCATAAAGTACTTTACCCGGTTGGATTAAGGCTACCCAGTACTCAACGTTACCTTTACCTTTACCCATACGGACTTCTAATGGTTTTTCAGTAATTGGTTTATCTGGGAAAACACGGATCCAGATTTTACCTTGACGTTTAACTGCACGTGTCATTGCACGACGAGCCGCTTCAATTTGACGAGCGGTTAAACGACCACGACCAACTGCTTTTAACCCGAATGTACCGAAGCTAACTTCAGTACCACCCGCGATACCACGGTTACGGCCTTTGTGAACTTTACGGAATTTTGTACGTTTTGGTTGCAACATTTAGCGTTTCTCCTTACTTACGACCTTTGCCACGCGGAGCCTTTTTAGGCTTGTCGGCAGGTTGTTGTTCTGATTGCGCAACTGCAGCCATTCCACCCAAAATTTCACCTTTGAAGATCCATACTTTAACGCCGATTACGCCGTATGTAGTATGAGCTTCTGCAGTGTTATAATCGATGTCCGCACGAAGAGTATGTAGAGGTACACGACCTTCACGATACCATTCAGAACGTGCGATTTCTGCACCACCTAAACGACCGCTAACTTCAACTTTGATACCTTTAGCACCTAAACGCATTGCACTTTGTACCGCACGTTTCATAGCACGACGGAACATTACACGGCGTTCTAATTGAGAAGCGATGCTGTCTGCAACTAATTTTGCATCTAATTCCGGTTTTTTCACTTCAGCAATGTTGATTTGAGCCGGAACGCCAGCGATTTGAGATACTGCGTTACGTAATTTTTCAACATCTTCACCTTTTTTACCGATAACGATACCAGGGCGAGCTGTGTGAATTGTTACACGAATACTTTTAGCTGGACGCTCAATAGTAATACGTGAAACCGAAGCGTTTGCTAATTCTTTAGTTAAGAATTTGCGTACTTTGAAGTCACCGTCAAGATTGTCGGCGAAATCTTGTGTATTCGCGAACCAAGTAGAGTTCCAAGGTTTTACAATACCTAGGCGAATACCATTTGGATTTACTTTTTGACCCATTGCTATTCCTCTACTTATTAACGATCTGACACAACCACAGTGATGTGGCTAGTACGTTTTAAAATACGATCTGCACGACCTTTAGCACGTGGCATAACACGTTTCATGCTAGGACCTTCGTCAACGAAGATTTTAGCAACTTTAAGATCATCGATATCTGCACCATCATTATGCTCTGCGTTAGCAATAGCTGACTCTAATACTTTTTTCACTAAAGCCGCAGCTTTTTTGTTAGTAAAAGTTAAGATTTCTAATGCTTGCGCAACTTTTTTACCACGAATTAAATCGGCAACTAAGCGAGCTTTTTGGGCAGAAGTGCGAGCGTAACGATGTTTTGCGATAGTTTCCATCTATTTACCTCTTATTTCTTAGCTTTCTTATCTGCCGCGTGACCGCGGTATGTACGAGTCGGTGCAAATTCACCTAATTTATGGCCGATCATTTCATCAGATACATAAACAGGAACGTGCTGACGACCATTATGGACTGCGATGGTCAATCCGATCATTGAAGGAATGATCATTGAACGACGGGACCAGGTTTTGATTGGTTTTTTATCCCCGCTTTCCACCGCCTTCTCTACCTTCTTCAACAAGTGTAGGTCAAGGAAAGGACCTTTCTTGAGAGAACGTGGCATGGCTTATCCTCTTATTAATTTAAATTATTTGCCACGACGACGTACGATAAATTTATCAGTACGTTTGTTGTGACGAGTTTTCTTACCTTTAGTTTGAACGCCCCAAGGAGTTACTGGGTGTTTACCAAAGTTACGACCTTCACCACCACCGTGTGGGTGATCTACTGGGTTCATTGCAGTACCACGAACTGTAGGGCGAATGCCTCTCCAGCGGTTAGCACCAGCTTTACCCAATACGCGAAGCATATGTTCTGAGTTACCAACTTCACCGATTGTAGCAACACATTCAGCTAATACTTTACGCATTTCGCCTGAACGTAAACGTAAAGTTACGTAGTTGCCTTCACGAGCGATGATTTGTACATAAGCACCAGCAGAACGAGCGATTTGACCGCCTTTACCTGGTTTTAATTCAACGTTATGTACTGTTGAACCAACTGGGATATTACGCATTGGTAATGAGTTACCCACTTTAATTGGTGAGTTAACGCCAGATTGGATTTGATCGCCAACTGACAAACCTTTAGGTGCTAAGATATAACGGCGTTCACCATCTTTATAAAGCACTAAAGCAATGTTAGCTGAACGGTTTGGATCATATTCTAAACGCTCAACAACCGCTGGGATATCTAACTTGTTACGTTTGAAATCGATTAAACGGTAATGTTGTTTATGACCACCACCGATGTGGCGAGTGGTAATACGACCATAATTGTTACGACCACCAGTTTTAGATTTGGTATCTAGAAGAGGCGCGTAAGGTTTACCCTTGTGTAATTCAGGGTTCACGATTTTAACAACGTGACGACGACCAGCGGAGGTCGGCTTACATTTAACGATAGCCATTCTCTAATTTCCTCCGATTACTCTGCACTGTCCACGAAGTCCAAGTTTTGGCCTTCGGCTAAAGTTACATAAGCTTTTTTCCAGTCGCTGCGACGACCCATTTTGTTACCACGACGTTTAGTTTTACCTTTAACAACCACAGTACGAACTGAGTCAACTTTTACTTCAAATAATTGAGCAACAGCAGCAGCAATTTCAGCTTTGTTCGCATCTAAAGCAACTTTAAGTACAACAGTGTTAGATTTTTCAGCATTGTTAGTTGCTTTTTCAGAGATGTGCGGTGCACGTAGCACGCTTAGCAAACGTTCTTGACTCATGCTAGGATCTCCTCAATTTGTTTCACAGCGTCAACAGTAACAATCACTTTATCGAAAGCGATTAAGCTAACTGGATCGATACCTTGAACATCACGTACATCAACTTTATATAAGTTACGTGCCGCTAAGAATAGATTTTCATCTAAACTTGCTGTGATAATTAACGCATCTTCAACTGCTAAATCTTTTAATTTTTGTACTAAAACTTTAGTTTTTGGTGCATCTAATTCGAATTTTTCAACAACAACCAAACGGTCTTGACGAACTAATTCAGAAAGAATGCTTTTGATAGCACCACGGTACATTTTCTTGTTCACTTTTTGGCTGTGATCTTGTGGTTTAGCCGCGAAGGTTGTACCACCAGAACGCCAGATTGGTGATTTGATATCACCAGAACGAGCACGACCTGTACCTTTTTGACGCCAAGGTTTTTTACCTGAACCAGACACTTCAGCACGAGTTTTTTGCGCACGAGTACCTTGACGGGCACCTGCTGCATAAGCAACAACAACTTGGTGAATCAAAGCTTCGTTAAACTCACGTCCGAAGGTAGTTTCAGAAACAGTTAGTGCGTTTGCACCTACAACTTGTAATTCCATCTCTATCTCCTAGACTTATGCTTTAACTGCCGGCTTAACGATAACATCGCCATTGATAGCACCAGGTACAGAACCTTTTACTAATAGCAATTTACGCTCAGCATCTACACGAACAACTTCAAGTGATTGAACGGTTACACGCTCAGCACCTAAATGTCCTGCCATTTTTTTACCTTTAAACACACGACCTGGAGTTTGGTTTTGACCAATAGAACCAAGTACACGATGTGATAAAGAGTTACCGTGTGTAGCATCTTGAGTACGGAAGTTCCAACGTTTAACACCACCTTGGAAACCTTTACCTTTAGAAGTACCAGTAACATCTACTTTTTTAACATCTGCAAAGATGTCAACATTGATTTCTTGACCTAAAGTGAATTCTTCACCTTCAGTACGAAATTCCCATAAACCGCGACCAGCTTCAACACCTGCTTTCACGAAATGACCTGCTTCAGGTTTAGTTACACGATTCGCTTTTTTAGAACCAGTAGTAACTTGAACTGCAGTATAGCCATCGTTTTCAAGAGTTTTAACTTGAGTTACGCGGTTGGCTTCGATTTCGATAACGGTAACTGGTACAGAAACACCGTCTTCATTGAAGATACGGGTCATACCAACTTTACGACCGACTAAACCAATCATTGTAATAACCTCTTAATTAACCTAGGCTGATCTGCACGTCCACGCCGGCAGCCAAATCTAAACGCATTAATGCATCAACAGTTTTTTCTGTTGGCTCTACGATATCTACTAAACGTTTGTGTGTACGAATTTCGTATTGATCACGCGCGTCTTTGTTCACGTGTGGAGAAATCAACACGGTGAAACGCTCTTTACGAGTTGGTAAAGGGATTGGACCACGAACTTGTGCACCAGTACGTTTAGCTGTTTCTACGATCTCCGCAGTAGATTGATCGATCAAACGGTGATCGAAAGCTTTTAAGCGGATACGGATTCTTTGGTTCTGCATTAGACCAGAGCTCCAATAAAATTTAGCTAATAAAAAACTAACACCAATCACAATTCTAACTTCAAAATAGAAAAGGAGGTGTAAGTTACCTGTTATATAGTCTCCAAATCGGAAACATTGTTAGTATTACATATCGTAATACTCGTTTAATAAATGATTACATTAAACGGCTTTCAATACCTGAAAGCCTGTGGATATTACACAAAAACACCTAATTATGCAAGCTTTTTGTTCAATTAATTTCCACAGACAAAAAAGTGCGGTCATTTTCCAGAATGTTTTTCAGCTGAAAACACGACAAAAAATGACCGCACTTTAATATAAATGAAATCTATAGTTTGTTATCTAACATTGCAATATGTCTTGTTGCAGCAATCCAAGCACCAACATAACCCATAATCAAGCAACTGACTAATAAGAAGATTAGCTCACCAACGCCTAATCCATTGAGCTCAAATGTAACCGCAAAGATATCCGTCACATACTTCACCGCTGAAGTAAAGTACCCGACAATAAGACTGCTAAACAGTACTGCAACCAATCCGCCCAACACCGCATAAATCATACCGGTATAAAGATAAGGACGAAGAATAAATTGATCTGTCGCACCTAATAGTTTCATCACATCAATGCTTGCTCGGCTACTATAGACATCCGAGCGAATACTATTTCCGATAACAAGGAATACCGCAATAGTCATCAAAACCGTGCAGAAAATTGCCACATGCGCAAATAACCACGAAAGTGCGGTCAATTTTTCCATCCAATCGTTATCTAAACGAACTTCTTGCACACCTTTAATTTTATTTAAGTTGGTACGTAATTCTGCTCGTTTTTCAGATGCATTAAAGTCTTTAGACGGCTTCACCATCACGACTGCCGGTAATGGATTATCATCTAAAATCTCTAATTCTTCACCAAAACCAGACCAACTTTTGAATTCTTTTAAGCTTTCTTGGCGAGAAACATAATTTAAAGATTCCACGCCTTCTTGTTGACGGATTTTTTCCACCACTAAGTTAGCATCTTCCTCACTTAAATTTTTGTGTAAGTAGATTGTGAGTTCGCTTTCCGGATAAAATTGAGTCGTCGCTAAATGTAAATTTTTCCATAACAAATAGCTCACCGTTGGAATCGTTAAAGACACGGCAATGACTAAAATTGTTAGCAATGTACCAAATTTACGTTTTACCAAATCGCCCCAAACAGAACGCAAAGTATAGGCAGTTTGCACGCCAAAAGAAGCATCAATACGTCTTGTCATTTTTTATCCTTAATAGCGTAAATAGCCTTGTTCAAGTACAAGACATGGTTTTGGTTTTTTTTGAATTAAATTGATATCGTGTGTCGCAATCAAGACTGTCATGCCTAAACGATTAAACTCTTCAAAAAGATTAAAAATCCCTAAGGAAAGTTCATCATCAAGGTTACCTGTCGGCTCATCCGCTAATAAAAGTTGCGGTTTATGTACGATTGCGCGTGCGATATCTACGCGTTGTTGTTCCCCACCTGAGATTTGTGGCGGCATATAATTCGCTTTACTACGTAAGCCCACACGATCTAATGCAACCAATGCACGTGTATGTGCTTCTTTCGGGTTCATGCCAGCAATAATCAATGGCAGCGCCACATTTTCTACCACGTTACGATCCGTTAATAAACGATAATCTTGGTGAACCATACCGATTTGACGACGTAAAAATGGGATTTCATATTTAGACAAACGCGTAATATCATGACCATTAAACCAAATATTTCCGGCATTCGCCTTTTCCATTCCCATGATTAATTTAAGCAAGGTACTTTTACCCGCACCTGAATGACCAACAAGATAAGTCATACTTCCGACAGGAAGATGAAAATTCAAACCCTGCAAGGCCGGCTGAGTCGCACCGTGATAAGCTTTAGAGACATTTGAAAATCGAATCACTTTATTATTCCTTTTTATTCTTCATTTTCGTGAACAAACAATGCTTCAATAAATTCTTCTGCATTAAATTCGCGTAAATCTTCAATCTTTTCACCCACACCAATATAACGAATTGGTAAATTAAACTGATCTGCAATGGCGAAAATTACCCCACCTTTTGCTGTACCGTCTAACTTGGTTAATGAGATACCGGTTAGTCCAACTGCTTCATCAAAGAGTTTCGCTTGGCTAATTGCATTTTGTCCTGTACCCGCATCAAGAGTAAGCATAATTTCGTGCGGTGCGGTTTCATCGTATTTTCTCATGACGCGAACAATTTTCTTCAATTCATCCATGAGATTATTTTTATTTTGTAAACGTCCTGCCGTATCCGCAATTAAAATATCAATGTTACGTGCTGCGGCAGATTGCATCGCATCAAAAATCACCGACGCAGAATCTGAACCCGTACTTTGTGCCACCACCGGAATATTGTTACGCTCACCCCATACTTGAAGTTGTTCTACTGCTGCCGCACGGAAAGTATCCCCTGCTGCTAACATGACTGATTTACCTTCATTTTGGAATTTACGAGCTAACTTACCAATTGTGGTTGTTTTACCTACACCATTCACGCCAACCATTAAAATAACATACGGTTTTTTAGTGGTATCAATAACTAGCGGCTGTGCAACAGGCTTTAAGATCTCCGCCATTTCAACTTTAAGTTGTTGGTAAAGTAATTCCGCATCTTGTAATTGTTTACGACTTGCGTGCTCAGTTAAATTCTTAATGATCTTATTGGTTGTTGGTACGCCAATATCCGCAATCAAAAGTTGCTCTTCCAACTCATCAAACAAATCATCATCAATTTTCTTGCCTAAAAAGAAAGAGCGGAAACCCGCACCAATATTTTGCTTGGTTTTGAGTAAGCCTTTGACTAAACGACTGAAAAAGCCACCTTCACTTGGTTTTTCTTGCGTTTCGGTATTGCTATCTGAACGTAATTCGTCTTTAACATCGTCAACAATTTCAGGCTCAATCTCCGCTTCAGCCACAGGAAGATCTTCAATGACATTATCTGGTTCAATAATGCTTTCTGCTAGCTCTTCTGTAGGAAGTGCGGTTGAAATTTCTTCTGTTTTTACCGTTTCTTCATCAATTGTTTCAATCATCGGTGTATCTAAAACAGGTTCAATATTGACCGCACTTTCAGGTGAAATCACTTGTTCTACGATAGGTTCAAGATGCTCAACAACGACCTCTTCTGCTTTATCTTCTTGCAGTTGTTCAGCTAATTCCTGTAATTCTTCCTGTTCAACTTGTTCTAATTGAATGTTCCCTTCAGCGTGAACAATTTCTTCCTCAGGTGAAACATCGGCAGGTTCGACAGATGGCTCTTCAATAATTGGCTCAATTTTTTGTTCTTCTTGCTTTTTATTGCGACCAAAAAGGGAGGCCCAAAATCCACCTTTTTTCTTTTCTTCTGACATAAATTCTTCTCTTAAACACAAATCTGTAAAAAATACTGCCTATTCTAGCAAAAAATCGTCTAAACTAAGCACAATTTTCACTAAAAATCTGTTTCTTTATGAAAAAAATGCAAGTTCAAAATGCCAAAGGCGAAGTTCGAATCATCGCGGGTCTTTGGCGTGGACGAAAATTACCGGTTTTAAATGCTGAAGGTTTGCGTCCAACAGGCGATCGCGTAAAAGAAACCTTATTCAACTGGTTGATGCCTTACATTGTGGATAGCCATTGTCTTGATTGCTTTGCAGGCAGTGGCTCACTTGGTTTTGAAGCCCTTTCTCGCCAAGCGAAACAGGTGACATTTTTAGAGTTAGATAAAAATGTGGCAAACCAATTAAAGAAAAATTTGCAAACGCTAAAAACAACGAGTGAACAAGCTCAGGTAATCAATCAAAATAGTTTAGAATTTTTAAAACAAGTGCAAAATCAACCGCACTTTGATGTGGTATTTTTAGATCCACCTTTTCATTTTGGCTTAGCAGAACAAGCAATTGCTCTCTTGGAGGAAAAGAATTGGCTGTTACCCCATGCGTTGATTTATGTTGAAACAGAAAAAGATAAACCGCTTAGCGTGCCTGACAATTGGCAATTACTAAAAGAAAAAACCACAGGAATGGTGAGTTACCGCCTGTATCAAAAAGATTAGGAAATCATTATGTTAGATATTGTGTTATACGAACCTGAAATTCCACAAAATACAGGAAATATTATTCGTCTTTGTGCGAACACTGGCTTTCGCCTTCATTTAATCGAGCCACTTGGCTTTACATGGGATGATAAAAAATTACGTCGTTCCGGCTTGGATTATCATGAATTTGCTGAAATCAAAAAACATAAAACCTTTGAAGCCTTTTTGGAAAGCGAAAAACCTAAACGTCTTTTTGCCCTCACCACTAAAGGTGGTCCTGCGCATAGCGAAGTGCAATTTGAATTAGGGGATTATTTAATGTTTGGTCCAGAAACACGTGGTATTCCTATGTCTATTTTAGATAGCATGCCAATGGAGCAAAAAATCCGGATTCCTATGACAGCAAATAGCCGTAGCATGAACTTATCTAACTCAGTAGCCGTAACAATTTATGAGGCGTGGCGACAACTTGGTTATGAAGGCGCTGTGAATTTAAATCGATAAAAAATCTGTAAAATAGCCGCTTATTTTCTAAACAAAAATAAGTGGCTTTCTTTTTGCATTTAAATTGTGATCTCGATCACATATTTGTAATTTTAATATTCCCTTTTTTTAAAAACAGCAGTATAAATAAATTACATTTAGAGAGGGATCTCGATGTACTCCACTTGATCTATCAAGATCTTGTCTTTCTTGACTCTTCAAGCAAACCTTCCCCGTAGTCCTAAATAAAGAATTGGCAGTCGAATGATTTGTCGTCCGTTTTTATCCCTAAAATTTAATATGCAGCAAAATTAGCCTTATCTCATATTAATAAGGATGTTGGCATGAATGGGGTTAATTTTGAATTGGTCGAAACAGCAGTGGCTAAGCATGGATGCCTACAAAAAAAGTGCGGTCAATTTTGGCCGCACTTCCTATTTCTATCATTTACAAATCACTAACTTTGTATTGCTATTTTCTAAATAATCCGCAATTTGTTTTGGCACATCATCAGTAAAAAGATAATCCACATCTTTAAGCTCACCCAATCGCACAATCGCTTGTCGAGAGAATTTCGAATGATCGGTCGCTAATAAAGTTTGGCGCGAACTTTCTATAATAGCTCGCTTCACTTGGACTTCGTGATAATCATAGTCCAATAATGAGCCATCAAGGTCGATTGCACTAATACCCAGAATCCCGAAATCTAAACGGAATTGCGAAATAAAATTAACCGTTGCCTCACCGATAATTCCACCATCCTTACGCAAAGAACCGCCTGCCATCGTAATATCAAAGGTTTCATTTTGGCGTAATAAATGAGCGGCATTGATATTATTCGTCACAATACGTAACCGTTCATGGTTTAATAAAGCACTTGCTACAGCTTCAGGCGTGGTACCAATATCAATAAATAAGGAGGCACCGTTTGGAATACGTTTTGCCACTTCACGAGCAATGGCGCTTTTTTGGGAAGGGAAAAATTGTTTACGTTCAATATAATCAGAATTTTCTGCGGTAGAAGAAGGTGCCGCGCCACCATGATGACGACGAATTAAATCTTGTTCCGCAAGGATATTCAGATCGCGTCTAATGGTCTGTGGGCTGACTTCCAGTTCAATAACCAGCTCTTCAGTACTGGCATAGCCTTTTAGCTTCACAAGCTCAATAATTTTCTGATGGCGTAATGATTGCTTCATATAAATGCCTATAAATTTGAATTAGCTAAACGATTTAGCCTTAATTTTACTCTGCAGAAATCCCCAAACCAATCCTAAGATAAAGCCTGAAATGTGGGCAGCGTTGCCTATATTAATACCAAAAAGCGGACTAATAAAGCCAAATACAAGCCCTACCAGCAACATCGTGAAAAAGCCTTCTGGTAAGTCAAAGCTATGTGGGTGCAATTTGTCCACCACCAACACATAACCTAACACGGCATAAACGACACCAGATAACCCGAAAAAGGCTGGACCGGTAAAGTAATCCTGTACAACACCACTCACTGCGGCAGACACTAAGACCAATAATAAAAAATGGAAAGAACCAAATCGGCGCTCAATTGCGCCACCAAATAACCAGAACCATGAAAGATTAAATAAAATATGGGGTACCGACAAATGAACAATAGCATGGGTGAAATAGCGCCATACTTCCTGATCTTCCCAAGAATAAGCAGGATAATGAAATAAATCCACAATTGGCTCTTTAAATCCTACATTCTGCAAGAGATAAATCACCGCGCAAAGTGCGGTCAAAATAAACGTGATTTTTTGTGCGCTCAATGTGCGTTTCAATACTTTTCTCTCTTCTGGCACATCGGTTTCACTATCAAATAAAGACGGCATTTGTTATATTCCTTTTTATTTTTCGTCAATCATATAAGGTTCATTATGAAAAAACAAACTATGCCGACAGGATTTAGCGGCTTCGCTTGGGGAATCGCGGCATTTTGTTTACCCATTTTACTGTGGCCTATGGCCTCTCTGCTTTCCACTGCTTTTGCGAAAAACCCAACATTAAGCGACTTTCAGATCGATCTTTTCTCGATTATCTTTTGGGTTTATCCCTTTGTTTTGGTTTTGATTGCACGCTTACTTTATAAATTGCATCAGTACAAACCTAAACTTGCCGTAAAATTATTGCTACTAAGTGCGGTCATTTTTTACATTGTTTTAGTTTCGGTTTGCTACATTGGCTTTAATGCTTAAGAATATAAAAACAAAATCACAAACAACAAAAAGGGAGCTTTCGCTCCCTTTTAACTTATGTTCCTAATAATCAAAAATATAAAAAATTTCCTACCTGACAATCAATTATGCAAAGTATTTTTCTAAATCGTCGCTACCGCCGATGTGTTTACCACCGATGAATACTTGTGGCACAGTTGCACGACCAGAAACCGCACGTACACTCACGATAGTTGCATCTTGACCTAATACGATTTCTTCAAAGCTTAAACCTTTATCACGTAAAAGTTGTTTTGCTTTCGCGCAATATGGACAGCCTGGTTTTGTGAAGATGGCGATTGATTCTTGCACTTGGAAATCTGGTGCAATGTATTTCAACATGGTATCGGCATCAGATACTTTAAACGGATCGCCTGGCTCATTTGGTTCAATAAACATTTTTTCCACTACGCCATTTTTCACGAGCATAGAATAACGCCAAGAACGTTTACCAAAACCTAAATCATCTTTTCCGACTAACATACCCATACCTTCAGTGAAAGTACCGTTGCCATCTGGAATAAATTTTACATTGTGTGCTTCTTCTGCTTCTTTCCAAGCATTCATTACGAAAGTATCGTTTACAGACACAACTAAAATATCATCTACGCCATGTTTTTTGAACACTGGTGCAAGCTCGTTATAACGTGGTAAGTGAGAAGATGAACAAGTTGGCGTGAACGCACCCGGTAATGAGAAAACAACAACTGTTTTGTTGTCGAATAATTCAGATGTAGTCACATCAACCCATTGATCACCTTGACGAGTACGAAATGTAACTTGTGGGACTTTTTTTCCTTCCATATTAGACATAATGTGTCTCCTCTGTTAGTTAAATGAATTTGCCTTAAAAACTTGATAGGCATTATAGAGAGTTTTGTGATATAGTCATAATCAATTAATTCTATCCTTTTAATTGACATATTCTATAAAGTGAGAACCCCATGAATATTCGTGATTTAGAATACTTAGTAGCCCTTTCCGAGTTTAAACATTTCCGTCGAGCGGCGGATTCTTGCAATGTTAGCCAACCCACTTTAAGTGGCCAAATCCGCAAACTCGAAGATGAGTTAGGCATTATTTTACTTGAACGTACGAGCCGTAAAGTACTCTTCACGCAATCGGGCATGTTACTTGTCGATCAAGCTCGCACTGTATTACGCGAAGTAAAATTACTCAAAGAAATGGCTAGCAATCAAGGTAAAGAAATGACGGGTCCATTACACATTGGACTCATCCCAACTGTTGGTCCTTATCTACTACCTTACATTGTACCAACATTGAAAGAAACTTTCCCTGATCTTGAAGTATTTCTTTACGAAGCTCAAACCCATCAATTATTAGAACAATTAGAAACGGGCCGCCTAGATTGTGCGATTGTCGCTCGCGTACCCGAAACTGAAGCGTTTATCGAAGTGCCTATTTTTGATGAAAAAATGTTACTCGCTGTATCCGACCAACATCCTTGGGCTTCAGAAAGTAAAATTGCCATGAATACCTTAAAAGGGCAAGAAATGCTTATGTTGGATGATGGGCATTGCTTACGTAATCAAGCACTCGATTATTGTTTTACGGCCGGTGCTAAAGAAGACTCTCACTTTCAAGCCACTAGCCTTGAAACGTTGCGTAATATGGTGGCAGCTAATGCAGGTATCACCTTTATGCCAGAACTTGCTGTATTAAATGAAGGCACACGTGCAGGTGTAAAATATATTCCTTGCCATTCGCCAGAACCGTCTCGTACTATTGCGCTTGTTTACCGCCCAGGTTCACCGTTACGTAATCGTTACGAACGCGTTGCAAATGCGGTCAGTGAACAAGTTAAATCGATTTTAGCGAATAAAAAATAATTTATCATAAGCTGAGGAAAACCCAATGGCTGGTGTTCGAGCAATTCAAAAAGAAAAAACCCGTCGAGCTTTAATTGACGCAGCATTCAATCAATTGAGTGCAGAAAAAAGCTTTTCTAATTTAAGCTTGCGTGAAGTTGCCCGTGAAGCGGGCATTGCACCAACTTCTTTCTATCGCCACTTTAGTGATATGGATGAGCTCGGATTAGAAATGGTAGATGAAGCAGGTTTAACCCTCCGTCAATTAATGCGCCAAGCGCGTAAACGTATTGATGCTGGCGGTAGTGTGATCCGCGTATCCGTGGAAACCTTTTTTGAATTTATCACTCACAGCACCAACGTGTTCCGTTTGCTCTTACGTGAAAGTTCGGGGACTTCTCAAGCTTTCCGTACCGCAGCCGCTCGTGAAATCAAACACTTTGTCGATGAATTAGCTGAATACATTGCAAAGAAAAATCACTACTCGCAATATGTGTCTTATGTTCAGGCTGAGGGAATGGTAACCATCGTATTCACAGCTGGCTCCAACGCCTTAGACATGACAAAAGCTGAACAAGATTTACTCAAAGAGCGTGTTATTTTACAACTTCGCATGCTGGCAAAAGGTGCGGACTTCGCATCTCATAAAGAAAAAATGATGCGAAAATAGACTGCAGTTTTAGACTAAAACAAAACACCCGCATCTCTGCGGGTGTTTGTTTATCTCAAGAAGGGAATTATTTACCATCCCAAGCTTTAACTGCATCTAAACGTGCTTTCACTTTGCTGCTTGAATCGCCTTTGAAATAATCTTTTGCTAAGCCGCCTTCAAAGCCACCGTAGTTCGGGTTAGGTAATACGATGAATGTTTTACCAAATTTCGCTTTGTTTTGTGCCACGAAATCACGACGTTCTGCATTTTGTTTACCGTAGATCGCATCACCGAAGTCATCTAGGTTATCACCCACATAAACGACGATTTCATAACCTTGTTTTTCAATTTCTTCAAAACGTGCTGCTTTTGGTGATTTATCTTTTTTCAAGTAAAACGCTGAATCTTCAACACCATTAAAACCTAAACGTTTCATGTCATCAATCGTACCTGCTTTTTCATTGCTGTCTTTACGATTAGAAACATAGAACATTTTACCGCCATGGGTATTTACATAGTTATTGAATTCTACTGCACCTGGTACCACACCTGATTGACGAGCTTCTACCCAACGAGTCCAGTCTTTGCCATCAAATGGTTTATTGTTTTGAACTTGCCAACCTGCATAAGGGCTGTTATCTAACATGGTTTCATCTAAGTCCACCACAACAGCTTTTTTCTTACCTTTTTTCACTTTAGCGTGATCAAATGCCACTTTTGCCGCATTGTATGCTTGGTAAGAAAGGGCTTGATATTCACCTGATTGTTGAATCCAGTTAAGACCTAATACCGCTTGTTGTTGAAGCTGCGCATCCGCTTCTGCACTCTTATTTTGAGTCGCACAACCAGTTAAAATAAATGCTGACATCGCTGCAATAGCGGTAAGTTTTAATGTTGTTTTCATTGATTGTTCCTTCTGTTAAAAAGTCATAATGACAAGCAAAAGTATAACAAGCCTATTCGGGCAGTGACTATGGGTTTATCAAACTTTATAACTGATTTGTGAGAGAGATCACATTTTTAAGTTTTAAGTTACCTGATAAGCCGAATAAGATCACTTCAAAAATCATCTTATTTTTAACCGCACTTTTTCATCGCATTTCGCTGTATTTCACGGTAAACTATCCCAAGTTTTCAGAAATAATAGGTAATTTATGCGTCTTTTCATTGGAATTTTAGTGGGTGTTCTCGTGCTATTTCAGTACGATCTTTGGTTTGGTAAAAATGGATATTTTGATTACAAAGATGTCGCAGCTCAAATCAAAGAGAATAAAGCTGAAAATGAAAAGCTCTCACAAAGAAATCAAATGATTTCAGCTGAAATTCAAGGGTTAACAAAAGGCTTTGAATCTATTGAAGAACGTGCTCGCATGGGCCACGATATGGTAAAACCAAACGAGGTGTTCTATCACATCGTCAAAGAGCATAAATAATGAACCGTGAAATTATTGCCGTCATTCCTGCTGCGGGTGTTGGAAGCCGTATGCAGGCAAACAAACCTAAGCAATATCTGAAAATCCTAGACAAGACGATTCTGGAACATACTCTCTCTGTGATTCTATCCCATCCTGCAATCAATCGCGTTATTCTTGCAGTAGGAAAAAATGATCCCTATCTTTCTGAAATGACTTTATTTCCTCATCAAAATATCACTCTCGTTGAAGGGGGTGAAACACGAGCCGAGTCAGTTCTCAATGGGCTAAAAGCGATTAAAAATGACCATGCTTGGGCATTGGTGCATGATGCAGCCAGACCTTGTTTAACACATCAAGATTTAGATAAATTGCTCCAAATCGATGGTGAACACGGCGCTATTTTGGCCATTCCAGCGGTCGATACGATTAAACGCGCGAATAAACAACAAGATATTATTAAAACAGAAGATCGCGCTGAACTTTGGCTTGCACAAACACCTCAATTTTTCCGTTGCGATCTATTAAGAAATGCACTTGAACAGGGGCTATCTCAAGGTGCTAAT
Source organism: Haemophilus sp. UMB1048 (assembly GCF_030218125.1). Taxonomy (NCBI): domain Bacteria; kingdom Pseudomonadati; phylum Pseudomonadota; class Gammaproteobacteria; order Pasteurellales; family Pasteurellaceae; genus Haemophilus; species Haemophilus sp. UMB1048. Next base: position 147,653 of record NZ_JASOPB010000007.1, read on the forward strand.
ATTACAGATGAGGCCTCTGCGATGGAACTGGCTGGATTTCGACCGCACTTAGTCGCGGGACGAAGTGATAATATTAAAGTGACACGTCCAGAAGATTTAGCTTTAGCCGAATTTTATTTAACAAGGAAAACTCTATGATACGAATTGGACATGGGTTTGATGTTCATGCTTTTGGTGAAGATCGCCCTTTAATTATTGGTGGCGTTGAAGTGCCTTACCATACTGGATTTATTGCCCATTCTGATGGTGATGTCGCCTTACATGCCTTAACGGATGCCTTATTAGGTGCGGCAGCATTAGGGGATATTGGTAAACTCTTCCCTGATACTGATATGCAATATAAAAATGCAGATAGTCGCGTTTTATTACGAGAAGCATTCCGCCGGGTGCAAGAGAAAGCTTATAAGGTGGGTAATGTGGATGTAACTATTATTGCACAAGCCCCTAAAATGCGTCCTCATATCGATGCAATGCGAGCGAAGATTGCGGAAGATTTACAGTGCGATATTGAGCAAGTGAACGTAAAAGCAACCACAACAGAAAAACTTGGCTTTACAGGTCGAAGTGAAGGCATTGCTTGCGAGGCTGTTGCATTATTACTCAAAGCTTAAATTTCAGATAAAAGAAAAGGTTGGTAAAATACCAACCTTTTTTATTCACATTAAATTCTTATTATTTTTTTAATAAATCGCGAATTTCAGCAAGTAATTCTTCTTGTGAAGGACCTTTTACTTCTTCTACTGGTTTTTTCACCTTGTTGATACCTTTGATCATCATGAAGATTGCGAATGCAATGATGATGAAGTCAAATACGTTTTGAATAAATGCACCGTAGTTTAAAGTTACTGCTGGAGTGTCACCTACTGCTTGTGCTAACGTGATTTTTAAATCTTTGAAATCTACGCCACCAGTTAAGATACCTAATACAGGCATTACTACGTCGCCGACAAGTGAACTTACGATTTTACCAAAAGCACCACCGATGATCACACCGACTGCCATGTCTACTACGTTGCCGCGTACTGCGAATTCGCGGAATTCTTTAAGAAAGCTCATAAAATTTCCTTTTGTGTTGGTTTAAAAAATTAAAAGAGTGCGTATTATAGATTTTTAGATTAAAAAGTAAACTGTTATTTAAATAAAAAATGCACTTGGTTGGAATAATTTTTCTATTTCTGACACAGATTTCTTGTCATTAATATAAACAATGACACTATCACTTTCTTCAATGGTCACCTGACGACATGCAATGATAACCTCATTTTTACGTAAAATTGCCGCAATCATTGCACCAACTGGAAGTTTAATATCGCCAATCTGTCTTCCAACCACATTGGATGTAGTCGAATCGCCATGTACCACAAGTTCAATGGCTTCCGCGGTACCATGACGCAAAGAGGCCACACTTTTGATATCCCCTTTACGCACATGTCCTAATAAAGCTGAGATTGTTGCCTGTTGTGGTGAAACCGCAATATCAATGGTTCCACCTTGAATCAAATTGATATATGCCATGCGTTGAATAAGCACCATGGCTTTTTTAGCCCCTAGGCGTTTTGCCAGTAACGCCGACATAATATTAGCTTCATCATCCGCACTTAGAGATAAAAAGACATCGACGCTCTCAATATGCTCTTCAAAAAGCAAATTTTGGTCAGAAGCATCACCATGGAAAACCAAGGTTTTAGAAAGTCTTTCAGCTAAAACTTTCGCTTTTTCTCCATCGCGCTCAATGAGTTTTACTTGATACTTATCTTCTAACTGTTTCGCCACACCTGAGGCAATATTTCCACTGCCAACAATCATGATACGTTTGTAGGTTTTCTCAAGGCGTTGCAACTCACTCATCACCGCTTTAATGTGCTCTGTCGCACAAATGAATGTGATTTCATCGCCCGCCTCAATAATGGTCGAGCCTTGCGGACGAATTAATCTATCATTACGTAAAATCGAAATAATACGGCAATCAATGTGTGGCATATGCTCTTTAAAAGCAGATAGTGCATAGCCCACTAACGGACCACCGTAATAGGCTTTTACAACCACAATGCTAATTCGATTATTGGCAAAATGCGCCACTTGTAAGGCACCTGGATAAGCAATTAAACGTGTAATCTCATCCGTAACTAAATTTTCTGGTGAAATCAGATGATCGATGGGGACGTTTTCATCATTAAATAATTTATCTTTCTCACGCAAATATTCCGCATTACGAATACGTGCAATACGTGTTGGGGTATTGAAAAGGGTATATCCCAACTGGCAAGCAATCATATTGATTTCATCTGATGCCGTTACTGCAACCATCAAATCTGCATCAGCGGCTCCTGCATCACGCAAAACCTTGGGTGAAGAAGGGGAACCTTTAACCACGCGTAAATCATGCTTATCTTGCAAATTCTGCAAATGTTGAGATTCATTATCGACTAGCGTGATATCGTTATCTTCACTCACTAAATTTGCCGCAAGCGTTGTGCCTACTTGCCCTGCACCTAAGATGATTATTTTCATTCTGTTCTCTCCACAACCAAAGGTCGGATACCAATTTCAGCTGAATTTAGACCGCACTTTAATGCCTCAATACGGCGACAAATGTTCGATGTGACTTGTTCAGCTTTTGCCATTTTTTCTGCGGTAATCGCTGGATCTTGTTTACCAAATAATAGGCCGTCGAGTAAACGTTCCGCATGCATACCTTCACGACAAAAATGCAACACGCCTACATCTTCAAATAATGTCGCTACTTTTGCCGTTTTAGTGGTTGCAATGCCTAAAGCGCCATCTTCACCGCCGAGCTCTCTGAATAATTGATGTGTTGGAAATCCGCCACACGCTAAGAAAAAAGCTTTATTGAAAATGATATTTCCCCCGCAGGTCATGCGCATATATTGCCATGCCAGATCAAAATTAGGGTGTTCTGCATAGCGTTGAGCTAAATTTATCGGCTTTAATGCTAATCTCACGACTGAAGTATCTGGCTGAAAATGAAAGGTTGCTGCAGCCACTTCCAATGCACCAGGTTCGTATGCATCATCAGCATCTAAAAACGCAACAAAATCGACCGCACTTTTAGCAGAGAGCATCGCGCCCCAATTTCGAGCCATCGCAACACCGCTATTTTTTGGCATTTGCTCGACGGAGATTCTGTCTGGATATTGTTCTGCAAGCTGTAAGGCTAATGCAAATGTATTATCTGTCGATGCATCATCAATCAGCCAAAGGTGACCAAGATTATTTTGCTGCAACACAGACTCCACTGCACGAACAAGCGTTTGTTCAGTGTTATAGCAAGGAATGACGACATCAATTAAAGGCAAATTCATTTAAGCTAACCGTTTTCTCAATTTTGCATAATAGAACCCATCCCCGCCATTCTCTTGTGGTAAGAATTGGATTCCTATCGTATTTTCCGTTTGTTCAAACGGCAATGGCATCAATTCTACATTGGATGTTTCAGCTAAAAAACGCTGTATTTGCTGACTGTTCTCATCAGGAAGCACCGAGCAAGTCGCGTAAAGCAAAATGCCATTAGGTTTCAATTTTGCCCAAAGTGCTTTTAGAATTTGCCCTTGCAAGGCAACCAATTGAGCAATATCCGTTTCTTGACGTAACCATTTAATATCTGGATGACGACGAATTACGCCCGTTGCTGAGCAAGGTGCATCTAATAAAATACGATCAAAGGATGCACCACTTAAACCTATTTCTGAGAGCCACTTTTCTGGCTCGGTCGCATCACCACAAACGACAACCGCCTGTTGATTCAAACGGGTAAGATTTTCTTCGACGCGTTTTAAGCGATGAGCCTCGACATCAAGCGCAATCACTTTCGCTTGTGGCGCTATTTCTAAAATATGCGTTGTTTTCCCACCTGGAGCCGCGCAAGCATCTAAAATTAATTCATCATTTTGTGGCTCAAGCAATAAAGCGGACCATTGGGCATTGAGATCCTGGACTGTTACTGCGCCTTGCTCAAAATTTGGTAATTTCGAGACAGAAAGCGGTTGAGCTAAACGTAAAGCATGTGGATTATCACATTCCAATGAGACTATCTCTTGCTCTTCCAATAAAGTGCGGTAAGTTTTCGTGTTATTTTGCTGTTGATTGACCCGTAACCACATTGGTGGCTTTTGGTTATTTGCTTCAATAATTTCACGCCAATTCGGATAAGCTTTTTTGAGTTTATTCACAAACCATTCAGGATGAAGCGTTTGCCAATTTTTATCTACTACGGAAAGAATATCTTCTTTTTCCCGTAAGAAGCGACGCAATACACCGTTAACCAAACCACGGAAACTATCTGATTTCAATGATTTTGTGGCATTAACTACTTCATCTACCGCCGCATGAGCGGGCACACGCATATAAAGTAATTGGTACAATCCCACCAATAGCAAGCAGTGCACGATGCGGGTTTTCCCCTTCAATGGCTTATCTAATAATTTTTTTATAATATTTTCTAAACGAGGCAATAGGCGACAAATACCAAAGGTGATTTCCTGTAATAAAGGTAAATCCTGTGGTTTTACTTGCGATTGCACTTCTGGAAGTAACGTTGATAAGGACTTACCTTGATCTAAAACCTGTAAAATAACTTGAGCAGCAATAGCGCGTACCGAAAGTGCGGTCGATTTTCCCGTTTTTTTGCGTTGAGATACCATTAGTTTAGAACCTTACCGACCTGGAACCAATCTGCTCGACCATTGAGGAAGTCTTGCACAGACATAGGTTTCTTGCCTGCGGGCTGAAGTTGCAATAAATTTAAAACGCCTTCTTTCGTGGCAATTTGGATACCTTTTTTATCGACACTTAAAATCGTCCCAGCTGGTTTATCCACATGTGGCAACACGGTAGCAGCATAAACTTTTAAGGTTTGTTCATTACCTTGTTCATCAGTTAATTGTAGGAAACTAATCGGCCAAGGATTAAACGCGCGAATATTACGTTCAAGCTGGGCTGCCGATAGCGACCAATCTAATTTAGCCTCTTCTTTGGAAAGTTTCTCTGCATAGTTACTTTGGCTATCATCTTGTTTTTCCGCAATGAATTTCCCTTCTTCCAAATGATCCAAAACATCAATCAATGCAGATGGCGCAATTTCAGCTAATTTATGGTAAAGCGAGGCGGAGGTTTCTTGATCATCAATATCGCAATACACTTTGTGCAACATATCGCCAGTATCCAAACCCATATCCATTTGCATAATCGTCACACCTGTTTGTTGATCCCCTGCCCAAATAGATCGCTGAATAGGTGCAGCACCACGCCAACGAGGTAAGAGAGAACCATGCACATTTAAACAACCTAAACGAGGCATATCCAACACCGCTTGAGGTAAAATCAAACCATAAGCGACAACAACCATTACATCAGCATTTAATGCTTTAAGTTCTGCTTGTGCTTCTTCTTTACGCAAGGATTTTGGTTGATAAACAGGAATTTGATGCTGTTCTGCTAATTGCTTTACAGGACTCGCCTGCAATTTTTTACCGCGGCCAGCCGGTTTATCTGGCTGCGTATAAACAGCAATAATATTGTGATGTGAATTTAAGAGTGCAGTAAGATGCTGTGCTGCGAAGTCCGGCGTACCAGCAAAGATGATATTCAATGGTTTCATAATGTTCTACGTTATGGTATTGATAGGAAAAGTGCGGTCATTTTATACCGCACTTTTGATTATTGTTTTGCAATTTGTTTTTTATATTTCACTAATTTTTCTTTGATACGTTGACGTTTCAACGGTGAAAGATAATCCACAAATAAAATGCCGTTCAAATGATCGATCTCATGTTGAATACAGATTGCTAATAAACCATCTGCATCAAGCGTAAATTCTTTTCCATGACGATCTAACGCTTTTACCGTGACTTTTTCTTTACGAGGCACTAAAGCACGGAATCCAGGGATAGATAAACAACCTTCTTCAATACCTGTTTCACCTTCAGAAGCCAAAATTTCTGGATTGATCAACACTAATTGATTTTGTTTGTCACCTTCAATATCAATCGTAATAATACGCTGCAAGATATCTACCTGTGGAGCGGCAAGACCAATGCCTTCTTCTTGGTACATCGTATCAAACATATCATCTACAATTTTGCGAATGTCATCATTGACTTCGACAACTGGCTCACAAACAATCTTTAGGTGATCATCTGGATAAATTAATACATTAAGTGCGGTCATATTTTCTCTTGTTTTATAAAAATTACAGCGATGATTGTATCATAGAATCAACGCTTTGCTAAAATATTGAAAACTCCATAAACAAAAACCCCAAGCCATTCAGCTCGGGGTTCAGATTCAGTACCTGGCGGTGTCCTACTCTCACATGGGGAAGCCCCACACTACCATCGGCGCATCGGCGTTTCACTTCTGAGTTCGGTATGGGGTCAGGTGGGACCAC
>NZ_JASOPB010000080.1:0-289 GCF_030218125.1 Haemophilus sp. UMB1048
GGCCGAACTGGTGCCGGTGGGCGACGATCAGCTACCGATGATTGAACAGACCAACGAGATCGTCCACAAGATGAATAGCCTCACCGGCGAGCCGGTGCTGCGCCACTGCAAGGCGCTACTCAGCGACGTGAGCCGCCTGCCGGGCGTCGACGGTAATGCCAAAATGTCGAAATCGCTGGGCAATACGCTGACGTTATCGGCCACAGAGGAGGAGATCCACCACGCGGTCAGCGCGATGTATACCGACCCGACGCACCTGAGAGTCAGCGATCCGGGGCATGTCAAGGGC
>NZ_JASOPB010000081.1:0-288 GCF_030218125.1 Haemophilus sp. UMB1048
TTTTTATCGGAAGTAGCTAGTTTTGCGCAAAAGGGGATTGATGCTGGCGCTGTGTGGATTGGCCCGAAGCCAGAAGCTCTTATTGATTTAGGGGATAAAATAACCGCTCGCCGCGTGGCAACTCGCGCTAAAGTGCCGCCCGTACCAGGCATATCGGAGCCTGTAAAAGACATTCGAGAATTGTTGACTTTTGCGCAAACACACGGCTACCCGGTTATGATGAAGCGCACGGATGGCGGCGGCGGTCGCGGAATAACCGTTGTGCACAACGATGACGAGCTTCGCGGA
>NZ_JASOPB010000082.1:0-286 GCF_030218125.1 Haemophilus sp. UMB1048
GGTGCTGCCGCTCTTAAACCCTCCGGCTGTTGCTGCGGTCTGTATGTCGGATTTACCGCAAATGAATAGCAACGCCTGCAAGGTTTTGTAATCGCGCTCGGTCAGGTCGGTAACGTCTTCCCGGTCGTTGACGCACTCGCCAATTGTCAGGGCAGAACCTCCGGCGAACTCGTCCACGCTCGCCGGGTAGTAACCGCGCTTAATGTCGATTTTAAGGCCGTTGGGCGTGATGATTTTGCCGGGGAACATGCCCGGATAAGAATAGGTGAAGTTGACGTGATAGCCG
>NZ_JASOPB010000083.1:0-285 GCF_030218125.1 Haemophilus sp. UMB1048
CGATACATTTTTCTGTTTTGATATCGATTATTGGCTGGTAATAAAGGCAAAGTTGATGTTTTTCGAGGGCGCGTTGCAATTTGCGTTTGGGAGACAAATAGTTTTGTCGAATACGTAGCCAGAGTAATAGCAGAACAAGACTCCCCAAAATACCGGCGGGCAACGCAAAAATAAGATGATTATAAAAATGAGTTATAAGACGTTGATATGAAGTCGCAACAATGGCTGCAATTGGGCGTTTTGTCGAATAAACTGTCGCATATAAATAGCCATTTCGTTGTACGG
>NZ_JASOPB010000084.1:0-285 GCF_030218125.1 Haemophilus sp. UMB1048
GATGACAGACAGAACGGAGAAAACGAAAAGATGAACAAGCAGCAGCAAGCCGTACTCAACATGGCAGGATTCATAAAAAGCCAGAGCCTGACGCTGCTCGAAAAACTGGACGCACTCGATGCTGACGAACAGGCCGCCATGTGTGAGAAGCTGCACGAACTCGCGGAAGAACTTCAGAACAGCATACAGACACGCTTTGAAGCGGAAAATCGCACCGGGATATAACGCATCCGGACAGGATGCAGAACGGCATAGAGGAGCGTAAGGAGAAAATGTCACATAAGG
>NZ_JASOPB010000085.1:0-285 GCF_030218125.1 Haemophilus sp. UMB1048
TTTATCATGCGAATTCAACGATTTCATCCGAACATATTCACGAATCAATTGTGAGTATGCTTAAAGCCCTCGCAGGTGAAATACCAACGATTCAACGAGAAGAGGAAGCGGAGCCTCAATCGCCTGACGAACCAATTATCGATATCGATAAGCTTCGTCATGCTATTCCTGATGTTATACCTGAAGCTGTCCGAATTCAGCGGAATTTGTTGCATAAAGCGGAAGCGATTATCGCTATTCATCTGCCATCTGATGAGCAGAATTTTAATCATGGTATAGAAACAT
>NZ_JASOPB010000086.1:0-285 GCF_030218125.1 Haemophilus sp. UMB1048
TGGATCTAAAATAATTGTTCTAATATTTTCAGAAATCTTTGATCCACCAGGTTCACGTGTAATAATCGTCTTTTTCTGTATTTCTTTTGGCAACTGCTTGATAAGCTCGTTGATAACTGTGGTTTTTCCTGCCCCATCTGGGCCTTCAAATGTAATTAAATTTCCTCTCATGTCTACCCCCAATTGGCATTGTACTGTAAAAGAAAAAAGAAAGACAGACTTGTTTTTTTCAGATTATTTATTTTTCCACAAAAAAAGCCCACCAGTGGTGGACTACATTATCTA
>NZ_JASOPB010000087.1:0-284 GCF_030218125.1 Haemophilus sp. UMB1048
GGATCGCTGTGTTGCTTGAGGGCTTCGCGCCACAGTTCAATCAGTCGTTTACGAATGAGCGGGTATTTCAGACGGTTAGCGCTGTAGAGATACCAGGAGTAACTTGCGCCACGCGGGCAGCCGCGAGGTTCATGATTGGGCAGGTCAGGGCGAGTGCGCGGGTAGTCGGTCTGTTGGATTTCCCAGGTCACCAGACCATTTTTAACGTAGATTTTCCAGCTACAGGAGCCTGTACAGTTAACACCGTGGGTGGAACGCACGATTTTGTCGAACTGCCAACGCTG
>NZ_JASOPB010000088.1:0-282 GCF_030218125.1 Haemophilus sp. UMB1048
AGCTGCTGGAGGTGGGTGATTTCCTGAAGAAATTGCCGAAGCCTTACGTGATGCTGTTTGACCTGCACGGCATGGACGAACGTCTGCGCACGCACCGCGATGGCCTGCCCGCCGCGGATTTTTCCGTTTTCTACCACCTGATCTCAGTAGACCGCAACCGCGATATCATGCTCAAGGTGGCGTTGTCTGAAAACGATCTGCATCTGCCGACCTTCACCAACCTGTTCCCTAACGCCAACTGGTATGAGCGTGAAACCTGGGAAATGTTTGGCGTGACCTTCG
>NZ_JASOPB010000089.1:0-281 GCF_030218125.1 Haemophilus sp. UMB1048
TGAGATAACTCAAAGAAAGTTTTAGAGCTAAACGATAAAAAGCTCATTTTCAAGAAGGAAAATGAGAGTTTGATCCTGGCTCAGGACGAACGCTGGCGGCGTGCCTAATACATGCAAGTCGAGCGAGCTTGCCTAGATGAATTTGGTGCTTGCACCAGATGAAACTAGATACAAGCGAGCGGCGGACGGGTGAGTAACACGTGGGTAACCTGCCCAAGAGACTGGGATAACACCTGGAAACAGATGCTAATACCGGATAACAACACTAGACGCATGTCTAG
>NZ_JASOPB010000008.1:0-132962 GCF_030218125.1 Haemophilus sp. UMB1048
ACTTTGAGCGGCAGCTTTCTTGGCTTTAGCTCTCGCAATGGCTGCAGCTACTGCGGCTTTTTTCGGATCAAGTGCGGTTGGATTTTCATCTGTTTTTTCGACCGCGCTTTCAGGTGCATGTGTTGTAACTGTTTCACTATTAGCGGCGGCTTTCTTAGCTTTGGCTCTTGCTAGAGCTGCAGCAACAGCTGCTTTCTTCGCATCTTTTTCATCAGTTTGTGACGTTGTTGCATTTGTCACAGTATTTGTATCTGTTTGCGCTTGTTGTTTAGCTAGGCGACGGGCTTTACGTTGCTCCATGAGCTCATGGTTATCCGGTAAGATTTCACCTTTCTCAGATACGATAGTTTTTGTTTCTTTGGTTACTGATGAGTTTGCTTGTTTTGCTTTCAAGCGTTCTAATGCCGCTTTAACCGGGTCTTCACCTTTTTGTTTTGCAAGCTCTTCACGGCGAGCTTCTGCTGCGCGTTGTGAACGTGCTTTACGTTCTTGCTCCTCACGTTCCATACGAGCTTGTTTGGCTTCAAAACGGATTTTGGCTTCTTCTGCTTTTTTCGCTTTTTCTTTAATTTCCCAAATTTTGGCTTTTTCCTGACGGAAATATTGAATAAGCGGAATATGGCTTGGGCAAACATAAGCACACACGCCACATTCAATACAATCTTTTAAGCTATATTCTTCAGATTTTTGGTGATCTTCACTGCGAGCATACCAATAAAGTTGCTGTGGCATTAAATTAACAGGGCAAGCGTCAGAACAAGCAGAGCAGCGGATACAAGATTGTTCCGGTTCTGGTTCACCATATTCAAAATGATCAGGTGCTAATAGACAGTTAATTAATTTGGTGACTGGTGCGTTGAGATCAGAAAGTTGCAACCCCATCATTGGTCCGCCTGCAAAAACAGGGAAGCGTTCGTCATATTGATAGCCAACTTGCGCTAATAAGTGATCAACCGGTGTGCCTAAGCGAACCCAGTAGTTGCCTTTCTCTGAAATTTTATCACCAGTAAGCGTAACGACACGCTCAATTAAAGGCTCATCATTAATGACCGCTCTTTTTATCGCAAAAGCCGTGCCGACATTATGCATTAATACGCCAATATCGTAAGAACGTCCGCCACTAGGCACTTCCATACCGGTAAGCAAATAAATCAGCTGTTTGGCTGCACCGGATGGATATTTAGTCGGAATAACGCGCAATTCAATATCATTTGCACCATGTAGTGATTGTTGAATAGCCTGAATCGCTTCAGGTTTATTGTCTTCAACTGCAATCACCACTTTTTCAGGGCGTAAAATATAACGTAAGATGCGAATCCCTTCGATCATTTCATCCGTGTAATCACGCATTAAGCGGTCATCACAGGTAATATAGGGTTCGCATTCCGCGCCGTTAATAATTAAGAGTTTAACTTTCTTTTCAGCTGATTGGATTTTGGCGGCAGTCGGGAATACTGCACCACCTAAACCAGCAACCCCCGCTTGGTAAATACGATCAATAAGTTGTTCGACAGGTTGTGTGAAAAATTCTTCAAGTGGAAATTGCTCACGCCATTTATCCAAACCATCCGCTTGAATATGAATCATGTCCTCGGTTAAACCAGAAGGATGCGGTGCGACGTGTTCTCCGATAAATTTTACCGTACCAGAAGTAGGAGCATGAACAGGCAAGGTTCTTAAGCCATCACCTTGTGTTAGAGGTTGGCCTTTAAGGACATAATCACCTTCTTTAACTAATACATTACCCGCAGAACCAGCATGCTGTTTAATGGGGACATAAAAGTCATGAGCAAGTTCTGATTGCTGAATTGGGGATTGGTTTGATTGAGATTTCATTTCAGGTGGATGAATACCGCCTTTAAAATCCCAAATCTTGCCGGATTTAAATCTCGTTAATACATCAGCCATGTGATTCCGACTCCCCAACCACTAATTTTTTCTCGATTTCTGTGGTATTTACAACCGGAATGACTAATTTAGGATCAAACTTCCAGTCCCAATTATCAATATCTTTTTTCACTTTAATCATGGAAATACAATCTGTCGGACAAGGTGCCACACAAAGTTCACATCCAGTACAGAGATCAGGAATAATAGTATGCATGGCTTTGTTTGTACCGATAATGGCATCAACAGGGCAGGCTTGAATACATTTAGTACAGCCAATACACATATTTTCATTAATAAAGGCAACCATTTCTTCTGGTTCCGCCACATCATCCATTGCAGGTACATCAACACCCATGATTTCGGCAATTTTTACTACCGTAGGACGACCGCCAGGCACACATTTTGTGATAACGTCACCATTGGCAATCGCTTCGGCATAAGGCTTGCAACCAGGATAGCCGCATTGCCCACATTGGCTTTGCGGTAAGATGGCATCAATTTTTTCGACGATAGGATCAGCTTTGACTTTTAATTTAATCGAAGCAACACCTAAAATCGCACCAAAAATTAAAGCGAGAACGGTTACTGAAATTAAGATAAACATTATTTTTTAGTGTTATTCCAAAATAAGCCGAGAAAAATCACTGCTACAGTAATAAACATCAAGAGATAAATCATTTTACTAACCCGGCGAAGCCCATAAAGGCGAGAGACATCAAACCAGCTGTAATTAACGCAATAGATGAGCCACGAAACGTAATGGGCACATCTGCAGCAACTAAACGTTCACGTAAGGCCGCAAATAAAACTAAAACTAACCCGAAACCTAAAGACGCACCAAAACCATAAATAACAGATTCTGTTAAATTGTGTGCCAAATTAACGTTTAATAATGCCACACCAAGTACGGCACAGTTTGTGGTAATCAGCGGTAAGAAAATCCCTAATAAGCGATAAAGTGATGGGCTTGTTTTATTAATCACCATTTCGGTAAATTGAACCACAACGGCAATCACTAAAATGAAGACTAACGTGCGCAAGAATGTGGCGTTTAGCGGCATTAAAATATAATTATCGACTAAATAAGAACACAGTGATGCTACAGTTAATACGAATGTCGTAGCAAGCCCCATACCAATCGCCGTTTCAATCTTTTTGGATACGCCCATAAATGGACAAAGTCCTAAGAATTTGACCAAAACAAAGTTATTGATTAATGCGGTGCTGATAATGAGTAGAATGTAATGTGTCATTGCGTCTAAATTTATTTTACATAAGTGGCGTATTATCTCTATTTATCGCACTGAGAACAATAAAAAATTTGGGTTAGTGCGGTCAGTTTTTCCTTTGTTTTTTATTTGGTAATGGATTCTTTCTGACTATGTTGGAAGTAGCGATACAGCTGAGGCAACAATTGAGAAATCAAATTAAGCTGCTGATATGGTAAGGCAAAAGCCATATCTGCTTTAGTTTGATTGTCATCTAACTGAATTTCTTTTAGGCTTTGCTCAATATTACCTTGTAATTTGGCAAAAACTTCAGGACGAAGCTTTTCAATATTTTCCAGCGTATATAAAACCTTTTTCGCGACAGGATAAAAGTCTGCTAAAAATTCTGTAGTTTGCTGTAACTGCGTCATTTTATAGCGATATGCCCCTAAAGCAGAAATATAACTCAACAGAGAATAATTCATTTCTAACAAGTCAAAACCTTCCTGCAAATAGGCTTGATATTTCTTCGGTTCATTATTCATATTGGAAACCGTTGTGCTCAGTGCTGCCGCATATTGATGAGCATTACGGCGTGCAATACGGTATTTCAAATCATCGCTTTTACCAAATTGTAGTTGGCTGATGATGTGCAATAAATATTGTGCATCACTTTGAATCGCTTGGCGGCTCACTTTATCGAGTTGCAGATATTTCCAATCCGGCCATAAATAAGAAACCGCAAACCATGCAATGGCTGAACCTAATACGGTATCGATGAGGCGAGGAAAGAGCGCCGCCTGAGTATCAAATCCCATCACATCAAAGCTGATCAACACTTGCAGCGTAATAAAGAACGTGGAGAAACTGTAATTATTACTTCGGAAGAAGAAAAAGAGCGTACTGGTCACCACCATTAAGCCAAGTTTCATCTCTAATGTAGGGTTGAGGTAAGGCAATAAAGAGCCAATAACCACCCCTAAAATCGTACCTACAATACGCTGACGTAACCGCACTTTTGTTGCCGAATAGTTTGGTTGACACACAAATACTGCTGTAAGCAAAATCCAGTACCCTAAATTAAATTGGAAAAATTCAACAATGGAGCAACATAAAAATACCACGATAGACAAACGTATAGCATGACGGAAAAGTGGTGATTCAAAGGTAAAATTACTTCCGATAACAGACAGAATATTTTTTAAGCCTGTGATTTGCTCTGTATGGATTTGTGCCGTTTGATCATTTTCACTGGTTTCTTGCTCAAGCTGGCGTAGTTGCCAGTTAATACTTTTCAGGTTATCAATAAGTGTTTGAAGGGCGAGCAAAACATTGTTTTGTTCAGCGTGTTCTTTGCTATAAAGCTCAAGAGATTGAATTGTGCCCATTAACGCTTTTTCTACGCGAATATTATAGTGATAAGGCGTATTTTGACGCAGACAGGCAGTAATATCATGACAAGCTTGTGCTTGTAATTCGAGCAAGCGTTGAATACGGAAAATTAAATCTGTATTTTTGAGTTGCTCTGCAATTTGTCGATAATCAAAATGTGTGGAATTCGCACGTTCATGAATGTCTTGCGCTGCAAAATAATAGCGAATCATACGTTGTGTACGAGCATGACGATGTTGTCCACGAATACGATAGAAAAGTGCTGTTCTGGCTTGGTTAAAGGCATCCACCACATTGGTATTTTTCATCGCAAAATTGAGGTGTTTTTTCTCGATTTCATCAATTTCATCAGGATCAAAAAACTCTGATTTAGCATCTAAATAATTGCCTAAGGCACAAAAAGCTTTCGCGACACTTTCTTGGACAGGACGGTTGGGGAAAAAGAGGTAAACGATGATGGTCACAATGCTGTAGAGCAAGGTGCCTAATAAAATCATTACAGGATTAATAAACCAGCTTGCAGAATTATCCGGTGTATAAGTGAGGGTGGTATAAATGGCTACCACCAGTGTACCAAAAGCAATAGTACGATAACGTTCACCTACAGCGCCAACCATCGTAAATAAAAAAGTGATGATGGTCATCAACAATACGTATTGAATCGGTTTACCAATATTGAGTTGAACGATAAAGGTTGAAATAGAAAAGGCAATTAATGTGTAAAAGATATTTTTTAATCGTCCAGTAAGGCGATTATCTAGATCCACTAAACCGCCTGCAATAATGCCCAAAATTAAAGGCATGGATTGCGTGGAAATATCAAAAAACCAGACGCCAAACGCTGCAATATTCACTGCAATAAAAATAGGTATTGAAGCGATTACTTTTGCATTAAGCCATTGGTTCATGTTGATATCCTTGCTTATTGTGTGACTAAAAATTGGATGATAAAAAAGTGAGCGGGAAAGCTCACTTCTTTATCAAAGTGCGGTTAAAAAACGATTATTTTTGTTTTTTCGCCCAGTTTAAGAAACGAGTTTGGGTTTCTTTATCTGCTTGTTGGAACCAGTATTGTAATTGTTGTTCAGCAACGTTTTCACCTTGTACAACAACTTTGCCTTTCGCAGCTTTTCCTGACGCTGCAGGCATCATTCCAACTGCAGGAGCAGCTAAAGCAGAAACTGCTGCTGGCGCATTTGATGCATTATATTCAGCTAAATCGTTAACAATATTAGCCGCTGGGAATAAACCTTCTTGTTTTAAAGTATCGATTTTAGCATCAATCAAATTACCTGATTTCGTTTTAACAGTAATTTGTGGTTGAGCATTGAATTTCTCACCATCTTCTTTGGAGCGAATTTTTTCTGCAGATACCACAACATCATCAGTAGGACTTTGGAAAGTCACAATAATTGGGTTAGATTCAAAAAGCGCTTGGCTAGAGCCTGAGCCTACGATTTCGCCTAAACGAACAACAACTTGTTGTGTTTGGTTTGCTTCAGCGTTGAATGATTTTTTTTCTTTTAGAATGGATTTGCTAGCTTTTTGGCCGTTGATAGCAAGAAACTCAAGGTTTGATGATGCTGTCACCATTCCTGCTAAGCTGCTCGTACTCACTGCAAGCGCGACAACACCTAAAGCAAACTTACATAATTTCATAATTACTCCTTTTATTTTTTGAATGAAATTAGATGGTTGTAATGCTATGCTAAATTTTAAAAAATGGGAATAGGAAAGTGCGGTTAATTTTTAAAAAGTTTTTGTAATAAAGGAGCAAATCATGGCAAAACGATTTGTTGTATATGGGCGAGTACAAGGGGTAGGATTTCGTTATTTTACTTGGAAAGAAGCAGAGAGAATTGGTATTAAAGGCACCGTAAGAAATTGTGTTGATGGAAGCGTGGAAATCGTAGCCGAAGGTAATGACGATCAACTACAGGATTTTTATAATTGGTTAAAAGTCGGCCCTAGAACTGCAAGTGTTGAACGAGTTTTAGAGGATAATATTGAAAATAAACGCTATCCTGACTTTTCTATTATTCACCGTTAAAACTGACCGCACTTTACAGCGTTAATTGATGCTCGTAGAATACGCCGCTTATTTATAAATAGGAAAAATCATGCGTAATCAAACAAAACTTCATCTTCAACAATTACAACTTGCTATGCAAAAACTGGATTTATGGCAAGCCGTTCCGCCTTCACAAGAAGCCTTTTTAAGTGAAGAGCCTTTTGCTATTGATACCATGTCACCAGAAGAATGGTTGCAATGGATTTTCATTCCAAGAATGTTTGCGTTACTTGAAAGCGGGGCAGATTTACCTTCACAAATTGCGGTGTCGCCTTATTTAGAAGAAGCATTTAAAGAAGCAGAAGAAGATTTTTTAGTGGAATTATTAACACCATTACGTGAATTAGAAGCCTTATTACAAAATCAATAAATGTTAGAAATTTTATATCAAGATGAATATCTTGTAGCAGTCAATAAACCAGCAGGCATGTTGGTGCATCGTAGTTGGCTTGATACTCATGAAACGCAATTTGTGATGCAAACATTGCGCGATCAAATCGGGCAGCATGTTTTTCCTATTCATCGATTAGATCGTCCCACATCAGGTGTATTGCTATTTGCCTTAAATAGTGAAATGGCAAATTTAATGTGTCAGCAATTTGAACAGAAAACGGTGCAAAAATCTTATTTAGCGATTGTGCGAGGTTATTTGCAAGGCGAAGGACGGATTGATTATCCCCTTAAAATCCAATTAGATAAGATTGCGGATAAATTTACGCAAGAAGATAAAGCGCCTCAAGAGGCAGTGACGGATTATGAAGGCTTAAACATTGTGGAAATGCCTTATGCTGTAGGGCGTTATCAAACCACGCGATATTCATTAGTGAAGCTAATTCCCCAAACGGGCAGAAAACATCAGTTACGACGTCACATGAAGCATATTTTTCATCCTATTTTAGGTGATACACAATATGGTGATTTACATCAAAATCGTGCTTTAACAGAATATTCTGGCTGTCATCGTTTATTCTTACACGCAGATACACTTATTTTTGAGCATCCTATTCATTTTACCAAAATAGAAATTAAGGCTGGTTTAGATGAACAATGGAAGCATGTGATGGAATTATTTAATTGGTCAATTTAACGAGAAGAAATAATGTTAGATATTAATTTAACCCATGAACAACAACAAAAAGCAGTAGAACAAATTCAGGAATTAATGGCACAAGGAATTAGTAGCGGTGAAGCAATTCAAATTGTGGCAAAAGCATTACGTGAAATTCATCAAAAAGATGAGAAAGAGACTTCTAATAATAAATATGTAAAAATTTTGTGATCAATGTATCATTTTTAAAGTTTCGTTGTTGCATAAAAAAATAAAATGTTTGAATATATTTCCAATTGAGGTGATAAGGCATGAGTCTTATTGTTTTTAAGTATTAAGGGCGAAGCCTATAGAGGTCTACTATGGAAATTGGTGTAGTAAAATGGTTTAACAACGCAAAAGGATTTGGGTTTATTTCTGCAGAAGGCGTGGATACGGACATTTTTGCACATTATTCAGCGATTGAAATGGATGGTTACCGTTCATTAAAAGCAGGTCAACGTGTGCAATTTGAAGTGATTCACGGCGACAAAGGATCTCACGCCACAAAAATTATTCCGATTGCGGAATAGGCGAAACGCTAAAAACGTTTCAAAATCTTCTCTATTTAGCATAATCAAAAGCCAAGGTTTCGACCTTGGCTTTTTTTCATCTTATTTATTGAGCAAATTTTTTAAACCGGCTTTCATTGCCGTCATTTGGCTTTCATATAACGCTTTGCTTTCACGTTCATCAATCATATAAGTGATGGTTTCTGAAAGTGTCATTTTCATTTTTCGTGAATATTTAGATAAACGAAGCCAAACACCATATTCTAAATCAATAGATTTTTTCTTCGTTGATTGTTTTTCTGCATTAAAAAAGCGTTTTCGTCTTGCACGGATAGCCTGATCAAGCTTAATAGGTAAATCAAGAGAAAGGTGATTTTTAATCCATTCCTCGATTTTTTCAGGATAATTCTGACATTCTATTAATTCTTGAACTTTGCTTTCTTCTAAGCTTTTTTCTTCATAACGGGTAATTTTTTCTCCTTCGCGATGTTTGCGAATGAGATAAATCCATTTCCAGTTTGCTTCTTGGTTTTCTAATTTCTGATATTTCATCGTTTTATTATACTTTTTAGTGACGTGGTAACCTCATAAATATACGCGCTTTAAACAAAATTTTCCAGCAGATTTTTATAACGGATTTTCACTCAGTGTGAAGTGTGCGATAATACCGCCAATTTAATTAAAGCGAGATATGTCGTGACTTCAACATCTTCGGAACAAGCCTTAAATTGGCAAGCCTTACAACCAGAATTATCGATTACTGAACTTTCAGCTGAAAAGGCTGATTTTTGGTCATTACAAAAACATGCCACAAAAGCGATTTCTTTATTTTTAAAACAGCCTCGTCGCTCTCTCTTGGTTTTAAAAGCCGATGATCAAGCAGAATATGCAGATTTATTAGCAGAACTTATTCGCCAAGAACAGCCAAAAGAGCGGTCAATTTTTGGGGTAAATTACGTAGTTGAGCAGGGAGATTCTTTTTCTTTCCCTCGTATTTATACTGAACCAGCTCAATCACCAGCAGATAATTTTGCCGCACAAGGTGATGTGCTGAAGGCATTACATGCCGATCAATTTAGTCTTTTTGGTAGTGTGCGTGTTCACCTAAGTTCGCAAGATATTTTGCTTACACCAGGTTTAGTGCATCAAGCTAATGGGGGCGTTTTGATTTTAAGCGCAGCAACGATGCTAAGCCAATTTGATTTATGGCAACGCTTAAAACATATTTTACAAACGCAAACTTTTGATTGGTATTCAGCCCATCCATTTAAAACCTTACCTTGTGATATTCCAAGTTATCCACTTAATTTAAAAGTGGTGATTTTAGGCAATCGCACTGAAATTGCGACCTTAGGTGAGTTAGAAGAAGATCTTTATAGCTTGGCTGATTACGCAGAAATTGAAAGCTATTATTCTGTTGCACAACCTAAAGCACAAGAAAATTGGGCTAATTATGTGTTGACATTAGCCTCAAAATATGAACTTGATTTAGATTTAACCGCATTAAATAAACTCTATCAGTTATTGGTGCGTGAGAGTGAAGACCGCTTTTTAATTAACATTTCACCGTTAAAAACAACGGAAATGTTACTCAATGCTGCGACGTTGTCACAAAAACAAACCTTAAGTGCGGTTGATTTTGAGCAAGCTTTTAAACAAAAAAATGAACAGCACGGTTTTTTACGTGAACGTACTTATGCGGATATTCTCAATGAGCAAATTTATGTGGAAACCAACGGCGAAATTGTTGGGCAAATTAATGGCTTATCTGTGATTGAATATCCTGGTACCCCTGTTTGTTTCGGTGAACCTTCTCGCATCAGCTGTTTAGTGCAGTTTGGTGATGGTGAAGTCGTGGATGTGGAGCGTAAAAACGAATTAGCGGGCAACCTTCACGGAAAAGGCATGATGATTTCGGAAGCGTGTTTGGCCAGTATCTTAGAGTTGCCATCACAGTTACCATTTTCTGCTTCTTTAGTATTTGAACAGTCCTATGGTGAAATTGATGGTGACAGTGCGTCTCTCGCTATTTTTTCTGTATTAGTCAGCGCGTTATCAGATTTGCCGTTACCACAAAATATTGCGATTACCGGTACCATTGACCAATTTGGTTTAGTGCATGCGGTAGGTGGAGTCAATGATAAAATTGAAGGCTTTTTCACCATTTGCCAACGTCGTGGTTTAACGGGTAAACAAGGGGTGATTATTCCTGCAACAACAATTCAGCAATTAAGTTTATCTGACGAAGTGGTTGAGGCGGTGAAAAATGAGCAATTCTTTATTTATCAAGTCGAGGATATTTATCAAACAGCCAAAATCTTATTTGACCGCGATTTATTGGAAGAGAAAGAAGAATATGCGAAGGGCAAAGAGCCTATTGCGCGTTTAATTCAAAATCGGATTGCTTTCCGTTCGGAAACGCCGAAAAAAAGCTGGTTAGATTTCTTTAAATCTTAATTTCTTTAAAGCGAACCTTGAGTTCGCTTTTCTTTTATATGAATTTTACTGACTGATCCGACAAGTTGAGCTAACAAGTGTTCGCTGTTTACATTTCTTATAAATCTCCATAGAATCTGCACTTATTGTTTGTAACCAAGCAAAACTACATATACAAGGAAATAAAAAATGGAAAACACCTGTACACCAAACATTAAAAGCAGCTACACCTATGAAGATTTATTAGCTTCTGGTCGTGGTGAATTATTTGGTAAAGAAGGCCCGCAACTCCCAGCACCAACGATGTTGATGATGGATCGCATTGTAAAAATGACCGAAGACGGCGGTGCGTTTGGTAAAGGGTATATTGAAGCGGAATTAGATATTCATCCAGATTTACCATTTTTTGGTTGTCACTTTATTGGTGACCCAGTTATGCCAGGCTGCTTAGGCTTAGATGCAATGTGGCAATTAGTCGGTTTCTTCCTTGGCTGGGTAGGCGGTAAAGGTAAAGGTCGTGCATTAGGCGTTGGTGAAGTGAAATTTACCGGACAAATCTTACCAACAGCGAAAAAAGTGGTTTATCGCATTAATATGAAACGTGTGATTAATCGCAAATTAGTAATGGGAATGGCTGACGGTGAAGTAGAAGTGGATGGTCGTGTTATCTACACCGCAACTGATTTAAAAGTTGGCTTATTCCAAGATACATCAAGTTTCTAATTTAAATAAACACAACATCATAAAAAGATAGCCCGATTTATTCGGGCTTTTCTTTTTCTATTCTTCGTCAATAATATCGACAAATTCGGCATTCAGTAATTTAGCCAAATCTTGTGGGGCCAATTCGACGCTTAATCCACGTTTTCCACCAGAAACAAAAATCGTATCAAACTCAAGTGCGGTCGAATTTATTACTGTTTTTACACGTTTCTTTTGACCTAATGGACTAATGCCACCGACTAAATATCCCGTGCTTTTTTGTGCTGCATCTTTATCGGCCATTTCCACTTTTTTTACACCAATTGATTTTGCCGCTTTCTTTAAACTCAACATATTTGCCGTGGAAAGCACAAAACACGCTAATTTTTTCTGATCACCATTTTCAGCGACTAAAAGTGTTTTAAAGGATTGGTGCGGATCAAGCCCAAGTTTTTCAGCGGCTTCATCGCCAAAATGCGTATTGTTAGGGTCATGATCGTAAGTATGGAGAGTAAAAGGAATTTTATTTTTCTTTAGTAAATCAATTGCCGGTGTCATCTGATTTCCTTATGTATTTATGCGTCTTTTTTCTGTAGAATGAATCGGTTCAGAACATTTTACAGCGGAGAGAAAAATGGACGCAAGCCTAAATATTGCTATTGCAGCAGAATTTGATCTATGTGAAAAAATTGCCGAAGCCCTTGAAC
The DNA here is from genome assembly GCF_030218125.1 of Haemophilus sp. UMB1048. Classification (NCBI taxonomy): domain Bacteria; kingdom Pseudomonadati; phylum Pseudomonadota; class Gammaproteobacteria; order Pasteurellales; family Pasteurellaceae; genus Haemophilus; species Haemophilus sp. UMB1048. The sequence goes on from NZ_JASOPB010000008.1 coordinate 12,006, forward strand.
AAAGTGAGCTAGATGTAGGCAAGGTTTCGATTGTAGAAATTTATCCTTTTGAAGAAGAGCAAGCGGTGCGTTTTCACAATAAAGCCGTTGCTCAATTAGCCACTGATGAGATTGAGTGGGATAGCATTAATTATCTTTTCTTCGCAGGCCAAATTGACCAAGCGCCTTTATTAGCACAAGCAGCAGAAAGTGGCTGTGTGGTGATTGATTTAAAAGGGATTTGCTCAGCATTGTCTGATGTTCCTGTTGTTGTCCCGACAATCAATGAAGAAAATCTGACAGAATTAAGACAACGTAACATTGTGAGTTTACCTGATCCGCAAGTAAGTCAATTAGCTTTATCTCTACTACCAATTATTCAACAAACAAATTTAACTCAAGTCTTTGCAACGTCACTTTTACCTGCTTCTTATACGGATGGTGAAACCGTGAATAAACTTGCGGGACAAACTGCTCGTTTACTGAATGGTATGCCATTGGAAGAAGGTGAAACCCGTTTTGCTTTTGATGTATTTCCACAACAAGCCGCTAATTTAAATCTGCAATTGCAAAAAATCTTCCCACAGTTAGACAATGTCATTTTCCATCAAATTCAAGTGCCTGTATTCTACGGCATGACACAAAAAGTGACCGCACTTTCAGATTATGAATTTGATTTCCAACCACAACAAAGCGAATTGATTGAATTACACGATAGCCTTGTTACCCCCGTGATTAACGGTGAAAACGAAAATGGTGAAGAAAGCGTAAAATTGCATATCAGCCAACAAAGTGCGGTTGAAAATGGCATCGAATTTTGGACGGTTGCCGATGAACAACGTTTCAATATTGTCTTATTAGGTGTGAAATTACTTGAATCGATTTATCACCAAGGTTATTAATTTAAGTTAAGGGGAAGACAATGCAACAATCTTTACTTGAACGCCTTTTTTCGATTAAAGAAAAGGGCAGTACCACCAAAACCGAAATTATCGCAGGTATCACCACCTTCTTTACCATGGTGTATATCGTGTTTGTAAACCCATCCGTATTGGGTGATGCGGGAATGGATAAACAAGTTGTTTTCGTGACTACTTGTTTAATTGCTGCACTGGGTACCATTGCGATGGGATTATTCAGTAATTTACCTATCGCCCTTGCGCCTGCTATGGGGTTAAATGCGTTTTTCGCCTATGTGGTAGTCGGTAAACTCGGTTATTCATGGGAAGTTGGCATGGGCACTATTTTCTGGGGCTCGATTGGTTTATTTGTTCTCACCTTATTCCAAATCCGTTATTGGTTAATGGCATCGATTCCTCTTTCACTGCGCGTGGGAATTGGTGCAGGTATCGGCTTTTTTATTGCCTTAATTGGCTTTAAAAATATGGGATTGGTTGTAGCAAATCCTGCAACCTTAGTGGCATTAGGTAATTTACATGATCCTAAAATTCTGCTTGGCGTATTAGGTTTCTTTATTATCGTAGTTTTAGCTGCACGTAATATTTTCTCTGGTGTTTTAATTTCTATCGCGGTAGTCACTGGATTAGCGCTTTTAATTGATGACCAAGTTACCTTCCACGGCATTGTTTCTATGCCACCAAGCTTAGGTGCGGTTGTAGGAAAAGTCGATATTGCGGGTGCTTTAGATACGGCTTTGCTCGGCATCATTTTCTCATTCTTATTAGTAAACCTATTTGACTCATCAGGCACGTTATTAGGTGTAACCGATAAAGCAGGTTTCAGTGATGAGAAAGGTCGTTTCCCGAAAATGAAACAAGCTCTTTATGTAGATAGCGTGAGTGCTGTGGTTGGTTCTTATATCGGAACATCCGCTATCAGTACCTATATTGAAAGTGGCGCTGGAGTTTCTGTCGGTGGTAGAACTGGCTTAACAGCGGTGACAGTCGGTGTTTTATTCTTACTCACTATTTTCTTTTCACCGTTAGCGAGTGTGGTACCAGCTTATGCAACCGCAGGGGCATTAGTCTATGTAGGGATTTTAATGGCATCCAGTCTTATCCGTGTGCATTGGGATGATTTAACCGAAGCAACACCTGCTTTTATCACTGCAGCGATGATGCCATTTACTTATTCAATTACTGAAGGTATCGCATTTGGTTTTATTAGCTATTGCGTCATGAAGGCTTGTACAGGTAGAATACGCGAGGTCAATGCCCCTGTGTGGGTGGTGTCTTTATTATTTGTAGCCAAGTTTGTTTGGGTTGGCTGATTTCATAAGGGCGTAATTTATTACGCCTTCATTTTTTATAGCATTACAACAAGGAGTGCGTCATGCAAAATATTCTTTTTATCGTCAATGATTCCACATATAGTGGAGAAAAAACGTTCAACGCTGTTCGTTTCGCCATCAATATGAAAGAAGAGCACAGCAAGGATGTGAATATCAAATTATTCTGCTTTTCTGATGCGATTTTATGCGGTATTGCTGGGCAAAACCCAAATGAAGGTTTCAATATCCAACAACTTATCGATATTTTAGCGTCACAAGGTGCTGAAATTAAATTATGCACCAGCTGTGTAAAAGCTCGTGGTTTATTAGATGCTAAATTAATTGACGGTGTGACCCTTGGTACCTTAGATGATGTTTCTGAGTGGACATTATGGGCGGATAAAGTTTTAACGTTCTAATTTCTGATAAAACTGACAAAATAAAAAGGTGTAATCAATAGATTGCACCTTTTTAATTCTATATAGTTGGTTTAAGTTTTTAAACCTCGCCACCAATCCCAACAAATTTCTCAACAAAGGCAACAATCTTTTGGAAAATGCTTTGTTTTTTCGTGAGATATTGCGGATTAAGCGGACTCATTTTCGGTAGGGCATCATTTAAATCCGTACCTTGTTCGCTAGCATATCCGCGTTTTAAGGATACGTTAATATAACGCTTCGCGGCATCAATATTCAGGCCTTCACTGCTAATTAATTCGTCAGCTTCCTTCTGTTGCTCTTTTTGGGCAAATTGGAAGAAGGATTCAATAATACCGGCTTTATCGACAATGCTATCTAAGTCAGTTTGATTGATAAAATCTACGATCAAACTTTCTTTGGCTCGATTACCTAGGCTCGCTCTGATTGTGGTTCGAATTTCATCAATCAGTTCAGCTTTATTTTTCATTTTTTTGTTGTGTTCAAAAATCAATTCTAAGATGTAATCTAGATTGATTTCTTGGGATTTTAATAAATCCACTTCAAACACCACATCATCCCAATCAATGGTCGATTTTGCTTTTTCCTCGCCATCTTTTTGACGACGGAGCCAGTCCCGAATATCGTTGTAAGTCGAACGGTAATTCTGAATGCTACGTTCGCTTGGCATATCAATAGGTTGCATTTCAGCAAAAGCTTCGTCCGTTAAATAATATTTTTCTTTAAAGGCTTCAACGGCTTTTGCATCGCTGGTATCGAGCGATTGAAATGCTTGTAAAGCAGCGAACTCATCGTAGTTTTGCAGAATGTTTTCAACCCGCAGATATTCACCAAATAATTTTACAAAGTCTTTCTTGTCTTTCTCAGTTTGAATTTCATCTGGATCCGGGAAGCGTTCTTGCAACTCAGCAATAACCTCTAAATACCCTCGACGGGCGACACCTGCATCGGTAAAGCCTTCCATATATTCTTGGTAACTTTTTTCTAATACGATATTGCGCGTATTGGATTTACCGAAAAGGGTAATCGCATCAATGGTATCTTGTTCCAAATCACGGAAAGTGACGATATTGCCAAAACTTTTGGTGCTGTTGTAAATGCGGTTTGTACGAGAGTAAGCTTGAATCAAACCATGGTAACGTAAGTTTTTATCTACAAATAACGTGTTTAAGGTTGGGGCATCAAAACCGGTTAAAAACATTCCAACGACAATCAGTAAATCCACTTCTTTGTTTTTGACGCGTTTGGCAAGATCACGATAGTAGTTTTGGAACGATTTCGCATCCACATCATAATTGGTGGCAAAATAGCCGTTGTAGTCATCAATGGCAGATTTTAAAAATTCCTTAGCCGAAGAGGTCATCGCCTCCACTTCAAAACTTTCATCGACAATATCGCCAATCGCATCTTGCTCTTCATTCGCGGCAAACGAAAAGATTGTTGCAATTTTAAGTGGATTTTTGACCGCACTTTGTAACTGTTTAAACGTTTGATAATAAGATTTGGCTGCATCCACACTACTTACTGCAAACATGGCATTAAAGCCATTATTACCGGCATTAAAGCGATGGGTCTTTTGTTTGAAATTATCTAAAATATATTGGGCAATTTGCTCAATACGTTTAGGTTGTAAAAAGGCTTGTTTTTTCTCGAGTTTTGTTAGCTCTTCAAGATTCTTTTCAGTTTCAATACTCTTAAATTGTGGCCGAACATCATTGTAATCTACTTTAAATTTCAGCACTTTTTCGTCACGAATCGCATCGGTAATAATGTAAGAGTGGAGTTCAACACCAAAAACGCTCGCTGTAGTTTCAGCTCCTAATGCGTTAGTTGGAAAAATCGGTGTACCGGTAAAACCAAATTGATAGTATTTTTTAAATTTTCTCGTTAGATTTTTTTGCGCTTCACCAAATTGAGAACGATGGCATTCATCAAAGATAAAAACGACCTGTTTATCGTAAATCGGTAATTTATCTTCCGATTTCATCAGGTTGTTGAGTTTTTGAATGGTGGTAACAATGATCTTATTGTCGTCTTTGTCGATATTGCGTTTTAGCCCTGCCGTACTTTCCGAACCATTCACGCTATCAGGCGAAAAACGTTGATATTCTTTCATAGTTTGATAGTCCAAATCCTTTCTATCTACTACGAAGAACACTTTTTCAATAAAATCTAATTCCGTTGCAAGACGTGCGGCTTTAAAGCTGGTGAGCGTTTTACCTGAGCCTGTAGTATGCCAAATGTAGCCGCCACTATCTTTATTGCTCCAATTTTTCCCCTGATATGAGCTTTTAATTTTCCATAAAATACGCTCGGTGGCAGCAATTTGATACGGGCGCATAATCAATAGGGTGTCGGAAACATCAAACACGCAGTAATTTACCAACACATTGAGTAGGGTATGTTTTTGTAGGAATGTCGCCGTAAAATCCTTTAAATCTTTAATTAGAGTATTTTTTGCCGTTGCCCAATTCATTGTGAAGTCATAGCTATTCTTATCGCGCTTGGTGGTATTGGCAAAATAGCGAGTATCCGTGCCATTAGAAATGACAAAAATCTGAATATATTTAAAGAGGGAATTTTCTTTATTGAAACTTTCTTTGCTGTAGCGGTGAATTTGATTAAAGGCTTCTCGAATCGCCACACCGCGTTTTTTGAGTTCGATATGCACAAGCGGTAAGCCATTAACCAAAATCGTCACATCATAACGATTGTCATAGCTGCCGGTTTGCTCAAATTGATTGATGACTTGCAGGGCATTGTTGGCAAGATTTTTCTTATCTAGCAGATAAATATTCTGAATGTGTCCATCATCAAATACAAAATCATAAATATAGTCATCATGAATTTTGCGGGTTTTCTCAATTAGACTATCGCTCGGTTTATCCAAGTACTCCTCTAAAAAACGTCGCCATTCTGCATCGGAGAAAACCACGCTATTCAAGCGCTGTAATTGTGCCCGTAAATTTTTAACCAAGGCATCATGATTATTGAGACCTTGTAAATACTCATAGCCTTGAGCCTGTAAATCACGGATAAATTCACGCTCAAGGCTCCCTTCCGTTTGATAACCGGCATTGGGTTCTTCAACAAACTTATTATATTGTTCTAAAACGATAAAATTGTTGGATTCGGCAATGGTTTTGTATTGGGCCATGGGGTATTTCCTTGGTTATAATGGCGGTTTGTATCCGCTGTTTTTATTATATTATTAGGCTGTTATATAAAATCCAGCTTGGGATTAAAAACTCAATAATAATTCTCTGTAATACTCATACCGTTTTTGACTTTGTTCAATCGCCAAAGGTAAGCCTTCGGTGATGGAGTTGGTTAAGGTTTCAAATTTGTCTAAGATTGAAACGATGCGGTGTTGTTCTTCGAGTGGGGGAACATCAAACTCATATTGTAAAATTGCAGCTTTATCTCCTCGAGGCATTTTGGCACCTTTTGAATATTTAACGTTGTATTCAAAGAAATGTTCATTTGCCAATATATGATAAAGATAGCGAGGAAGAATGTTTTCGTCTGTTAAGCGTATAACTAACACATCTCCATTTGTTCCTCCTTTTCGATCCGATAGCCAAATTTTTCTTAAATAGGGACGAATATTCCCAATCAAAATATCATTGGGAAGATACTCAATAAATGCACCATCAGTTGGTACATAATTGGAGCTTGTTTTACCCAGTTTATTTTGAAGTAAATTTTCTACACCTACGTAATTTTCTTTATCCAACTTATCAGCCAAGATGCGTACTTTTGCATAAATTGCAACATCAATAAGTTTCTTCTTCGCCCCCCCCATATTTAATTGTTCTAAACTATCGAAAGATAACAATTTTTCCCGATAGTATTCATACTGCTTCCGGCGTAGTGTAAGCTCGCTGGTAAGCTCGCTGGTAAGCGCTGTCAATGCGTCCAAAATTTTTACGATTTTGGTTTGGACGGAGAGTGGGGGGATAGGGATTAGGATTTTTTCCATCTGGTGGCTCATTAGTTTGGGATTTCCCATACCTGAATAAACATGATTCTTTGCTTCAATTGAAAGCCAATAAAATAAAAATTTATAGTTTAGTTCAAGGTTATTTTGAATTTTTATTAAGCCACAAACATTTGTGATTGAGAATTTTCCTGACCGATAAAATACTGTTCCTGCATTAGCACCATCAGTAGTCCAACTAACGAATTCTCCATCAAAGTCGAATGAGTTTATTTTTCCAATTTCACCATTATTCACAGTTTGAGAACTATATACTGGATAATCTCCAACATTATCGGCTAAATACTCCTTTGATATAACTCTCCCTCTTGTCAAAGAGGCTACTTTGATTAAGGGCTTCCACTCAACCTCAGCCCCATCTAATAATTTTTCTAAAAAAGTGCGGTTATTTTTCATGGTGTTTTTCCCCCTCAATCTCCGCCACAATTTTGTCAATTTCTGCGCGCAAGCGGTCGATATTGGCGACAGTTTTACGAATTTGAGTATTAAGTTCATCAATATCAATGACTTTTCGGGCGTCTTTTTGTTCCACATAAGAACTTACCGCAAGGTTGTAGTCATTTTTAACGATGTCTTCAAAGGACACGGATTTCGCTAAATGTGGTACATCTTCTTTATCGGCAAACAGTTTGAGAATTTGCTCAATATGTTCCTCTTCCAAAAGGTTGTTATTGGTGGCGGATTTAAATAAACCGCTGGCATCGATAAATTTGGTTTGGGTATCGGGTTTATGTTTGGAAAGCACCAAAATATTTACCGCAATACTGGTGCCGAAAAAGAGATTGGGTGCTAAGGCAATCACCGTTTCCACATAGTTATTATCCACCAAATATTGACGAATTTTTTGCTCCGCACCGCCACGGTAAAAGATGCCGGGGAAGGAGACAATCGCCGCACGGCCTTTTGCTGAAAGATAACTTAACGCATGCAAAATAAAGGCAAAATCTGCTTTAGATTTTGGTGCAAGTATGCCGGCAGGGGAGAAGCGTTCATCGTTAATTAGCGTTGGATCGTCTGAGCCAATCCATTTCACGGAGTAAGGCGGGTTAGAAACAATGGCATCAAAGGGTTTATCCTCACCAAATTGAGGATTCATTAAGGTGTTGCCAAGGGCGATATCAAACTTGTCATAGTTGATGTTATGCAAAAACATGTTCATACGGGCAAGGTTGTATGTGGTGTGATTAATTTCTTGCCCGAAGAATCCTTCTTCAATGATATGTTCATCAAATTGTTTTTTCGCTTGCAATAATAAAGAACCCGAACCAGCAGCAGGGTCATAAATTTTATTGACCTTGTCTTGTCCATATAAAGCCAGTCGAGCAATTAGCTTGGAAACGCATTGTGGCGTAAAGAACTCGCCACCTGATTTACCGGCATTAGCGGCATAATTGGAAATTAAAAATTCGTAAGCATCACCGAATAAATCGATATGATTATCTTCAAAGTCACCAAAATCTAACTCGGCAACGCCTTTTAATACAGCGGCTAGGCGGCTGTTTTTATCTGCAACGGTATTGCCCAAGCGGTTGCTGGTGGTATCAAAATCAGCAAATAAGCCTTTGATATCCTGTTCAGAAGGGTAGCCAGTAGCGGAGTTTTCAATATCTGTAAAAATACTTTTTAGGTCTGTATTTAAATTCGGATTAGTGTTGGCTGTTGCGACGACATTTTTAAATAGCTGGCTTGGATAAATGAAGTAACCTTTTGCTTTGATGGTGTCTTCTTTGATCGCTGAAATAATAGGGTCGTCATCACTAAAAGTAGAATAATCAACGCTATCATCTCCACCTTCAATGTAGTTGGCAAAGTTTTCGCTGATAAAACGATAGAAAAGTGTACCTAAAACATATTGTTTAAAATCCCAACCATCGACGGAACCGCGTACATCATTAGCGATTTGCCAAATACGGCGTTGAAGTTCGGCACGTTGTTGAATTGCTGCTGCCATAAAATCCTCAGAATATTTTGTGTCATTATTAAGATATAAATGCTCCAAATTATACAAGAAATAAATAATAACTAAATGAATTTCTATGGAAATTCCTCTACAATAAGAACACGTTAATGTTTCCAAAAAATAAAAAAAATGAGCCAAAAATCAACCGCACTTAATGCTATTTCGTTACCCTTAAATCAAGTCAATTTAATTGAAGCCTCAGCAGGTACTGGGAAAACCTATACTATCGGTTCTATCTATCTTCGATTACTTTTGCAGGCGGGGGAGAATTGTTTTTCTCGTCCGTTGAATGTGGAAGAGATTTTGGTGGTAACCTTTACTGAAATGGCGACGGAAGATTTAAAACGCAAAATTCGGGAACGTTTAACGGCGGCGATTTCGGTTTTTTCTGAATATTATGAAAAGCAAGACAAGGCGATTTTTACTGGAGAACATCAATTTTTAGCGGAATTATTGCCTTATTTAGAGGATATTCCTACTGCACTTAGACGCTTAAAACTGGCTGAGCAGAATTTAGATTTAGCCTCCATTTATACCATTCACGGTTTTTGTCGCCGAATGTTGATGCAACATGCTTTTAATTCAGGCGTGCATTTCAATTTAAAACTTCTTAAAGATCAGTCTGATTTACTCAAACAATTTGCAAATGAATTTTGGCGGGAGCATTTTTATGATTTGCCTTTCCATTTGGCTGCATTTATCTCAAAAGAATTAAAGTCGCCAGAAGAGGTATTGAATGATTTAGGTTCAAATATTGGGAATGATTTTTCTATACAACTTGATAAACCAGGACTATTAGAACTGTCATTAAAAGAATTTTTGCAAAAAGATATCACTAAAAATGCGGAAGTTATTGAAAAGATTAAAGAAACTTGGTTGGAAAGTGCGGTTGAAATCCGAAACCTTTTTGATGAAGAAGTCGTAAAAAAAGATGAATCTTGTTTAAATGGTAAAACATATTCAAGTAAAACAATTTTATCTTTTGTGGATGAAGTAACCTCATGGGCAAAAAATAGAGCAGATCTCACCTTAAACGAAACACTAGTAAAAAAATTTACACAATCTGCTTTAGATAACGCCGTCAAAGCAGATTTTAAGAAAAAAGGGGTGAGAATAACACATCCAACTTTTGAAGAGATTGAAGCTTTAATTGAGCAACTTCAACCGAGTAATTTATTTAAAAAAATCATTCTCTATCACTATCGTCAAGGTATTCAAAAGAAACTCCTTGAATACAAAGCGAATCACCCTGAAAAATCCTTTGATGATTTATTACGCTTATTGAAAGAAGCATTACATGGTGAGGGCGGAGAACAGTTAGCGGAATTAATTCGTTTTCAATATCCTTTTGCCATGATTGACGAGTTCCAAGATACGGATGCGTTGCAGTATCAAATTTTCTCGAAAATTTATCACAATGAAACCGCGTCCGGTAATGTTGGCTTTATGATGATCGGGGATCCAAAACAGGCTATTTATCGTTTCCGTGGTGCCGATATTTTCACTTATTTAAAAGCAGCAGAAGAGGCGAGTCAGCGTTTTAATCTCGGCACAAACTACCGTTCATCCCAACCTTTAGTGGAAGGGATAAATCGATTATTTGATTTTAAAAATGATCCCTTTATTTATGAAAATATAGAATTTTTAAATGTCGGCGCAGCCAAGAAAAATCTTGTTTTTCAGCTAAATAATCAGCCTGAGCCAGCCTTCCGTTTTTACATTAATGATAAAGACAAATCCACCCAGCAAGATTATGCGAAAGCTTGCGCAATATCAATTCAGCAATGGTTAAAAAGTGCGGCTGAAAACCCGGTTGTTTTTCCGAATGAAAGCAAAGCGGAAAATCAAACATTGCGAGCAGAAAATATTGCCGTTTTAGTGCGTGGTTATACCGAAGCGGATCTAGTGAAAAAAGAATTGCAAGCACTGGGTATTGCGTCGGTTTACCTTTCGGATAGAGGAAATGTCTTTGAGAGTAACACTGCAAAAGAACTGGCCTTGATTTTGCAAGCCTGTTTGAGCGTAACGGAACGCCCAATTTTGAATGCGATTGCGACCGCACTTTTCGGCTTAAATGCAGCTGAAATTCATCAAATTCATCATGATGAAATTCAGTGGCAACGTTGGGCTGAAAAATTTGCAGAGTATCAACAAATTTGGCAACGCCAAGGCGTATTGCCGATGTTGCACCATTTACTTTTAGCAGAAAATATCACAGAAAAACTCTTATCTCGGTCTGATGGCGAACGAAAACTGACGGATTTATTACATTTAGCCGAAATTTTACAGCAAGCAGCTGCATTAAATGAAAGTGAAGCGGCATTATTGCGTTGGTTTGAAAAGCAAATTCAAGATGAAGGTCGTCAAGAAGCACAAATCCGTTTAGAAAGCGAACGTCAATTAGTGAAGATTGTGACTATCCATAAATCCAAAGGGTTGGAATATGATTTGGTTTGGTTGCCATTTTTAGGTAATGCGGCGAAAAATCCAGCTAAGAATAAACTGTTTAATTTATATTACGACAGTGATGAAGAGAAAACCTTGTGGGATATGCAAGATCAACACTTGAATGATTTAACAGAAGAAGTGTTTGCGGAAGAATTGCGTTTGCTTTATGTGGCATTAACCCGAGCAAAATATCAAATGGCCTTTGTGTTACCGAAAGCCTTTGATAAAAAATGGAATGCTTTATTGTATGTTTTAACGCAAGGTGAAATTGGTCGAAAACTCGATTTGCCAAATAATTGGGATACCCAACTGTTATTGGAAAAATTTAAGCAGCTTTTACCCAATGATGTAGCGATTGAATTAACCGATGTGTTACAAGCCAGTGAACCACTTACTTTAAATGTTTCTCAAGAAAATTTAAGCGCAGAAATTTTCCAAGGTGAAATTGAACAAGATTGGCGAGTGACGAGCTTTAGTGGCATAGAACAAACACATCAACGCAAAGCTTATTTGAATGAAAGTGCGGTGAAAAAATCGCTCATTTTTGATGATGCGAAAGATTATGATGCGTCAATTTCAATAGAAAATATCACTGAAAATCTGACCGCACTTGAGCATGATAACGATGAAATGGTTCTAGATTTTCCACGGGGAACACAAATCGGTACGTTATTGCATCGTTATTTTGAAAAGGTGCCTTTTGCTCAACTTTCTGAGAAAGAAAACATTGAAAAATTATGTCAGGATTTGAATCTTGCGGAAGAGCAATTTGCAGCAGTTCAACACTGGTTTGCACAAATACTCAGTACGCCAATTTTGCCAAATAATGATCTTACCCTTGCTCAAATTAACGAAAAACAATGCTTAAAAGAGTTGGCGTTTTATCTCAATATCACAAGCCATTTTGATGTCGCAGGTTTTAACCGAGCGTTAGCAACCTTGCATCATTTGTCATCAGAACCGTTACAGTTTGAGGATATTCAAGGCATGGTGCGAGGTACAATGGACTTAGTTTTCAGTCATCAAGATAAATATTATTTGCTTGATTACAAATCGAATTTCTTGGGTGAGACATTAAAGGATTACGATCAAGCTGCATTGAAAAAAGCCATGTCAGAGCATCATTATGATTGGCAATACTTGTTGTATGTGGTGGCATTACACCGTTATTTAAAAACACGTTTACCTCACTACGATTACAACCGAGATTTTGGTGGTGTGGTCTATGCATTTTTACGAGGAATGAATGGTTCGCCACAATCGGGCATCTTTTTTGATAAACCAGATTGGCAATTAATCCAACAATTAGAGGAATTATTTTAATGTTAAGCCTATTAAAATCCTTGCAAGAACAAGGTGTGATTACTCAAGGCGATTATTATTTTGCTCAATTAATTGCTGATAAACAAAAAGATAAAGGCTATACCGAACCCGTCCAAAATTTAGCGATTTTATTAGCCGCACTTTGCAACTGGAGCTATACGCAAGGCAATACTTGTTGTGTGTTAGATCGTTTCTTAGAACGTAATTTATTTGGTTTGGCTTATCGTCATACTGAAACGGATTTTTTGTCGCTTATCAATGAAAAGATCGGCTCGCTTCCTATATCCAAATGGCAATCAGCCTTAGCGGGGCATATTGCTTTTACACAAGATCCTGAAAATCAGATTGCGCCTCTCGCATTTCAATTTGGGGCGATTTATTTCTATCGAGCTTGGCAAGATGAGTTCCGCGTTGCGCAATATATTAAAAACGCCTTGAAAAATGACCGCACTTTATCGGTAGAGCCGCAACAAATTCGGGCATTATTAGATCGTTATTTCCCTCAACAACAAGCACAAATTGATTGGCAAAAAGTAGCAGTCGCAACAGCAGTGAAAAGTCCATTTTCTGTGATTACAGGTGGACCGGGAACAGGGAAAACCACGACAGTCACTCGTTTGTTATGCGTATTACAAGAATTATTTGGTGGCAAACTTCACATTAAATTGGTTGCTCCAACAGGGAAAGCGGCAGCTCGTTTAACGGAATCTATCGAAAATGCCTTGGCGCAAATGCCGATTTCAGATGAGTTACGCGCATCCATTCCTAAAACAGCAGAAACGTTGCATCGTTTACTAGGCGTTCGACCTTTTACCGATAGCGTGAAATATCATGCGCATAATCCACTGCAAATCGATGTGTTAGTGGTGGATGAAACCTCGATGATTGATTTGCCTATGATGGCGAAACTGGTGCAAGCGTTGAAACCCGAAACGCGTTTGATTTTATTGGGCGACCAAGCCCAATTAGCTTCAGTAGAAGCGGGGGCGGTATTAGGCGAAATTGCACAATTTTTAACGCAAGATTATAGCCCAGCTCAAGCCGATTATATCCATGCAACAACAGGCTATACCGTGCCAACTGAAGGCGAACATAGTCCGTTGCGTGATGCCATTTGCCATTTAACCTTTAGTCGTCGTTTCCGAGATGATTCGGGCATTAAACAACTTGCTGAGCAAATTCAACAAGGAAAAGGCGAGGGTAGTGTGGCAACCTTTGCGGAATATCCACAAGAGTTACATTTCCATCATTTTGATGAAGAGCAAGACGTTAAAGAATCTGTTCGTCAAGTGGTGAAAAGTGCGGTCGAAAATTACCGTGTTTATTTAACGCAACTTCAAACTTATTTTGCTCAGAAGAAAGATCTCAATGCAAAATTTATAGATGAAAAGGGCAATGAGAAAACTTATGCAGAAGCGATTTTAGACCGTTTTAATTCCGTTCGTTTTTTGACCGCACTTCGAGCTTCGGCATTAGGTGTGGAAGAGTTAAATCGAGAAATTGCCTTAGCATTGCGTGCAGAGAAATTACTTTGGTTCCGTCAAGAGGACGATTGGTATATTGGTAAACCAATTATGATTACGGAAAATGATCATAATGTGAAACTGTATAACGGTGATATTGGCTTGTGTTTAGCGAAAGGCAAAGTGTGGTTCGGCAATCGAGAAGTTTCGACCAGTCGTATTCCCGCTCACGAACCTGCATTTATGATGACGATTCATAAATCCCAAGGTTCGGAGTTTGATCATACCGTCATGGTGTTACCAACAGAGCCTAATCCAGTGCTCTCACGAGAACTGGTATTTACCGGTGTTACCCGTGCGAAAAATCAGCTCTCCGTCTTTGCCAATGAAAAAATCTGGCAAAGTGCGGTCAGAAATACGGTAAAAAGACAAAGTGGATTAGGAAAGTTATTACAGGAAAAAGAGGAGTAAAAAATGAAATTATATGTTTACGATCATTGCCCATTTTGTGTACGTGCCCGCATGATTTTGGGTTTAAAAAATTTACCGGTAGAACTTGTGGTGCTGGCAAATGATGATGAAGCAACACCAATTGGTTTAGTGGGCAAAAAAGTCGTGCCAATTCTTGTCAAAGAAGATGGTACTGCGATGCCGGAAAGTTTGGATATCGTAAATTATGTAGATGAACATTTTGGTGAAAAAATCTTATCTGAACACGTTCGTCCTGAAATTGAAGCATGGTTAAAAGAAGTCGGCAGTTATTATGGCCATCTTACAACTGCACGCTTTACACAAATAGGTTTAGCGGAATTTGCAACCCAAAGTGCGGTCGATTATTTCACTAAAAAGAAAACGGAATTTATTGGTGATTTTGCTGAAAATATTGCGAAGACTGAAACCTATCTCACTCGCTTAAAAGGCGATTTAGAGAAATTAACCGTATTGATTCAATCTGAAAATGCCTTAAACGGCCAACTTTCTCTTGAAGATATTATCGTTTTCCCTGTATTACGAAATCTTACTTGTGTGAAAGGAATCGAATTTCCACCAGCAGTTTTAGCTTATGTTAAGAATATGGCTAAGTTAAGTCATGTGCCGTTGTATTTTGGTAAAGCTATTTAATCTCTGTTAAGTCATAGGCCCTGGAAATACTGAAGTTTTGACTTGGATCATAGGTGCGGTCATTTTTTCAGTATTTTTTATTCATCGATCTATAATCTCTAACGTTTACTTTAATAAGAGCGCAGAGATATGGATCAGGAATACCAACGAGCGGTTACCCGTATTTGTGTGGAAACCGCTTTGTTATTGTTACAGCATGGCGCAGAAAGTGCTGTCGTCGTACAAATGGCACAGCGATTAGGTGTAGCTTTAGGCATTGAAAGCGTGGAGTGTGCGTTAACGGCAAATGCCGTCTTGTTGACCACGCTTTCTAAGCAGCATTGTATTACCACCGTGCGGAAAAATGTCGATAAAGGCATTAATATGCAAATCGTTACGGATGTTCAGCACATTGTGGTTGCCGTAGAGCATCACTTGTATGATTTGTCCATGGCTCAAAAGAAACTGGATAAATTAAAACCACTAAAATATAACCGTTATTTGGTGGTGTTTATGATTGGTTTATCTTGTGCCTCTTTTGCTCATCTTTCTGGCGGAGATATGACAATTTGTGCAATCACCTTTATTGCCTCTGCCATTGCCATGTTTGTTCGACAAGAAATTTCTAAACGTCATTACAATCCACTCATCGTCTTTGCCATTACCGCATTTGTTGCCTCACTGATTTCCGGTGTCAGTTTAAAATATAGTTTAGGCAATGATCCTCATATCGCATTAGCTTCTAGCGTTTTATTACTTGTCCCAGGATTCCCATTAATTAATTCTCTTGCAGATATTTTAAAAGGGTATGTCAATATGGGAATAGGACGATGGACCATCGCTACGGTTCTCACCTTTGGTGCTTGTTTAGGTATCGTTTTTGCATTAGATCTTTTAAATATTGTTTCGTGGGTGGGGTAATAGGATGTTTTTACTGAATTTACTCGACGATATGCTTTTTGCAGCCATTCCTGCAGTAGGATTTGCCCTAGTATTTAATGTTCCGCCTAAAGCCTTAAAGTATTGTGCTATTTTAGGTGCACTTGGACATGTCACTAGAACCTTATTATTACACTTTGGAGTACCGATTGTTTTTGCCACTTTTTTTGCCACTTGTGTGATTGGTTTTATTGGTGTGCATTTATCTCATCGCTATTTAGCCCATCCAAAAGTCTTTACCGTTGCGGCAATTATTCCAATGATTCCGGGTGTTCATGCTTATAAAGCGATGATTGCTATCGTACAAATTCATCATTATGGCTTTTCCGATACATTATTTGAGCAAATGATCAGCTCTTTTATCAACACCAGCTTTATTTTGGGTGCCCTTGTTTTGGGCCTCGCCTTACCTGGATTATTGTTCTATCGACAAAAACCAGTTGTATAGAAAAGAAGTATTTTGATTATAACTTTAATAAGTTTAAATTAAGGGCGTGTGTAATACGCCCTTATTTTTTTGTAATTGAATCATTAACCCATCTATTCTTTTAATCTCTAAATTTTGCGGGTATTTTTCTTGAATAGTTGAGTAAATAACTATATTATTCACTCCCTATTATATGTTTCGTGGGTGATACCTTAATGTTACCTGTTAAAGGCATTCAAAAATTATCACAAGATTAATTTCAAATAAAGAGCGGTTAGATTTCACGATGTTTTTATAAAATAGAGTAGAAATTTAACCGCTCTTAAAATAGAAGGAATACAAATGCTTAATCTTATTGTCACTATCATTGCAACTATTTTTGCTGCAAACGCATTAAACTCACTTCCTGAGTTATCACAAAAACATACAGGTGATATAACCTCAATGACACCCGAACAACGTCTTGAAAAAGCAAAGGCACTTTATGAGAAAGGCTTTGATTATGAATATGGGATCACAAAAACGGTTGATCGTACTTTAGCAGATAAATTTCTTAAAGAAGCTGCCGATTTAGGTCACGCTGATGCTCTCTTTTTCTTAGCGATGAATGCGGTAGAGCGTGGCGACCTTGAACAAGCTAGAGCATATGCTGACACTGCTATTAAATTAGGAAACATGGCAGGAAAATATATATTGGCGGAAATTTCTGATTTGCGGGATTCTGAAGAATTATATGAGGCAGGCTTTAAGGCATTAAAAGAGAAGGTTGAACAAGGCGATTTACATTATTCTAATGTACTTGGCTATGCTTATCGTTTCGGTATCGGCACTGAAGAGAATATTAAACAGGCAATTAAAGTTTTTACCCCTTCAGCCGAGCAAGGTAATGCGATGTCATTAGGACATTTAAGTGAAATTTACCTTGAACAGGATAAAATTGAAAAGGCTAAGCCGCTTATGCTGAAAGCCGCTGAAAAAAATAATGATATGGCACAATATAATTTAGCCTATAACATTTATGAAACGGGCTCAGAAGAATCACTTTATTGGCTCAATAAAGCGGCTGAAAATAATAACCTCCAAGCCATCATGTATTTAGCGATTTATTATCAGGATAAGGATATAAAAAAAGCGATTTATTATTATCAAAAAGGTGCTGAATTAAATAATTCTCGGGCTATGCTTGAATTAAGTTATTTATATGAAAACGGTGAAGGTGTAGAAAAGGATGATAAGAAAGCCGTTGAGCTATTAGAAGAAGCGTTTCGATTACAAAATTTAGAAGCCATGAATGAGCTTTCTATTCGTTATTTGGAAGGCCGAGGTGTTGAACGAAATTATGAAATGGCAGAAGCGTTATTTAATAACATAATTTCATTGGATGAAAGTTTAAGCGAGAAAGAAACAGCTTCATATAATGTATATTATCAATTGGCAGAGCGTTATGAAGAATTTGCTAAAGATGATAATGCGGCATTAGATGCCTATAAAAAAGGATTGGAAATTGAAAAGAAAGAAACCAAACGGGATAACAAAAAAATCAAAGCAAAAATTAAAGCATTAGAAGCAAAATTAAATCAGAAAAAATAACGAAAGGGCGGTTGAATTTCATCGTGTTTTTGCAAAACAAGGAAGAAATTTAACCGCTTGTTATTCTTGAATGGAAACAGAACAGTCCTCTAACAAAAGGAATCCAAATGACAAATATCGTCGCATTAATTGCAGCAACCGTATTAAATCTACAAACTCATCTTATCCCTGTGAAATCAAATGAGGCTCTAACAAACTTGGTTATGATTGAACAGATACCCATGACCCAAGCTCAGCGTGTTGAAAAAGCAAAAAAACTTTATGAAGAAGGTTATGATGATTTCTACGGCATTACGCGCCCCATGAATCGTGCGAAAGCGGTAGAGTATTTTCTTGAAGCTGGAAAGTTAGAGAATGCGGATGCTTTATTTTTCCTATCTATTCATCAACAAAATAATGACAATTTAAAGGAGGCCACCCAAGCAGCGAAAAGATCGCTTGAGTTGGGGAATGAAGTCGCCAAAATTAAATTAGGTGAAATTCAAGAAGATGAAAAATTGATGAAAGAAGGTTTCAATGCACTTAAAAAGAAAGTAGATTCTGGCGATATACATTATGCGAATTCTTTAGGCTATGCTTATGAATTTGGAATAGGCACTCCTTTGAATATCAAAGAGGCGATGAAATACTATGAAATGGCAGCAAAACAAAATAATGCGCTAGGGATGACGAATCTTGCCGATCTTTATATTCAAGAAGATAAATTGAAAAAAGCGAAACCTTTATTATTAAAAGCCGCAGAAAAAGAATATGGCTATGCACAGTATTTACTCGCAATGAATTTTTTTGATCTTTATTCTGAGAATAACAAAGAAGCATTATTTTGGTTAGAAAGGGCGGCGAGCAATGATGAACCAGAAGCGCTTTATCAATTAGGCGTGTATTATTCAGAAGGGAATGATTTAGCTAAGTCTATTAAATATTATCAGCGTGCAGCTGAACTTAATCATTCGGATGCTGCACTTGCGTTAAGCTATCTCTATGATGAAGGTATCAGTGTTGAGCAAGATGATGATAAAGCGCTATTCTTCCTTAAAAAGGCCGCAGAATTAGAGAACCAAGAGGCGATTGATGAGTTAGCCTCTATGGCATTGAGTGGGCAAGGCAATATGGATGCTAAAGAAGCAGAGTATTGGATTAAAAAGGCTGGCTATACGGAAGAAATGCTTAAAGAATTAGATAAGCTACAAGAAAAAAGTTTAGAGATGTTTGAAAAAATGCAGAAAGAGAATCAGTAAAAGCTATAGATATACATATTAAAAAACAAAATAAAAACCTGCTTTTCAGCAGGTTTTTATTTTATATGAATGCCAAATTAAGCATGGCAAGTTTGACAAGCAGCCTGGAACATCCAAACAAGTTTTTCTTGTTCTTTGATGTAATCGCTCATTTGAGAAGCGGTACCTTCATCATCAGACTCACCCGCTAATTCAAGGATTTCACGTTGTTGTTCAAGTAATACTTTTAATCCTTCTAATGTGCCTTTTAAGCAAGATTGCGCATCACTTACCCCTAACTCTTCTTTAATACGTGAGTGTTGGAAGTATTGTGAATAACCGTTATGTGGTGTGTAACCTAAAGTTAAGATACGTTCTGCCACTTCATCTACTTTTACTACTAAATCAGTGTAGATTTCTTCAAATTTTGCGTGTAATTCAAAGAAGTTTACCCCTTTAATGTTCCAGTGGTAACCGCGCACGTTGGTATAGAATACTTGATAGGTTGCTAATAATTCATTTAATTTTGCTGCTAATTTTTCAGATGCTTTTTTATCTAAACCGATTGATGTTTTTGACATAGTATTTTCCTCTTTATTGTTGATTAAAATGTTGTTCCCTTGCTTGGGAAGTGCGGTCATTATAAGCATCATTTTTTATTATAGCTATTTCATATTATCTAGTGATTCAATAGTTAAAATCTATTCATAATAAATTATACATAGTTAAAAACTTTTATTTTGAGTTGCGAAAAAAACTCTGTGAAGTAGATCACACATTCAATATTTCCCCTTTGACAGAATGAAGCGAAGATGATTATGATTGATGCAAATCATTTTATTCTAAGATTTGATTGCTTTACTTCATTTTCGAATGAAATGTTTGGCTAGGTTTAAAAACCAAAAATATGATTTTATTACTCATCAGGAGTTTAGTATGACAAAGCATTTTTCCTTTGAAACTAATGAATCTCGTCGTCATTTTATGAAACTTATGGCTGGCGTGGGGGCAGGTCTTGCATTTAGTGGTACGTTAGGCACATTTGCACCAAAAGCCTTTGCTGCAGAAATTAAAGGTAAAACCATTGAAGCGGGGATTGCTTATCCGCTTTCTACCGGTTTTGACCCAATGACATCAAGTGGTGCATCACCTTATGCAGCAAACTTGCACATTTTTGAAGGTTTGGTGGATTTGCATCCTGCAACTCGTGAACCTTATCTTGCTTTAGCAGGAAAAGAGCCAGAACAAGTTGATGAAACAACATGGCGCATTACTTTACGTGAAGGCGCAACCTTCCATGATGGTGCACCGGTCACCACTGAAGACGTTGTATATTCTTTCAATCGTATTATGGATCCAGCCAATAAATCATTATTTGTGATGTTTATTGATTTCGTTGAAAGTGTGAAAGCTGTGGATGATAAAGTGGTGGAATTTAAATTGAAATATCCATTTGCTTTATTTGCTAACCGTTTAACTTGCGTGAAAATTGTACCGAAACACGTGATCGACAAAGTAGGACAATCTGCATTTGATGCACACCCAGTTGGTTCTGGTCCATTCAAATTTGTTTCAGCGGTGAAAGATGACAAAATCGTCTTTGAAGCGTATGAACCTTACAATGGTAAATATCCAGCGCAAGTTGAAAAAATGTCTTGGTTATTACTTTCTGATGCCGCAGCTCGTGTAACTGCACAAGAGTCTAAACGTACTCAAGCAATGGAAAGTGTGCCTTATTTAGACATTAGTCGCTTGAAAAACAAAAAACAACAAGTGCAATCCGTTCAATCTTTCGGCTTGTTATTCTTAATGTTTAACTGTGAGAAAGCTCCGTTTAACAATCCAAAAGTACGTCAAGCGTTACACTATGGTTTAAACACTGACAAACTTGTTGATATTGTATTTGATGGTAATGCAGAAGCTGCAACATCATACTTACAAACTACTCACCCAGATTATATTAAGGCATCAACTCAATATCCTTATGATCCGGAAAAAGCAGCGGCATTATTAAAAGAAGCAGGTGTAACTGAGCTTAAATTTGAATTGCTTGCAACCGACCATGACTGGGTGAAAGAATCTGCACCGTTAATTTTAGAGTCTTGGAACAAGATTCCAGGTGTGAAAGTAACTTTACAACACTTACAATCAGGTGCGTTATACAGCAATAACGTGGATCCTGGTGTATATGAAGTGGCAATCGCTCCAGGTGATCCATCAGTATTCGGTAATGACTTAGACTTGCTTTTAAGCTGGTGGTATCGTGGTGATGTATGGCCGAAACGTCGTTTCCGCTGGAGTAACACCCCTGAGTTTGCGAAAGTGACTGAATTACTCAATGCAGCTGTGAGAGCAAAAGATCACGCTGAAGCGAAAAAATCATGGGAAGAAGCAATTAATATCATTGCGGCTGAAGTACCACTTTATCCGATTGTTCATCGTAAACTTCCTTCTGCATGGGATGATAGCAGCCTTGAAGGCTATCAACCATTGGCAACAACCGGTTTATCTTTCCTCGGTGTGGGCCGTAAATAAAAGCACTTTTTAATTTAATGTTTTGGCTGTTGAGCAATCAACAGCCTTTTTTCTTTCTTTTTAACACCAAAGTGCGGTCATTTTTCTCTCTATTTTTTAATCATTTTTTCTCTTAATTTCATTTCAAAAAAATCTTTGTGAAGCCGATCACAGATTTGAATTTTGCTCTATGTACTTGGATTGACAGGGCTTGGGCTGAACACTATGATTATTGTAATTCATTTTGTTTTTGAATTTGATTGTTTTGCTTCATTTTTGAAGCTAACGAATTTCTCAAGCTAGAATAGGAGAAGTCAGATGGAAATGATACTTCGATTATTGTTACGCCGATTGATGGCCTTGCCAGTCATGATTCTTGGTGTAACAGCACTCGTTTTTGTGGTGCTTCAATTCACACCAGGTGATCCTGCCACGGTGGCATTGGGCGAAAGCGCTAGTGAAGCGGCAAAACAACTTTACCGCGAATCACATGGCTTAAATGATCCACTCTTTGTTCAATATTTTCGATTCTTAGGTAATTTACTTGTATTGGATTTTGGTGTGACTATGCCTCCAGAACTACCAATCAGTAGCATGCTAGCGAAGTCTTTCCCAATCACGTTACAACTTACCTTAATTGGTGTAGTGTTTGCGGCAGTAGTCTCTTTCTCATTAGGTGTACTTGCCGCGCTTTATCGTGATAGCTGGGTAGACCAAGTGATTCGTTTAATCTCTGTTGCAGCGGTTGCGACACCATCATTCTGGTTAGGTATCTTACTTATTCAATGGTTCTCTTTGGAATTAGATTGGTTACCTTCTGGTGGTTTTGTGCCATTCAGCGAAAGCCCGATGGGGTATATCAATTCTATGATTTTGCCATCTCTTGCACTTGCTGTGCCGGTGTGTGCGTCATTAATTCGTGTGGTGCGTACAACCATGGTAGAAGAAATGGATAAAGACTATGTGAGAACGGCGATTGGTAACGGTGTGCCTTATGCAACTGTTATTCGTCACAACGTATTACGCAATGCATTAATCACGCCTGTAACAGTATTAGGTTTACGTGTAGGTTACTTACTTGGTGGTGCGGTAGTTATCGAACAAATCTTTGACTTACCAGGCATGGGTAAATTGATTTTTAACGGCATCGTCAACCATGACTTACACTTAGTGCAAGGTGTGGTTCTGACAATCGCCTTTACCTTCGTTTTAGTGAATATTATCGTTGATATTCTCTATGTGCTGATTAACCCTAAAATTCGGAGTCTATAATGTTTCGTCAAGGTTTAGCAGATAGATTAGCTGCAAGCGGTGCGAGATTCCGAGCACTTTCCACCGCATCAAAAATTTCATTATTATTCTTAGTTTTCGTTGCTTTAGTGGCGGTATTTGCCCCTTGGGTAGCAACACATGA
Source organism: Haemophilus sp. UMB1048 (assembly GCF_030218125.1). Taxonomy (NCBI): domain Bacteria; kingdom Pseudomonadati; phylum Pseudomonadota; class Gammaproteobacteria; order Pasteurellales; family Pasteurellaceae; genus Haemophilus; species Haemophilus sp. UMB1048. The sequence continues at coordinate 35,048 of NZ_JASOPB010000008.1, forward strand.
TCCATTAGAAGTGATCGCACGTATGCGTGCTCCAAGTGCAGAATATTGGTTTGGGACTGATCGACTTGGTCGTGATATTTTCTCTCGTATTGTTTACGGTGCCCAAACGTCCTTATTTATCGGTTTAGGTGCGGTAGCTTGCGCTATTATTTTCGGTAGTGTTTTAGGTGCAACTGCAGCCACATCCGAGAAATGGGGCAATGAAATTATCATGCGCTTAATGGATATTTTAATGGCCTTCCCAGGTATCGCATTAGCGGCAGTGTTATTAGCAACCTTTGGTAACTCAGTGCCGGTTATTATTATCACCATTGCTGTGGTTTATACCCCGCAACTTGCTCGTGTGGTGCGTGCAAATGTGGTATCACAATGGGATGAAGACTACGTGCGTGCTGAACGCGTTATTGGAGGTAGCCGTACTTATATTCTTCTCAAACACGTTGTACGTAATACCGCGGCACCGGTTTTAGTCTTCGCAACGGTAATGGTGGCAGATGCTATTGTGTTTGAAGCCTCGCTTTCTTTTTTAGGCGCAGGTGTACAACCACCACATCCTTCATGGGGTAACATTCTTTCTGAAGGTCGTAACATTGTATTAAACGGTGCATGGTGGGCGACAACCTTTGCGGGTGTGATGATTCTTCTAACCGTATTAGCCTTAAATATCTTGGCGGAAGGGCTTACCGATGCATTGGTTAACCCGCGCTTAAAAGGTAGTAAAAAACCAGAAGGTAAATCTGATGAGCGTCTCTCTACCGACGTACAAGAAGCACTTGCTGAAGGGCTTGCATTAAAACGTTACTTACTCAAATTACATGAAAAAGAAATCACCCGTACGAATCGTATGCAGTTAAATCCAAATGCAAAACCGATTTTACAAGTGAAAAACTTATCTATTCGCTTCCCAAATCGTTATGGCGAAATTCCATTGGTTGATAACATCAGTTTCACCGTAAATGAAGGGGAAACTATGGGGTTAGTAGGTGAGTCTGGTTGTGGTAAATCCATTACAGCATTCTCTATCATGGGCTTGTTACCAAAAACAGCAAAAATCACTGGGGAAGTGCTTTTCACCGACCGCAGTGGCAAACAACACAGTTTACTTAACGCTAACAATCTAAGTGAATTGCGTGGTTCTGAAATTGCGATGATTTACCAAGACTCTTTAAGTGCATTAAACCCATCAATGCGTATTAAAGATCAAATGGCACAGCTCATTAAACGTGGTAGCCATCATACCGCAGAAAAATTGTTGGAATGGGTACACCTTGATCCTGAAAAAGTATTGAACCGTTATCCACACGAACTTTCTGGTGGTCAACGTCAACGTGTGGTGATTGCAATGGCATTAACTCGTGAGCCGAAATTATTAATTGCCGATGAACCAACAACCGCATTAGACGTAACCGTTCAAGCTGAAGTAGTGAAATTATTGAATGAATTACGTGAAAAACTGGGTTTTGCGATGGTGTTTGTCAGCCACGATTTAGCCTTAGTTGCACAATTAGCTCACCACATTACCGTAATGTATGCGGGACAAGTAGTTGAAATGGCACCAACATCCTTATTGCTTGCTAATCCAACACACGAATATACCCGTGGCTTATTGGGCTCTGTACTTTCAACTGAAGTCCGTGCGAAACGTTTATATCAAATTCCGGGCAGCGTACCATCACCTTACGATTTTGCTGTAGGTGACCGTTTTGCAAGTCGTTCATTACGACCAGATGCAAATCCGGATCAAAAATTGATATTAACCGCCGTGGAAGGCGAGCCGTCTCACTTATGGGCTTCTCATTTAGCTAAGCCTGTAACGGAAGCGAAAGGAGCATAATATGAGCAGTAGTATTAAAGTCATTAAAGAACAAAACATCATCGATTTAGAAAATATCGTGGTGCAATTTCCTTCTCGCGACGGTTCATTATTTGGACGTAAAAAATTCACAGCCGTAAACAATGTGAGTCTTGGCATTAAAGCGGGGGAAACCATTGGTTTAGTTGGGGAGTCTGGTTGCGGAAAATCTACCTTAGCCAATGTGATCATTGGACTGCTTAAACCGACATCTGGTTTAGTGAAATTTAACGGTTTACAAATGCAATATGGCAGCTCAGAAGCGAGAAAACAATTCGGTCGCCAAGTGTCGGTCATTTTCCAAGACCCGGCAACCGCACTGAATCCTCGTATGAAAGTGTTGGATATTTTGCGTGACCCAATGGATATTCACAATGTGTTACAACCACACGAACGGGAAAAACGTGTGTATGACTTGCTTTCTCGCGTCGGTTTACCTCGTTCTGCAGCACAAGTTGAGCCAACCCGTTTATCCGGTGGTCAAAAACAACGTGTGGCGATTGCTCGTGCTCTAGCGCTGAATCCAAAACTGATTGTTGCGGATGAGCCGACTTCTGCGTTAGACGTATCCGTTCGTGCTCAGGTGTTAAACTTATTGGCGGATTTGAAAAAAGAACTCAATCTTGCCATGGTGTTTATCTCTCACGATATCCAAACAGTACGTCAAGTATCTGACCGTATTGTCGTGATGTACGGCGGTCAAATCTTGGAAACGGGTAGCACTGAAGATATTTTCAATCACCCAACCGTGGATTACACCCGAAAATTACTTGGTGTTGCCCCGTCATTGTTATAAAATGAGTGAATAAAACATCTTAATTTATAACCGCACTTTTAAAGTGCGGTTATTTTTTTGATCATTTTTTTGTTTTAAAGTGTTGATAAATTCTTAGAAAAATATTCCGAAAGTCTTTTAGAGTTTAGGTTTTTTCTCAAATATCGTAGAATGAGCATATAAAAATAAGGAGATTTAATATGCAACAAAAAATTCAACAAGCATTAGCCGATTCGCCACTTTCAAATGCAATTCTTTCTGCATTAGAAGAACAAGAATGGAAAGGTTTTTTATCTGCTGAAAAAGTGCGGTCAATTTGTGATGAATTTAAGCTTACACCTGTTCAATTAGGTTTGGCACTTTTGCCCGTAGCGGCTTGTTATAGCCATACACCCATTTCAGAATTTCATGTTGGAGCGATTGCGATTGGTGAAAGTGGTGATTTTTACTTTGGTGCGAATCAAGAGTTTCAGGGTAGTAGCATGGCTCAAACCATCCATGCTGAACAAAGTGCGATTAGCCATGCATGGTTACGCAATGAACCTAGAATCACCGATATAGTAGTGAATTACACGCCTTGTGGTCACTGCCGTCAATTTATGAATGAGCTTTATCAAGCGGCAGATTTAAAGATCCATTTGCCACACAGTCAAAATAATCTACTTCCTCAATATTTACCTGATAGCTTTGGCCCGAAAGATTTAGGCGTTGATTTGCTTCTATTAAACAAAGAAGAACAAGGTTTTACATTGACGACAGAAGATGAAGTGGCAAATAAAGCAATTTTAGGTGCAAACCGAGCACATTCACCTTATTCTAACAGCCCTCATGGTGTAGGCATTTTATTTAAAAATGGGGAAATGATTTGTGGTCGATATGCAGAAAATGCGGCATTCAACCCAAGCCTACCTGCTATGCAAACAGCGATTAATTTTGCTTATTTAAATCAATTGGATGTATCGAAAATTGAGCGAGTGGTATTTGCAGAGAAGCCTTTGCGTTTAAGTCACCGCAAGATGGCAGAGCAGTTATTGAAGAGCCTCTGCAAGGTGAAAATGGAATATATTAGCTTGTAAAGTGCGGTCAAAAATGAATTAGTTTTTGAACTAAAAGAAAAGGCGAACAGAGATAATCTCTCATGTTCGCCTTTCTTTTTACTAATTTTATGCTAATTCAGCACGTAATTTTTTCGTGACATCAACCATCACTTTTAACGCGGCAATTGTTTCAGGCCAACCGCGCGTTTTTAATCCACAGTCTGGGTTTACCCATAAACGTTCTTTCGGCACCACTTGTAATGCTTTGCGAAGAAGATGTTCAATTTCTTCTGCTGCAGGTACGCGTGGACTATGAATGTCATATACGCCAGGACCAATATCATTTGGGTATTTGAAATCACCAAATGCGGTGAGTAATTCCATGTCAGAGCGCGAGGTTTCGATAGTAATGACATCGGCATCTAAGGCTGCAATAGCGGGTAGAATGTCGTTAAATTCGGAATAACACATGTGCGTATGAATTTGGGTATCATCTTGGCAACCCATTGAACTTAAACGGAAGGCTTCGCCTGCCCATTTCAAATAAGCATACCAATCTGCACGTTTTAACGGCAAACCTTCACGAATAGCGGGCTCATCAATTTGAATGACTTTGATGCCTGCCTTTTCTAAATCTAATACTTCATCAGAAAGCGCTACCGCAATTTGTTTGCAGACTGTTTCACGAGAAATATCGTTACGCACGAAAGACCATTGTAAGATCGTGACTGGACCTGTCAGCATGCCTTTCATCACTTTATTGGTAAGGCTTTGGGCATATTGTGACCAACGTACCGTCATTGGTTCTGGACGAGTAACATCACCGTAAATCACAGGCGGTTTTACGCAACGAGAACCATAACTTTGTACCCAACCAAATTTGGTGAAGGCAAAACCATCGAGTAGTTCGCCGAAATATTCCACCATGTCGTTACGTTCTGCTTCGCCATGTACCAATACATCTAAGTCTAATTTTTCTTGCTCACGTACAACAAATTCAATTTCTTTTTTCATTGCAGTTTCGTAATCAGCTAAGCTGAGTTCGCCTTTTTTGAAGGCAGCACGAGCATGACGAATGGCTGTCGTTTGTGGGAAAGAACCAATATTCGTCGTTGGTAGAAGTGGTAAATTTAACCACGCATTTTGTAATTTAATACGTTCCGCAAATGGCGATTTACGTTGGTCTGCATTTTTCGGTAGATTTGCTAAACGTTCTGCCACACAAGTGCGGTGAATTTCACGCGAGTTTTTACGTGCATCCGCAGCTACTTGAGAAGCCTCTAATTCGGCTTTAACAGCTTCACGGCCTTGTTCTAGTGCGGTCTTAATAATGCGTAATTCTTGAATTTTTTGTAACGTGAAAGCCAACCATTGATAAAGCTCAGGCTTATTTGCTTGGAGTTGCGTTTCAACTTCTAAATCATAAGGTGTATGGAGGAGAGAGCAACTTGGTGCAATCCATAAACGCTCACCTAATTTCACTTTTAATGGCTCAACCACATCTAACACTTGATTTAAGTTTGCCCGCCAAATATTACGGCCATCAATGATACCTACAGATAATATTTTGTCGTAATCCGCAAAGGCAGCAAGTTGTTCTGGTGCACGCACTAAATCGATGTGTAAACCTGCTACAGGTAAGGCTTTTAACAAATCAGCATGTTCTGCCACAGAACCGAAATAAGTCGCAAGCAATAATTTCGCTTTCACTTGTTCAGCAAAAGTGGCGTAAACCGCTTTATAAGCAACAATCCATTCTGCCGGTAAATCTAAGGTGAGAGCAGGTTCATCAATTTGAATGTATTCCACACCTTCCGCAGCTAACGTATTTAAGATTTCAACATAAACCGGCACGAGTTGTGCTAATAAATCAAAGCGATTAAATGCGGTACCTTTTTCTTTACCTAACCAAAGGAAAGTGAGTGGTCCAACGATTGTTGGTTTAACTTGATACCCAAGCGCTTTAGCTTCACGGATTTGTGTCACATAATGTGCTGGGTTTGCTTTAAATTGCGTCTCTTTATGGAATTCGGGTACAAGATAGTGGTAGTTGGTATCGAACCATTTTGTCATTTCAATCGCAAATTGGGTTTTATTACCACGCGCTAATTGGAAATATTGATCAAGTGTTAAATTTTGGCTATCGAAACCAAAACGAGCAGGAATCGCACCTGTTGCCACTTGTAAATCTAAAATGTGATCGTAAAGTGTGAAATCAGCCACCGCGACAAAATCAGCATTTGCCTTGGCTTGGTGTTGCCAGTTAAGTTCACGTAATCTTTTTGCAATATCTAATAAATCTGCTTCTGCAATTTCGCCACGCCAGTAACGCTCTTGAGCAAATTTAAGTTCACGCTTTGCGCCTACGCGCGGAAATCCTGCTAAATGAAATGTTGTCATAATTAATCCTTCTATTGTTTTGTTTGGTTTAGACGTCTAAACGTCTGTTCGGTTATAGAATGCAATAGAAAATAAAATTACACAACTTCATAATTTTCAGGTTTTGAATGAATTTTATTAATAAATCTGTATTATTTTAACGAATGAAAGTGGAGGGTAGGGAAAAAAGACAAAAAAATAACCGCACTTTAAAGCGCGGTTATAGAGAATTCTGAACAGTTTAGTTGAGATTATTCAACACCAACCATTACAGAAGTTGCTTTGATAATCGCATATGCTTCTTTACCAACTGCTAAACCTAATTCTTTTACTGCATCGATAGAGATGGTAGAAGAAATTATGTTGCCGTTACCGATATCAATGTGTACGATTGCGTTCACAGAACCAGTTTCGATTGATTTTACAGTACCTTTAAGTTGGTTTCTTGCACTAATTTTCATCAAGTATTTCCTTATGTTTGAGTTAAAAAGAGTAGGTATTATATAGGTAAATATATAAGTTGAAAATACTACTTAATAGGTGATAAACCTTTTAAGATTTGCTCGGCATTTTCTTTGCTTAACGCGTAACCGTAATATTTTTTATAGAAGGCTTGCGTTTTTTCTACCATGTTTAAATCTTTAAAGTGTTCAGGATGGAAGAGCTGAGCTGCCCAAAGAATTTGTAAGGCTTCTTCTGCACTGTAGCGATCCCATGGGAACGTGCCGGTTGGATTGGCATAAATACGATTATTTTTGACCGCACTTATTGATTGCCATGCCGGATCGCCTTTGATTTTATCTATCGCTGCTTGCGCTTTATTGCCGCTGCTACCAATGATGATCACATCCGGATTAGCTTGTAAAATAGCTTCCATGGTAACCGTGATCATATTGGCTTCATCTGGTAACACGCTTTTACCACCGGCTAATTTAATCCATTCGCCGATCATGGATTTTCCGCCGTCAATCATCAATAAGTCAGAGCCTTTAGTGATATGTAACACCGTAGGGCGCGCTTCATCTTTGAGACCTTTAAGACGATTTTCCACAAATTGAATATTGTCTTCTAATTCTTTGATATAGCTTTCTGCAATTTCAGGTGCTTTATCACCTAAAACTTCAGCGGTAATCCGTACGGTTTTCTTCAAACCATCAAAATCTTGGAAACTTACACGCACGCCTTTTAATCCCGCTTTTTCCACTTCAGTTAACATGGATTTTTTCGAGAGCAACACTGCATCGGGCTTATGACTTAACAGTTCTTCTGTTTGAATGGTTTCGCCATTGGTTAATACCGGTACGTTTTTGATATTTGGATACACTTCGCTATACCAAGGATTGGCCGCGATAGATGTAGTCGTGCCAACCAGTTTATTGGCACCGCCTAATAGCAAGACGATTTGGTTATTGGCATGCCAAAGATCGGCTACACGTTGTACGTTATCCGGTAATTCAATTTTATTACCTTCAACATCAGTTACGATTTTTGCTTGCAACGGCAGGGCAAAGCAAGCTGCAAGGGAAAGCGCAATCAAGCCTTTTTTGAGAGAGTGTTTCAACATATGAATTTCCTTCTAGTGGGGTTATAAATGGGTAATCGCACAGATTTGTCGTTGCAGAGCAGGCACATCGACCAGGCGCAAATTTGTTTGATAAAGCGCTTTTAAGTTGGCTTCGGTAATGATTTCTGGTGCCGAACCTGTTTGTAATTTGCCGTGTTCGTTTAAGATGCTCACGCGGCTGTTGGGTAGTGCGCTATGCAATAACATCGGATGATCGGGATTATGTGTCGTCATCACAATGGTAAAACCTTGTAGTGAGAGCTCTTTTATCAAGCTTAAGGTTTTAAATACATTACCGTAATCTAATGCCGAAGTAGGTTCATCAAATAAAATCAGTTGCGGTTGTTGCACCAAAATACGCGCAAGATTGACCAGTTGCTTTTCGCCGCCACTCATTTGCATATAAATTCGGTCTGCAAAATGATTGATGCCAAGTTTATTTAAAGCCTCATCAACTAATGCAAAATCAGCTTCACTTGGCTTATCAAAAACACCTAAATGCGCCGCGCGTCCGAGTACCACATAATCACGCACACGATATTGATAGGTTTGTGGGCTGTGTTGCGAGACATAAGCAATTTTTTGCGCAATTTGCTTGCTGCTCATTTCGCTTAATTTGCAATTATCCAGCAAAATCTGACCGCTCTTTGGTTTCAAAAGCCCCGCAATGCAGTTTAATAACGTTGATTTACCACGACCGTTTGCACCAAGAATAGTCAGCAATTCGCCTTTTTGTAAGGTTAAATCAATGCCATTGAGTAACGAATGTTCAACGTTGTGCCAGTAATACAGATTGTCAATTTTCAGCATTAGTCCACCACCTTTTGTTTAATCAGCACCCAAGCAAAGAATGGCGCACCGATAAAGCCAGTGAGAATACCGAGTGGAATTTCTTGAATGTATAAATTGCGAGCGAGCGTGTCGATAACGAGCAAGAAAATCGCACCGATAAGTCCAGCAAGAGGCAAACTTTTAACATTGTTATCACCAATGAAAAGCCGTGCTAAATGCGGAATCACTAAACCAAGCCAACCAATTGTCCCGCTTAAACAAACCGATGATGCCGTCAGCAATGTGGCACAAATCACCATGAATCCACGCTCTAATCGAATATTTGCCCCAATTAATTTCGCCTCGCGATCGCCCAATGAAAGCACATTGATACGCCAACGCATTAAAAATAAACCAAGGGTAGTAAGCAAAATAATAGGAGAAAGGACGAGTAAGTTGTCGTAGTTGGATTTGGTTAGGCTCCCTAATTGCCAATACACAATGTCAGCCAGCTGAGTTTCAGGATCGGCGAGGTATTTCAATAGGCCTAATGTTGCCATCATAAATCCCGAAACAATAATGCCGGAAAGGACTAATACAATGGTGGAATCGCGTTGAATTAAACGCGGTAAATTCATGGTAAGCAAGACGGCAATTAACCCACCGACAAAGGCAAATCCTTGAATGCCCAGCATCCCCGAACCGATTAAAATCGCTAATGCGGCACCAACACAGGCACCATTAGACACGCCTAAAATATCAGGTGAAACCAATGGATTGCGGAAAATACCTTGATACACAACACCCGCAATAGCCAATGAGGCACCGACAAGTATGGCAGCAATCACTCGGGGCAAACGAAGATTAAAAATAATGTTGTTTTGCACATCATTGGCGTTATTGCCAATAAGACTTTGTATAACATTCTCAATTGGAATCGCAAAACGCCCCCAAGAGAGCGAACATAAAATGAGCCCAATAAGCAAGCAAAGTAAAAGAGGAAAGGTAAGGGAGGATTTTTTCATACACTCAAAATTCGTTGTTTTTATAAGTATATAGCGATTATATTTTTTTGTATATAGCGAAATTTGAGTAAAAAAATAACACACTTTTAAGAAAGCGCCCTTGTAAAATAGGGGAGTAATTAAATTATTTTACAGTATTTAAAAGTGTTTCTATGAAGCAACACTTAATAGTATTAAGAAATTTATTTATCCCATATAAAATTTAATGATTTAAAAGTTATATTTCTTTACAAAACATATAAATATGTCTTCATTTTTCATCTCAACTTTTATAGAATGGTAGCTATTTTAATAAGTTTTAGTCCGCGGAGTTTTTTTATGTTAAGTGCATTGTTGAGAAGTGGTGAAATCAAAAACTATACGCCATTAGGCCAAGATGGCATGGCAGTTTATACGGTAGCATCCCAGTTGCGAGATGCACTTAAGTTTAAGCGAGGTCGTTCCTTTGCTGAATATTTAGCGATCCCACAGCGCAATGAACAGGGGGATAAAATCGATTGGTATGTACCGTTTGATTCCACTCGTGCAGATGGGCAATATATGATTATTCCTTGGACCTCGGCTACGGAGGAAGAGCGTGAAAATGCTCGTGCAGAATTGAAAATTTTTGAACGAACTGCACTGGAGTTAGGTAAAGAACTCATTCAATCTCCCACTTCCAAAGGCGATCAACTGCTATTTGCCCGTTTACTCTGTGGTGGCAATCCTGATGATATTACCGATCCTGAAAATCTCAAAGCCTTGCGCTTTCCTAATCCTGAACATGTTTATTTAGTCAATGATCGTCCCGTGATCACTTTCTGGGGATTTCTAGAAAAACATGCAGCTGCGCACGGTAATCCATTCCTTTCTTTACAAGCGGCTGCACCAAAACCAATTGAGCCAGCTTTACCTATAACGCCAGTTGAACCTGTCGTTGTGAAAAAACATCCTTGTCGTGTGTTTTGGTGGGTATTGCCGTTATTACTTGGATTACTTTTATTATTGGCTTGGTGGTTTAAGGATTTATGGTGGCCAAAAGAGGAAGCAATAGTGACAAATGACCCTGTCACAGTTTCTGAACCTCAAACAAAAAACCTCAAAAAACCGAAAGAAAAAGAATTACGTAAATTGAAAGATGCTCTTTACAGATATCTGAATGGGCGCTGGGTTGATGGAAAGGGTGTGGCTGTGACAGATCCTTCAGTTTTAAATCAACTAGGCGATGCTCCAGTTATTGGAGAAGGAAATATGCAAGGTGAAGGTCTTAATACACCATTAACAGAAACAGATGCTACCAAAGCTGATGAATCAAAAAATGATCAAGCAGATGATGCTAAAGCAGAGCAAAATAAAGATGAAAATAAACAACAACCACCAGTAGACCCTCTAGCAGAGGGTAAATCGGATACTAAAGAGGATCAAAATAAAGTAGATGAAAAAACACAGCAACCACCAGTAGATCCGTTAGCCGAAAATAAATCAGATACTCAGGTTGGACAAAATAAAGAAGATGATAAAAAGAATCAAACCACTTCTGATGCTAAACAATTACAAATTCCAACAACCAGTACACAAAATGGTAATGTAGATTTCCTAAATGGCCAGTGGAATGCTGGGGCGGGGATTCAGGATAAGACTACTGGTAAACCTCTACGCTTAAAATATGCATTCTCAGGTGGCGTAGGTCAAGTACAAGTACAACGCGGTGACGGCGTACAATGTACAGGAGATGTTTCTGCAAAAATGCAAGGCAGTGGTTTGAATATTACTAATAAAGGTGTAGCAAAATGTAGCGATGGATCAAGCTATCAGTTACCTGAAGTAATTTGTAAACCTGGCGCGAAGAGTATTGCAGATTGTCAAGGTGGATATGGCTCAGGACAGAGTTTCCCAATGACAATGAAATCGAATTAGTGAACCAATAAACAAAGAATAGAAGCGAGAATAAAAATGTTACCGGATTTACATCATTACGGAAAAGAAATCTCACTAATTATGAATAGTGGGGTGCAATTTTTAGACTTCGGTTTAAAAATTGATTGGAAAGACAAAGAATGGCGTAGCAAAAGTATGGGAAACTTCGCCTCTGGCGGTGAGAACCATCCAATTCGTCGATTAGTTGAACATCGTAGCGGTGAAGGTTATTGCGATAGCAGTGATTTGAGCCGAATGGTTAAAGTGGAACACGAAATCAGTGTGGAGCAGTCGTTTAAATTATTAGATGGTGTTTGGTTACCTATTCCTGTTTTGCGTACAGTAGCTTCCACAGATGGCTTTGATGAAGGCCCTTATAACTGGGCACGTGCACGAATTGTTAAACTAGCTGAACCAGATGTAGAAGGCAATACCTATCGAGTTACTTTAGCTTTTGATACTAAAATTTTTCCTAATCGTGCTGATGTTGCTTACCTTGCGCCAACTGAAGAAGATGTGCGTTCTGGCGCGGTTTTTGGGCTCGCTTATCAATCTCATCAAATGTCGTGGTTTTTGGACTATAAATGGATAAATGAATGGTTATTGGAACTCTTCACTGAATTAGCACCAGAAAATGATCGTTTAAAAATTCATCCAGATGATTTGAAAATGGACATTGCTGCTAAATTTCATCAAGGTCATTACTTGAATATTTTGGCTATTCTAGGTGAAGAAATTGATATTCCACGGATTAAAATGATTTCCAATCGTTCTGATGAAATTAATCGTGCAATTCCAGTTGATATGGTATTGGATGTGGGAAACTCCCGCACGTGTGGAATTTTAATTGAAGATCACGTGCAGGAAAAAGATGGCTTGAAAAAACGCTATGAATTGGAATTACGTGATTTGACGCGCCCAGAACGAGTATATTCTGAGCCATTTGAAAGCCGTGTTGAATTTGCCCAAGCGTTTTTTGGCAAAGATCATTTTTCTGTACAAAGTGGGCGTCGTGATGCTTTCCAATGGGCAACAATTGCGCGTGTAGGGAAGGAGGCCGCTCGTTTAGCAAGCCGTCGAGAGGGAAATGAAGGTTCTACAGGTTTATCTAGTCCAAAACGTTATTTATGGGATGATGCTCGTTACGAACAAGGCTGGCGTTTTAACTCATCCTATGTAAAAACAGATTACGAGCCTTATGCAACAGCAGATCCACTTTCTGGATTAATCAATGAGTATGGTGAAGCATTACATATTTTGCGGGATGATATTGATGAAGAATTTGAACGCAAAATGCCTGTATTCCAACCTAAATATTCTCGTCGTTCATTGATGACGTTTATGTTATCAGAAGTGTTGATGCAAGCATTAATGCAGATTAACAGTCCTGCTCAACGAGCTAAATTGGAACATTCTAAAGCACCACGTTTTTTACGTTCGATTATTTTGACTGTACCACCGGCAATGCCTAAACCTGAACGAGAAATTTTCCGTCAATCTATTTATCAGGCTATCGGCTTGGTTTGGAAATCTCTTGGCTGGGATAAATCTGATGATGATTTTGACTTCAATTCACAAAGTGCAAGAGAAAAATATTGGCCGATTTTACCTGAGGTGATTATTCAATGGGATGAAGCAACCTGTGGACAAGTTGTTTATCTATTTAATGAAACTCAAAATAACTATGGCGGTCGACCAGAAGAATTTATTGCTGCATTGCAACGTCCAGATAAAAAAGAAAAGGATCGTATTACTATCGCAACTATTGATATCGGTGGTGGTACAACAGACTTGGTAATCAACGATTACTCGCTGGATTATGGAGAAAACGGTGGTTCAGGTAGTAATGCCTATATTATCCCGACTCAACGTTTCCGCGATGGTTTCAAAGTGGCCGGTGATGATATTTTGCTAGACATGATTCGTAATGTAGTAGTGGAATCTTTAACTGTTGGTTTGAAAAATGCAGGTTTACGTGATCCTGAACCTATTCTTTCTGAATTGATTGGTGATCAGGCCTTAAAAGTACAAGATGCATTATTACGCCAACAATTGACATTACAAGTATTCAGCCCAATTGGCTTGCGCGTATTGAAAGAGTACGAAGGTTATGATCCAATGCAAAAGACCAATGCATTAAATGGGAAGACTTTTGGTGAATTATTAGAAGACGTAGAACAGCCTACAGAAAGTGTGTTGGATTATATTAATGAACCGATTCGCCGAGCCTTAGGTCGTTCGGATTTTAATATTTTAGATTTACCGGTTCAGGTGAATTTAGAACGTATTCACAGTTTATTTATTCGTGGTGATTATTTTGATATCTGCAAAACCTTCAACGCCTTGTGTGAGGTCGTCAACAGCTATCAATGTGATGTGTTGTTACTAACTGGCCGACCATCTCGTTTACCGGGTGTACAATCCTTCTTCCGTTCTCGTTTACCTTTGCCAGTCGGACGGATTTTACCATTACATCATTACCGCACAGGAAACTGGTATCCATTCCACAAACAAGGTCGTATAGATGATCCAAAAACGACTGCCGCAGTGGGTGCGATGCTTTGTTTCTTATGTAAAGATATGCGTTTAACCAACTTCTATTTACGCTCAATGGCAATGACTGCTTATTCTACAGTGAAATACATTGGGTATTTAGATAACAATAACGTAATTAAAGACAGCAACGTTTATTATCACGATATTGATTTAGACAATGAGGATTATGATTTCCCAGATACTTCCTTTGAAGTACGCGGTGATACCCGTTTAGGTTTCCGTCAATTAAATGTAGAGCGTTGGGTTGCTTCTCCACTTTATATGCTCTCTATAGAAAGCCGCGAATGGAAAGCGATGTTGAATAATGAAGGTGTGGTATTACAAGTAACATTAGGTATAAAAAATAGCCGTAATAGCCAAGAAAGAGCAGAAAATTTCTACATAAAAAATGTGACAGCATCAAATGGCCGCTCTTGTGTACGAGAGAGGGATATTACCCTTCATCTAAATACAATGACCGACGCGGGACTTGGTGATCAAAAATTATATTGGTTAGATACTGGCTGTGTGAAACGATAGGTGGAAGAGAAAATGACGGATAATCAATTAACAGAATCTTGGGATAAGGTATTCCAAGCATCACAACAAGCGATTGATTGGGTAAATGATGTTCGCCCAAATGTTGCCCGTTTAAATAATGAGGCTGATGGTTTAATTCTTGAACTAAGACGTTTACGTAATACAGCAAAACGCCTAGGTGCCGTTTCTTCTAAACCAATTACAGCTGGTTTTTTTGGGTTATCACAGGCAGGTAAATCTTTCTTAATTTCAGCACTGGCAGCCGATCAAAAGGGCAATTTGGAAACTATTTTTGACGGCCAACAGTTGGATTTCATTAAACATATCAATCCTCCTGGTGGCGGAAAAGAAGCAACGGGTTTGGTTACTCGTTTTACTCGCTCAGCAAAAGCGGCTGTTACAGGCTATCCTTTAGAACTTCGCTTATTTCATGAAATTGAAGTTGCCAAAATTTTAGTTAATGCTTATTTCAACGATTTTGATAAAGAACGTGTGACTTATCAATTGGAACAATCTCGCATTAATGAAATACTTAAACCTTTAAATGCTAAATTAAATGCTCAACCTGTAAAAGGTGTTAATGAAGATGACGTAGTTGATTTGCAGGATTACGCCCAGGAAAGCTTCGGAAAATCTTTATCTGTATTACAGGCTAATTATTGGGCTAGAGCGGTAGCCATGGCACCAAGACTGAGCATTGAAGATAGAGCAACATTATTCTCCATATTATGGGCAGAAATTCCAGAGTTAACTCAAATCTATATTCAATTTGCAAAAACACTGGCTCAATTAGGTAATCCTGAACGTGTTTATGCACCGCTTACCGCAGTAGTAAAAGATAATGGTAGTGGTGGTCTTTCTCAAGCTGACAGTATTATGAATGTGGATATGCTTGAGCGTTTAGGTACAAATCGAGATGAACAAATTGCTGTTCGTCCTTTTATTGAAGAAGGCCATGTTGGTGAGCCTGTTTCCATTTCTTTGGCTGAATTAACCGCACTTACCGCAGAATTAGTTTTCCCATTGATTAACCCAACTAAAGTGCCGGCTGTTGAAACGGTTGATTTATTAGATTTTCCTGGGTACCGAGGTCGTTTAGCTATCACTTCTTTAAGTGAAGTAAAAGAAGGCAATCCTGTATCTCAACTCATTTTAAGGGGCAAAGTAGCTTATCTTTTTGAGCGTTATACCGATAGTCAAGAAATGAATATTTTGATTGTTTGTACTCCATCAACCAAGCAATCTGATGTGAATAGTGTAGGTCCTGTATTGGAGCGTTGGATTAATAAAACGCAAGGAGATAATCCGACTGATCGTGCTAAACGTAAACCAGGACTTCTTTGGGCGATAACTATGTTTGATATGCGTATCAGTAGTGATTTGGCCAAAGATGAAGATATGCTGAAAATGTCTTGGGGACAAGGTGGATTGCTGAAACAAACGATTTTAGAGCGCTTTGGAAACTATGCTTGGCTAAATGAATGGGCAAATGGCAAGCCGTTTGATAATGTTTTTTTAGTACGTAAACCGGGTTTCAAAGTGGCTTTTTTAGATATGGATAATACTGAAGAATTAGCCATTAATCCAAAAGAGGCTGGGCAGCTTAATCTTTTACGTAGTACTTTTGCTAATGACCCTGATATTCAAAAACATATTGCTCAACCGCAAGAAGCCTGGGATGCAATGATGAAATTGAATGATGGTGGGATGCAACGAATTAGTGATTATTTGAAAACGATTGCTTTGCCAGAAGTGAAAGCTCAACGTTTAACTGAGCAACTTAATGAATCTATCCATCATATTGTAGAAAACCGTTTTTCTTCTTGGTATCAAAGTGAAGGCGCTGAAGAAGTCAATAAAAAACGTCAATTAGCACAAATGATTGTTGGTGAATTAAGTAAAAAAGGACTTTTGGTCGGTGAGTTTTTACGTTGTCTTCAATTACCTGAAGAGACAATTCGTTCTTTATATTTTTCTGATTATGAAGAGGTCTTACTAAACAAAGGTGAAGAAGAAACTAAAGCACAAGAAAATTCAGCAAATACCTTTGATGCTGGTTTTGGTTTTAGTTCAGAAGGATTTGATTTATTTGCTGAACCGGCTCCTGTTGTTGTAGAAGAGAAACCGGCTGAAAAAATTGTGGAATCTCGTTTTGCTATGGCTGCATTTAAATCCTGGATTGAACATTTGCGTTCAATTTCTTCTGATCAGCATTTGATGCAATTCTTTGGTTTTACTAAAGAAGCCGTTGAAGGTTTAGTTGGTGAATTGATTACTGGTGCAAATCGTCTTCATTTACAGGATAAACTTTCTAAGGTCGTTTTCCGTAATGAAAACGCAGGAAGTAAACGTGATCAATTAGCTGAGCGTCAAGTATTTTCCATTAATACTGAAATTGCGGATTTTATTGCATGGTTAGATTTTGTTAATCAACCACTGACTCAACGTCCAGCTAGTCGTGTGATGAACGAGCGAGCAATATTTGAAAATAGGGAAGTTGAAAAGGTAAACGGTTTACCTAAATTAGATGACCAAACTAATAATTACACTAAAAATTATCTTTTTGACTGGTTTGTAGCCTTTGGTCACTTTGCTGAAGGAAATGCCGGACACAGCGCTGGACGGGAAATTGATCAGGTCAGCAATACAAAGTTAGGTTCGGTATTAGATTTATATCGTTCTGCACAATGCTAAGGAATAGAAAATGTTACGAATTCAATTAGAGGAAGATCGTCCAGGATACGCTAAATTCACTGCGACGAAATGGAGTGGTAGTACAGAAGTTGAAATTGCAGTACAGCGAAATCAGGATGGCTGCTATTTTAATGGCAATGATACTCCATGGAATCCAGAACCAGTATGGCATAAGGTGGAGGGATTAACCTTAGAAAATGATGTATTGCAAGGTGTTATTGGTAAATGGCTCATTGATAGCCTTGTTCAACAGATCGGTAATGTACGTTATATGATGTCTGTCCGTGATGTACAGAACGGTACGATTGTTGATAGTGGCCCAGTCAGAATGGTTGGTAATATCTTAGCTTCTCTTGCTGGTGGTGACTCCAGTCGAGAAGACTATGTACAAAGTCATGTGCAAGCTGAGCCAGAACCAGTTATTGAAGAGCCTTTGGTAGAACCCGTTGTTGTAGCTGAAAATGAGCAATCAACAGAACCAGCTATAGTATTTGAAGATTTAGCACAAAATGAAACACAGTCTGAGCCTGTAGAGAATATTGAAGTACCAGTTTCAGTAGAGCAAAAGAAAAAAAGTAAAGGCGGCTTAATTGCCTTAATTTTAGCCCTGTTGATTGGGGGGGGAGTTGGAGCTTATTTCTTCTTAAATAAGAAAGATGAGCCAGTAGCAAAATCTGACTGTGCAGTGGATACAAATACCAATGATGAATTGGCATTTATTCAGAGCTGTCTGAAAACTAAACCAGAACCAAAACAAATTTTAGAAATTATTGCTTCGGCTAAACAAGCAAATAAATGTGCGATTGCTCAACGACTTTATGCCAACCAGGCTCAAGGTGGCAATGTGGAGATTGCACTAGCTTATGCGGAGGAATATGAAAAAGGTAGTTCTTGTTTCCAAGCTGATAAGGAAACAGCAATTTATTGGTATGAAACTGCATTAAGTAATGATCCGAATAATGCGACAGCTAAAGAAAAATTAGAGGCATTGAAAAAATAATGAAACAGTTAAGACTTTCTACTTTATCTCTTTGTTGCTTAACAGCAATCATGTCTCCGTCAGTTTTTGCTGAGGAGATAAAACCATTACTGCAAGAGGGCAAAACTACACTTTATCAACGCGTGTTAAGTACACCAAGTTGTGAGTTATTAGCAAAAAGTGATGCTAAGAGCGGTCAAAAAATTCCTGCATTTTCCCGCTATTATGTATATAAACGGGAAAACGTAGGTAATAAGTCTTTATTGCAGGTAGGTCCAGATAGCTTTGGTAAAACTGTCGGTTGGTTAGATGCTAATTGTGCTGTACCTTGGAATATGCAAATGACAATGGTCTTTACTAACCCATCCGATCGGGGTTCTTTATTGTTCTTTAAGGATAAAGCAACACTTGAAAGTATTATTAATGACAATTCTCCAGCTAAAGCAGTTGAGCCAATTCGTGCTGAACTTTCCCAAAAGAAAAGTAGTGAAAAAGTGTTAGCGGAAGAACCAAAGGAATTTGTAGATTTCCAAAAAAACTTCTATCTCTTACCTGTTTTACAGGGAGAAGAAGTGATGGATAGTCAAGGATTTTATGAGCGCTTGTTAGAGGTAGCATCTGTCAGCAAAAATGATAAGCCGGTCACTCAACCAACTACAAGCACAACAAACAATAATCAAACTAACAAAACAGGTCAAAACCAACCTCAAGAAATTGTTGGGTTTAGCGCTGCGGTAGTATTTGTTATTGATTCGACGATTTCTATGGATCCTTACATCAATAGAACGCGCGATGCGATTAAAAAAGTTTATGAAAAAATCGAAAAAGAGAACTTAGGTAAACAGGTTAAATTTGGTTTAGTGGCGTTCCGTTCAAGCACTAAAGCTGTACCTGGATTAGAGTACACTTCGAAAATGTTCGTTGATCCTAGTACCGTAAAAGATGGTAAAGATTTCATGGATAAAGTGGCGAATTTAAAACAAGCTACTGTTTCTTCAAAAGAATTTAGTGAAGATGCTTATGCTGGTGTGTCACAGGCATTAAATGAAATTAATTGGAATAATTTTGGAGGCCGTTATTTAGTATTGATTACTGACGCCGGTGCGATTGAAGGGGATAATCCAATTTCAACTACGGGGTTAGATGCAAAACAATTACGTTTAGAGGCTCAGCATCGAGGTGTTGCGCTTTATACTCTACATCTTAAAACACCATCTGGAAAAAATAACCATCAAATAGCTCAAGCACAATATAATGAATTATCTTTTAATAATTATTTAAATAAACCACTTTACTATCCGGTCAATACTGGAGATGTGAATGAGTTTGGGCAAAAAGTAGATACTCTTGCTAGTGCTTTAACTAAGCAAGTGAAACAAGCTTACTCAGGTGAAGAGGCTGCTGGTAGCGTATTAACTGCCACCACAAAAACAAGCGGTGATCCGAAAAAATCTGAAATTGAAGAAGATGCTGTTTTATTAGGTAAAGCAATGCAATTGGCATATTTAGGGGATGTAAAAGGTACAAAAGCACCACCAGTATTTAAAGCTTGGGTGAGTGACCGTGATTTTGCTAAACCAACAGTCCCGACCGCTGAGGCTCGAGTATTACTAACCAAATCACAATTAAGTGATTTGAGTGATGTAGTAAAGAAAATTGCGGATGCGGCAAATAGCGGGTTAATTTCACCAACAGATATGTTTGCACAACTTCGTTCAGTAGCTGCTGCAATGGGACAAGATCCAAATAAAATCAAGGAAGATAAATCAACTAAATTGGCAGATTTAGGTTTACTTGGTGAATATTTGGATGGCATTCCTTATAAGAGTCAAGTGACCGGAATTGATGAAGATACGTGGAAAGGTATGAGTGTGCAGGAACAAGAGAAATTTATTCGCGATCTGCATAGTAAGTTACGTCATTATCGTATTTTTAACGAGGACCAATCTCGTTGGATTTCTTTATCAGAGGGTGCTGATCCTCGCGATAATGTATATCCAGTACCATTGGATGCCTTACCATAGAAAAGGATATAGCGTGTTAACCATTAAAGATTTATCCATAACTCGCGGACAAGGGGAGCAAAGTTTTACGGTTTCCCTACCGCATTTATCTTTGGCTGAAGGTGAGGTCGTTTCACTTTGTGGTTCGAGCGGTTGTGGAAAAAGCACGCTATTGGAAATGATGGGGCTAATTTTAAAACCGGATAACTTGAGCCAATATGAATTAAGCTCAGCTACTTTAAGCATGGATTTAGCCCCCCTTATTCTGAGTAATAAGCAAAAGACTTTGGCTGAGATTCGCTCTAAAAATCTTGGCTTTATGTTACAAAATGGTGGGCTATTACCTTTTTTAAGCGTATGGCAAAATATTCTGCTACCTTGTCAAACAAATGGAATTTTGGCTGATGAAAGTTGGTTACATCATCTATGCGAAAAACTAAACATCAATCATTTAATGACAAAATATCCAAAGCAGCTTTCTATAGGTGAACGTCAACGGGTCGCTTTTGTTCGCTCTATTGCCCATAAACCACTTTTATTATTAGCGGATGAACCGACATCTGCATTAGATCCCCATCACTCAGAGATTTTATTTCATTTAATGCTATCCTTAGCAAAACAGCAAAAAATTGCTGTGCTGCTAGTGACTCATGATTGGGATTTAGTGCAACGTAATGAACTTCGTACTTTTAGTGCAAAATTGGATATGTCTTTACGTCAGTCTTGTTTTATTGAACAGGCCAATAATGACTAGCAAGAATAGGGTATCTTGATGAAAAATAGATTTACATTATTGGCAAAATTAGCACTAAACGATATTTTCTATGATCGTAAGGTTTCTTTTTGTATTATCGCTTCATTGGTAGCGGTAATTGCTCCTTTATTGCTTCTATTTAGTTTGAAATATGGCATTGTTTCTCAATTACGTCATCAATTGGTTAATGATCCAACCAATTTAGAAATTAAAATTGTTGGTAATTTAAATCTTTCTCAAGACTGGTTTGATTGGCTTAAACAACAGCCGGAAACCCAATTCTCGATTCCATTAACGCGTTCGCTTAATACAATTATTGATTTGAAGAAAGAGGCAAATTTTGTTCGTAATGTGGAATTAATTCCAACAACTTCAAACGACCCAATTACTCAACAATCTTTGCTAAATGATAATTCGATTATTTTAAGTGCATTAAGTGCAGAAAAACTACAAGCTAAACAAGGTGAAAGTATTACTTTAGTTGCAACTCGAAATGAAAATGGACAAGAAGAAAAGGCATTATTGCAATTAAAAGTGCAGGCTATTTTAAATGAGCAACAATTTCCTCGTGCTGCAATTTTTGTGCCCATGTCATTATTAATTGGTGTTGAAGACTTTCGCGATGGTATGAAAACGGAACTATTCCCTGCTGCAAGTGGAAAGCCAAATGATCAACTCCGTAAAAATTTTGCTAGAGCGAGAATTTATGCTAAAAGTTTGGATGATGTCGCACCTCTAGCACTAAAGCTACGTGAACAATTTCATATTGATACTCGAACGGAATCCAAAGCGATTGAAAATGTAAAAGCGATTGATAGTGTATTAAATGTTATTTTTATGGTCATTGCTTTTACCTCTGTGGTCGGTTGCGTGCTATCTCTTATTGGCGCATTTCTTGCAAATATTGATCGAAAACGTAAGGATATTGCTGTTTTACGGTTAATAGGTTTTCAACAAAGTGCGGTTGGTATTTATTTAGTTTTTCAAGCAATCGTACTCAGTAGTATTGCTTTCATTTTATCTTATGGGCTGTATTTGTTTGGCAGTCAATTATTTAATCAAATACTAGGAACAAGCTTAAGTGGCTCCCATTTTGTTAGCCGTTTGGCTCCAATACATTTATGCTTGGCTTTTATTTTCTCTTTTCTACTTGCTGGCGTGGTTGCTGCTATAGGGGCAGTTCGCGCAGTAAAAATTCAACCTGCGGAGAGTCTGCGAGATGTTTAAATATCGCTTTTCTTTATTAGCATTAATTATGGCCAGTACGGCTGTTTCAGCCCAACCTTGGGAAGAAAAATTTTTTAATCCGAAAAAATTAGATGGTGATATTGTATTACCCATGCCTTGTGAAGGGAGTATGGTTTTTCGAGTAATTAAAACTAACACTAAAAAACCATTAGAAGATATTAAAGTCACTCTCGGTGGTAATAGCAATGATGAAGATGGTTATGCACAATATGCTACGCCAAATTATATTTCGGGTAGTTTTGCCAATGAAAAACAAGAACGCTATTTCTTAATAGGAAAATATGAGGTGACAGAAGCTCAGTTTAATGCCGTAATGAAAGGTGAGCAATGTCCTTCAGTAAATATGAAAACCAGTTTACCCGCAATTAATATGAGTTGGTTTGATGCGGTAGAATTTACCCATAAATATAATGAATGGCTACTTAAAAATGCAGCCGATAAACTTCCAACGGAAGATGGAAGTAAAGGTTTTGTCCGTTTGCCAACTAATGCTGAATGGGAATTTGCTTCTCGAGGTGGGGTTGCAGTTGATGAAGCAGCATTCCGTGAAAATACCTTTCCTATGCCAGATGGTATTGCTCGTTATGCATGGTCATCTAAAAATGCTAATGGTCGTTTGCAAGTTATCGGCTTACTTGAGCCAAATCCACTTGGTTTATTTGATACATTGGGGAATGTTTCTGAAATGGTATTTGACGGTTTTCGTGCTAATAAGCTAAGCCGCTATCATGGTCAAGAGGGGGGCATGATTGCCCGAGGTGGAAGCTATATTAAAGGAGAAAGTGAAGTCAACAATACTTCACGTATTGAGGTTCCTTATTACGATAATAATGGCGCGATGAAGAAAAAAGATATGGGATTCCGTGTAGCAATTACCGCACCTTTATTAACATCAAATAATCGTATTAATCAATTACGTCAAGAATGGTCTGCTTTAGGCTCAGACAGTAAAGAGAGTAATGATCCAAATATTGTAGGTAAACTGGAAAAATTAGCGTCGAACGTTGAAGATGAAAAACTTAAACAAGAAATCACTAAGACCAAAGATGAATTGCGAGCAGCAAACCAGGCACGAGATGAACAGCGAGATGCCGCAATTCGTTCGGCCTTACAATTAGGTGGATTCCTTTGTGCTAATGTTTCTGATTTACAGGCAGAAGTAGAACAGCAAGAAACAGCAGTAAAAGCTTTTGCTGAGGAAATAAAAAATGAACAGGATACCGATTTAAAACAAATTTATCAGCAAAAAGAATCTGATTTTAAACAACGATTACAAGAAGCTGAAAAGGCTAGAGATTTTGTTGTGCAATATTATGCAGGCACAATTACTAATACATTTGACACTTATAGCCTTGCTAATGTAAAAGAACAAGTAGAAAGAACAAAATCCATGATGAATGAGAAAAAACTTGCTAATGGACAAGCGACGAATTTGAGCCAGTACCTTGATTTATATTGGAAACATTTAAGCCAATATTATCAGAATGGCAAAATTACCCGAGAACAATGGTTACAGCAATGTAATCAAATTAAACCTCAAACTCACTAATGATAAATAAGGAAAATCTTATGAAATTGAAAAAGACCTTTGGTGTACTAATTTTATCTAGTTCATTAGCCCTTGCAGGCTGTGCTGGTACAGGTAGTAGTTCAAGCAGCTTAGATAGCGGTGATGATGCTAAATTTTTTAGCTCATCAGGCTGGGGTTCTTGTGCTTGGGGAGCTGCAGGAGGTGCTGCATTAGGAGCTTTAACAGGATTATTGACGGGTGGTGATACTGAAAGTACTGTAGCTGGTGCCGCAATTGGTGGAGCAGCAGGCTGTGCAGCTGGTATGAGTGCTAACTACTATTTAGAAAAACAACGTAAAACTTATGTGAAAAAAGAAGATCGTTTGAATGCTTATATTGCTGATGTTCGTCAAAATTCACAGATGGTACAAAAATCCACAGCAAAATTAAATGCTGCTACGGCTAAAAACAATCAATTGATCGCTAAAGTGAATAGTCAATTAAAATCCGGAACAATTCAAAAAGCAGAAGCTAAACAACAATTAGCTCAAGTAGATGCTGATATTAAAGCTGCACAAGAACGTTTAAGTGTAATGAAATCCAATTTAAATATGCTTAGCGATACAGCTAAAGCTGAACGTTCTTCCGGTGCTTCAAGCAAGAGATTGGATCAAGAAATTTCTCAATTAAGAAAACAGGTTTCAACCTATGAACAAGCATTACAAGCACAGGTGAAACAGCGCTCTGCAATTCAAGTTGGGTAAGGAGTTAGCGTGAAAACGATTAAATTATTCACCGCACTTTCTGCTTGTGCTTTATTAGTTGCTTGTTCTGCGACTCCTGAAGAATGTGATCCAAATGTGGAGCAAAGTATTTGGGGTAAAATGGCCTGTGTGAATTCAGGTAGCTATGATACCCGAGTACAGCGTAAAGAAAGCGAGTTATCACAAGAGCAAGCCAAAAATGCTGATTTGCAAGCTAAAAATAAACGAGCTCAAGAAGCAAAAAATAAATCAACCAAGCAACTTAATCAGAAGAAAGCTGCATTGGCTAATTTAAATAAAGAATTGCAAAATGATGCAGCCTTGCTTAAACAAAAAGCTCAAGGTAATAGCGACCTATTAGCAAAAATTCAAGATGTAGAACAACAAATGAAGCAGGTAAATACTTCTAGTGCATCTGATGAAGCTAAAGCAAAAGAATTGCAAACGTTACAGCGTAAGTTGACTGCTTACAAAAAAGCGCTTGCTGTTAAATAATTGTAAAGGCTGATCTTGAAAAAAAGATCAGCCCTTACTATTGGAATAAGAATATTGACAGTTTTTATTCCAATAATACGACTCAAATGTAGAGGGATTTATGCAACGTTTAGCTCGTTTTAAACTAGAAGAAATTAATCAAAATGCAACCGTGCTTTTTGAACATTACGATGAAATACTTAAAATTGTGAGAGCTCATCTTCCACCGAGCACAGCTACTTTATTCGCTAAACCTGAAATAAAATCAGATCGAGTAACTGTAGAATGGTATAGTGAGTTGGAAGGTCAACCTTATCTGATACCTGAAAATGAATCAGGTAAAGCTGCATTACAAAAAATCTCTCCTGTTATCCAACAACGTCTAAATGCTATATCGGCACTTACTCAAAATTTAACCCAAAAAGGTAGCATTAGTGCAGAGCAAAGTGCTTGGTTAAATCAATTAGTGGATGGGGCAACTCATGATACCCGTCAAATTTATTTAGTAAATAATGAACCCGTTATTACTGGTTGGGGTATTGGAAAAAAAGTAGAACCACCGGCTCCGCCACCGGTTGTTCCTGTTGCTGCACCTAAACACCGTTGGTGTTATTGGTTATTACCGCTTCTTTTATTACTACTCGGTTTATTGGCTTGGTGGTGGTTTAATCGTGAACCTGTTATTCCCCCTAAAGTGGAACCGCCTAAGGTAGAAGAACCGAAAAAAGAAGAACCAAAAATTGAGGAGCCTAAACCAGAACCTCCAAAAGAAGAGCCAAAGGTTGAAGAGCCTAAACCGGAGCCTCTAAAGGAGGAACCAAAGGTTGAGGAGCCTAAACCAGAGCCTGTTCAAGAGCCTATTAAGGAAGAGCCGAAAGTAGAGCCTCCTGTTGTTGAGCCACCGAAAGAAGAGCCTAAACAACCACCACAAAAAGTGTGCAAACCTAAATACAAACCAGGTGAAACACCACAGATGGTAATGATTTTTGATAATTCTGCATCAATGCTTTATAGTTTGTTAGAGAACTCACAAACTATAAGTAATTTTGAACAGCGTTGGGATGCGTATGGTGTAAGTGATGAGGAACTTCAGTATATGCGTCGTTTACCAAATCGCTTAGCCACTGCAAAAAAAGCCTCTTCCAATATTATTAATAGCATCGGCAAAAATGTAGATATCGGTTTAGTCTCATTAAAAACTTGTCCGGCTGCAACTAACCATGGTTTCTATTCACCAGGTAAACGTAATGCACTTAAAGCCAAAATTCAAGCAATGAAACCAGGAGAAGAGAATAGCGGAACTCCTCTATATAATGGATTACAAATTGCAAGCAGCATGATTGATGGTGTAAAACGCGATGCCTTTATTTTGCTTCTAAGTGATGGCAAAGATAGCTGTACTACATCAGATATTTGTGGCCTAGCTAATCAAATAGCCAAACAAAAACCGCGTTTAAAAGTGAATGTGGTTGATATTGGGGGGGCTAAAGCTGCCAACTGTGTAGCAAGCGCTACTGGCGGAAAAGTATTTACCGCAAATAATCAGAAACAAGTGGTGAGTATGGTGAATCAAGCTATTAAACCTATGACTAAAACTGATGAGTGTGAATAAGGAACGCTTATGCAACGTCTAGCTCGTTTTAAATTGCAAGAAATTAATCAAAATGTGACCGCACTTTTTGCCCATTATGATGAAATAATTAAAATCTTGCGTAGCCATTTGCCACCAAGTACCGCCACTTTATTTGCAAAACCTGAAATAAAAGCTGATCAGGTTACTGTGGAATGGTATAGCGAGCTAGAAGGTCAGCCAGTCTTGATTGCTCAAGAAATGCAAGAAGAGAAGCAATTTAAACCAATAATTTCACTGATTCAACAACGCCTAAATGCGATTGTAACATTGAATCAGGAACTTATGACTAAAGGTGTACTGACACCCGAACAAAGTGCTTGGTTAGCTCAATTGGTGGAAGGGGCGACTCATGATACCCGTCAAATTTATTTAGTAAATAATGAACCAGTTATTACTGGTTGGGGTATTGGAAAAAAAGTAGAACCACCGGCTCCACCACCAGTTGTTCCCCTTACTGCACCAAAACACCGTTGGTGCTATTGGCTTTTACCGCTTCTTTTATTACTACTAGGCTTATTGGCTTGGTGGTGGCTCAATCGCGAACCGGTTGTACCGCCTAAAGTAGAACCACCTAAGGTCGAAGAACCGAAGAAAGAAGAGCCTAAACCAGAGCCACCGAAAGAAGAGCCTAAAGTGGAAGAACCAAAACCGGAGCCAGTTCAAGAACCACCAAAAGAAGAACCAAAAGTAGAAGAGCCCAAGCCAGAACCGAAAAAAAACTGTCGAGTAGTGGAAAAGCCAACTGATGCACCACAGATGGCAATTATTTTTAATAATGCTTCAGGAATGCGCTATACCTTATTAGAAAGCGCCAAAAAAGTAGCAATTTTTGACGAAAAATTAAGAAATCCAGCAAAATATGGAATCACGCAACAAGATATCTATTACATGGAGCGCAAACCAAATCGATCCGTGGCATCCAAAAAATCGGTAGCGGAATTAATTAATAATATCCCAACGGCAGTGGATATTGGTTTGGTTGAACTAAAAAGTTGTTTATCTACTTCTAAAAAAGCATCTTATGCTACCAATCATGGCATATTTACTGCAGAACAACGCAGTACATTAAAAGCCAAACTTAATAAAATGCAGGTACGCAATCATCGTGTTCCTGGGACACCTATTTATGAAGGATTACAAAAAGCATTAACCATGGTAGATGGTAAAGAACGTGAAGCATTAATTGTGTTAATTACCGAAGGTAATGGTGATTGTACGAATCGCAGTGCCTGTGAGCTTATTAAAAAAGAAGCGAAAGAAAGACCCAAATTAAAAATTAATATCGTCAATATAAATTCGCCTTGGAATAATACGGATTGCCTAGCTAAGACAACCGGTGGTGAAATTCTAAACGGTGATATGACGAATCAAGTTAAATTAACTGAAGCTATTAAGAAATCAATGGAACCAGTACAGCAAGAAATCTGTGATGAATAATGGAAAGGGCGTTTAACGCCCTTTTTTCAATATAAGAATTCTTTTAAATTTTTTCTAAAAAAATAACCGCACTTTATCGCGCGGTCACGTTATTCTATAAGCATTTAGCTGGTTTTGGCAGACCCGCCAATTTGGTTGCTTGTTTAGCTGGTCCGTCAGGGAAGAGCCGTTGCAAATAGCGGCTATTACCTTTGTCGGCACCTAGTTTTTCTGACATTGCTTTTACCAGCATTCTAATCGCAGGGGAGGTGTTATATTCTTGATAGAAATCACGCACAAAGTAAATCACTTCCCAGTGAGCTTCGGTCAGTTCTACACCTTCTAGCTGAGCGATGTGTTTTGCTACATCCTCATTCCAATCAGCAATATTAAGTAAATAGCCAAAGGCGTCGGTTTCGATTTTTTTTCCTTGTACGGTAATCATATTAATTCACTTCTTTAAAGCTGATCATTTCATTATCGGCGTAGTCAGACGCATCTTCATCATCAGATTTCATTGGTTCGATACGTTCTTCATCAAATGCTGTATCCCCTTCAATGCCATCAAGTGATTGGCCATGTTTAATGCCTTTGAAATCGAAGAGTTTTGGGTCACATAAGTGTGACAACGTAATGTTTTGCATCGCACTAAACATGGTTTCTAAGCGACCTGGATATTGACGGTCCCAAGTATTCAGCATTTCTTTCACTACTTGACGTTGTAAATTAGGTTGAGAACCACATAAATTACAAGGGATAATTGGGAATTCTTTGGCTACGGCATATTTTTCAATATCTTTTTCTTTACAATAAGCTAATGGACGAATCACAATTTGTTTGCCGTCATCAGAAATTAATTTCGGTGGCATCGATTTTAGTTTCCCACCGTAGAACATATTCAGGAACAGGGTAGCCAGCATATCGTCACGATGGTGTCCAAGTGCAATTTTTGTTGCTCCAAGTTCGGTTGCTGTACGGTATAAAATACCACGGCGTAGGCGAGAGCAGAGAGAGCACGTTGTTTTACCTTCTGGGATTTTCTCTTTTACTATGCCATAAGTATTTTCTTCAACGATTTTATAATCCACACCAATACTTTGCAGATATTCAGGCAAAACATGCTCCGGAAAACCTGGCTGTTTTTGGTCTAAATTGACGGCTACGATATCAAATTTAATTGGTGCGCTTTGTTGTAAATTCAACAAAATATCAAGAAGTGTATAGCTGTCTTTACCACCAGAAAGACAAACCATCACTTTATCACCATCTTCAATCATGCCAAAATCAGCAATTGCATTGCCTACATTACGGCGAAGACGTTTTTGCAGTTTATTGAAATTATAAGTTTGTTTTTTATATTGGTTTTGTTCTATCATATTGATTTACTTTAGCTAATAAAAAAGCCCTGAATAACTTCAGAGCTTATAAATTCTGTGGTGCCTAGGGTCGGACTCGAACCGACACGGTTATTCACCGGCGGATTTTGAATCCGCTGCGTCTACCAATTTCGCCACCCAGGCATTTGGGTTGTTCTGAATTATACGTTTATCTTACTTTGTTGCAAGTAAAATTTCATTAAAAAGGTGTGGTTGTTTTAAATTTCATCAACTTGTATTCAAAGATGAAAGGGAAGTTTAAAATAATTTGATACGTTGTCACAATTTATGAGTAAAATAAAAGCTTAGTATTTCTACTAAGCTTTATGATTATCTAATTAAGCGGTTTGACCAGCAAGGTTACCTAAATCTTTATCGATTAAGAATAAGCCTTTGCCATCTTCGCCAAGAAGATTTAATTTGTCTAAAATACCGCTGAATAATTTCTCTTCTTCGTGTTGTTCTGCAACATACCATTGTAAGAAATTGAATGCAGAGTAGTCTTTTTCTTCAAAAGTTTTACCCACTAATTCATTGATTTTACTTGTGATCAATTTTTCGTGTTCATAAGTTAATTCAATGATTTCTTTTAATGACTTGTACTCATGCGCAGGTGCTTCAATTGCAGTGATTACCGCTAATGCACCAGTTTCATTTAAATAAGTGAATAATTTACGCATGTGTTGCATTTCTTCTGCAGCGTGTTCTGATAAGAATTTAGCTGCACCTTCAAAACCATTTTGTTCGCACCATGCACTCATTTGTAAGTAAAGGTTTGAAGAGTAGAACTCAAGGTTCATTTGATCATTTAATAATTTGATTACGTTTGCTGATAACATTTTGTATTCTCCTTCTAAAATTATAATGTTGCTAAATCACGATCGATAAAGTAAAGCGAACGACCGTCTTCACCCAGCAAGTTAAATTTATCAATAATGCTATTGAATAATTTTTCCTCTTCGTGTTGTTCTGCAACATACCATTGTAAGAAGTTAAAAGTAGAATAGTCTTTGTTTGCAAAAGTTACTTCAACTAATTCATTAATTTTAGAAGTAACGAGTTTTTCATGTTCAAGTGTGGTTTCAAATACTTCTTTAAGTGATTTGTAGTTATTCTTAGGTGCATCAATTTTACCTAAAAGTGGCATACCACTTGTTTCACTCACATATTTGAATAATTTTTGCATGTGTTCTAATTCTTCATCAGCATGACGAAGTAAAAATGCTGCAGCACCTTCGTAACCGTGCTTGCTACACCAAGAACTCATTTGTAAATAAACATTAGAAGAGTAGAACTCTAAATTGATTTGTTCATTTAACTTATCTGCGATTGCTTTATTAAGCATAACCAACTCCTTTCCTTATTAAGTAGAGATTAAAAATAAAAACAAGACTGCTTAACTTGTCATCGGTGTGTATTCTAATCTCACAAATGAGAATGGTCAAGCATTTTTTTTAATTTTTTTTCATAACATACTAATAATAAAGAAAAAATCAATGTTAATTATTCTCATTTATGCAATATATGTAAAATAAATTCTCATTATCAGATCAAGAATGATGAAATCTGGTGAATTGATGTACGCAATTGTATTTAGAATTTACGTAGCGTTATCTCAAAATTTCATTCTAATTTAATTATTCCATCTCAAAGACATCCATTTATTTCTTCTATATCCATAAGCCGAAACTCACCTTATTTTGACTAATACATAAAATAGGATAGTCACTTATATTGATTTGTGACATGCTCATATATTTAATTTAACATAATATACATTATACGAAATTAACTACAAGGTTAGTGAGGGCTACGTATTAATAAGATCACAGAGTTATGCACAGGTCACGAACACCACTCAAGCAATGCAAAATCTAGCTTCACAACACCTTGCAATAAGATGAAATAATGATTTATACACTCTAAAGTTGTTATGTAAGGAAAAAATAAAGAAGTTTATATGTATCAAATAATGACAACGCTACGTGAATTCTGCGTTATTTTATGAGGTTGAATATCATCAGAGTTAAAAAAGAAAAACGTAAATCTCAGGGATTAAGATTTACGTTTTTGATGAATGGCATTTGTGTGACTATGTCACGATATGTATAAGATTAAGATAACAGTTTTGCTCCGTATTCATAAACCTGTTGCAGTAAATTAAGTTTGTTTGGATTATCTGAATATTCCTCTGCTAACTGCTGTAAACTTTCTTCAAATTTAACCGCACTTTGTTCTAATTTACGTTGGCGATATTTTTGCCATTTGATTTGCTCAGCACGATTTAGGGTTTTGTAGAAATGTCTTGCACGATAATGGAATAACAATTCAGGAATTCGTTTATCTTCAAATGCTAAACCATGATCAGCTAATTTTTCAGGTGGTAAATCACGTAAAATAGCCATATTGTTTTTATCGGCATTGCTAAAGAAACCGTTATAAAGTTCAGTTTCTACATTATCGCTCGGCTCAAATTCACGTTCTTCTGAGAAGATTTCAATAACTTTCTCGCGAATATCTAAGGATTGGCGCAATTTTGCTAAATTATCTAAGCATTGTTGTCTGTCTATTCCTAAACGAGCTGCATTTTCTGGCAGTAACGTTTTTGCAGGCGCCAAAATTGGGCATTTATTAATATGAACCAATTTCAATGGAACTGATGAAACTCCCCTTTCTTCTAGCTCGCTTTTCTTGGTATATAAATCTTGTCGCAAATCAACCGCACTTTTACTGAGTAAATTATCAATATCACCTGATAAATCACAGACGATTACGGCATTTTGATTAGTTGGATGCCATGCTAATGGTGCCACCCAAGCACAATTGCCGCGATAATTCCCTAGCATACCTGAAACGTGCACTAATGGTGTCATTTCCGCGGTATCAATTAGCTTCTCAATTTCCTTTTTACCTCTATACTCAAAGAAGAATTGAAATAATTTAGGCTGCTTTTCTTTGATTAATTTAGCCATAGCGATGGTTGCATACACATCCGACATCGCATCATGGGCATTTTCATGCTCAATACCATTTGCTTTGGTTAGTTTTTCTAAGCGAAAGCTTGGCATACCATCATCGTCATAAGCCCAATTTATCCCTTCTGGACGCAGCGCATAGCAAGCCCGGACCAAATCCAGTAAATCCCAACGAGAATTGCCATTTTTCCAGCTATATTCATAGGGATCGATGAAGTTACGGTAAAAGGTATAACGCGTCATTTCATCGTCATAACGAATGTTGTTGTAACCCATCACACAGGTATTAGGTTGTGAAAATTCAGCTAGAATTTTTGCGGCAAATTCAGGCTCAGGAATCCCCTTTTCATTA
Organism: Haemophilus sp. UMB1048; assembly: GCF_030218125.1. Classification (NCBI taxonomy): domain Bacteria; kingdom Pseudomonadati; phylum Pseudomonadota; class Gammaproteobacteria; order Pasteurellales; family Pasteurellaceae; genus Haemophilus; species Haemophilus sp. UMB1048. The sequence continues at coordinate 67,600 of NZ_JASOPB010000008.1, forward strand.
CATTCTTGCGGTGTGATTCCTGTAACCATTACGGCCTCGGGAGCTGGCAAATAATCATTGGTTTGCTTGCAATACAACATAATAGGCTCACCAATGATATTGAAATCTGCATCGGTACGAATACCTGCAAATTGCGCTGGACGATCACTTGCCGAATTGATACCAAAACTTTCGTAATCGTAGATAAAAAAACTAAAATTGTTTGCCATAATTAAGCCAAAATTTTATCTAAATAATATAAACAGAAAATTGCTGAAAGGCTGATAAGAATACCAAACCAGTTGATTTTGCTGATTTTTTCTTTAAAGAAAAATGCGCCGGTGATGGTGCCTAAACAAATCACACCAATATTCATTCCCGCAAAAACTAAAGTTGGGTTTTGTCCGAAGCTTTGGTGTGCTTTAATGTAAAACAGGATGTTGAAGAAATTCAATACACCTAAAATAATTCCACCAATAAAGCTTGGCACAGTCCATTGAGTGCGTTTTAGGAATAAATACAGGAACATGACACAAGCGGCTAATGAGAAAGCAATGAATAATGTGGTTGGGAATGCTCCCCCGCTTTTAGCCACTTGTTTAAATAAAATATCAATGGTGCCATAACCAAACCAAACACCGATTAAGCCTAAAATACCTTTAAAACTGACCGCACTTTGTTCATTCGATTTGTTCAAAATACAGAATAAACCGATGAATGCCAAGATAATACCAACGATTTTAGGCTGGCTTAAGGTTTCATGGAAGATAATAAAAGAGGCAACGATCGGTAGAAATAACGATAAGCGTTGTGCGGCATCTGAACGCACAATGCCCGCAAATTCAACGGCTTTAGACATAATGATAAATACGGTTGGTAATAAAATACCTAACGCTAGGAAAATAGGAGTGCTATCACTTTGTGCTAAATATTCGGTAAATTCTAATCCTTTGAAATCAGGTTTGAGTAAGAAATAACTTAATGAAATAGCGACAATATAGTTAAACGCTATTGCTTGTTCAATAATGATGTTTTTTTTGCGTGCAACTTTGAGTAACACCGATACGGCAACACTACATAGAATGGCTAAAATAAGGTTGTGCATAATTTGTCCTAAATTCTCATAAAAATAACAATGAAAAAAGCGGCCAATTGCGTTGACCGCTTTAAAAAACTACTCTGTTGCGCCAAAGCCACGCAAACCAACCACATGAACTTGCTCTTGGTTGCCGGCGATTTTACGCACCAATTTATAGGTTGTGCCTTTTTCAGGGCTGATATTCTCTGGCGCTGCGATAAGTAATTGCATATCCAAACGTTCGCAAAGTTCGAACAAGGTAGAAATAGATTTACCATCCAAACGTGCAGCTTCATCCAAGAATAGTAAACGACATGGTACGATGTCTTTACCGCGAATACGGCGGCTTTCCTCTTCCCAGCTTTGAACTACCATTAGTAGGATTGACATCCCCGTACCAATTGCTTCACCTGTCGATAATGCGCCACTTTCAGCACGTAACCAACCATCTGCACCACGGAAGACTTCAACTTCTAACTCGAGGTAATTACGGTAATCTAATAATTCCTCACCGATAGTTTGTGCTGTGCGTTGGCCCATATCAATATGCGGGTTAATACGTTGATAAAGTTTCGCAATGGCTTCAGAGAAGGTAATACGATTATCACTGAATAAATCTTGGTATTCTTCCTGTTTACCTGACAGCGCATCAAGCAACATAGCATGTGTATCGCGAATATTGACGACTAAACGTACTGATTTTACCTGACCGAAAGCAATATTTTGTAGACCTTGGTTCAACATGCGAATACGATTTTGTTCACGTTGAATGGTTTTACGCATAATATTCGCTACACTTTCAGAACTGATCGCTAATTTTTTCTCACGGCCAGTCAATTCTTCAGTTAAGCGATTAAGCTCAATTTCCATTTGCTCAATTGCATCAATCGGATCATCAGTTTTAATAATATCCTGACGAATACGTTCACGAAGATGTTGATATACAGCGATGAAGAAGCGAACTTTATTTTCTGGTTTACGGCTGTCTTCAGAAATACGCAATGCATCGCGGAGATATTCATTATCTGCCACCGCAGTACGTAACGCACCTAAGGCTTTATCCGACATTGAACGTAATTCATCAGCAGATAAATAAGCTAATTCACGACGATTGAGTCGTTTTTCCACATCGGAATTACGAGATAAACGGAGAACCACGCACCAGCTGACTTTCGCTGCAACAACCAATTCACGTTGAGTTTTATAATCACGTTCTGCTTTACGAATACGTTTATTTAAGTTATCCGCTTCGCTTTCAATAAGCGTTAATTGCTTTTCAACATAAGAACGACGTTGACGACTGGTTGAAAGTTGTTGATACAACTCATCACGGCGATTTCTCGCTCGTTCCTCTGCCCCTTCATCAGCACGCACGCCCAACTCACCAATCTCAGCAATTAATTCTTTTAACAATTGATTTTTACTGTCATAAGAACTTTGCAATTGGATAAATACTTGGTTGTATTGTGCAAATTGGCTTTGTTTTTGACGTAATTGTTCACGTTGAGCATCACGCTGTGCCTGTAATTGTTCCAAACGTTGACGAAGTTGCTCATTAAGCTCTGATGTTTCTGCTTGCCCAGCATCTTCATAACTAAAGTGATTTTTACGTTGCACCACATCCGCTAAAGCAAATACACGTTGTTGTACTTGTTTTTGATGTTCAACCGCTTGGGTTAAATCAGCTTTTAAGCGCTCATAGTTTTCTGGGTCACTTTGTAAGGTATTGGCAATCGGCTCTAATTGTGACAACGCAACGCCATGTTGACGAATAAAGCTTTCATCTTGTTCTGCAATATCTAATTGTTCACGGCATTCTTCAATGCGATCAAGTAATTCTTCATCAGCAAGCAAGTTAAGCTGCGGCATTAACTTATTCAACAATTGCATTTTTTCTTTGGCATTATCCAATTTAATGCGAATTTGTTGTTCGGTGCTTGAGAATTGATTGAGCTCGCGATCAATTTCATTGCGTTCTTGATTGATTTCCGCCATCACCTCTTCTGGGTTTGGTTGGAATGCAAGCGCTAGATGTAAGCCAACAAATTGACTAAAGTGTTCGTGTAAACGTTGACATTTTTGTACATCAAAGGCAATTTGTGCGTATTCTTCCGCAATTTCATCACGTTTAGCTTGTAATTCTTCTAAATGTTTTTCACGTGCAGCACGGCCAAATAATGGAATTTGCGGGAATTTTGAATAACGCAATTCACGATCAGACACTTGCACCACAACGCCCATTTCAAGCTCTTGAGCTGAAAGTACGCTGTCATCAAAGGCATTTGGGTCACCTTCGATTAAATATAAATCATCCGGACAGTCTTCTAAATTAGCTAATTGTTGGCGTACCGTGTTGAGATCACGCACAACAATAGCATGACGAGCTGGACCATAAAGTGCTGAGAAATAAGGTGCATCTTCAATTGGAACATCATCATACAATTCAGAAAGCAATACACCGCCAAAGCGTTCTGCAAGCACATTCAAGCGAGCATCTTCAGAACCATCTGGTTGGCTTAAACGAGAAATTTGCTCATCTAATTGTTGACGTTGCTTCTCTAAATTGTCACGTTGAATAGTCAGCTCACGTTCTTTCACCAATTGTGATTGCATAAAATGCATCACATCTTGGCTATGTTCGAAGGTTTCACCACTTTGCTCTTGTAAGCGTTCTAAAGCGGCTTGAGCAGTCAACCAAGCCGGTGCTTTACGAGCATTTTCTTCGTAAAGTGCGGTCAGACTTTCACGTTTTTGACGTAAGGTTGAACGGTTTTCTACTTGCTCTGAAAGTTCTTCATTCAAACTTTCAATGAGTTCTTCTTGTTCAGCGTGGTATGCTTCAAGTTCATCAGCAGTTTCTAAAGATAAATCAGCACGTTGATTAAAATCAGCCAATAATTTAACCGCACTTTGTTGTTGAGCATAGCGCTGCTCTAACTCATGTAATTTCGAGCGTAATTGGGGAGTTTGTAGTGCCTGAATTTTTTGTGTTGGATATTCACGCAATAATTCTTTAGCACTTTCCCAAGCACTTGAACGAGGCATATCACCAGCAATTTTGCACACTAACTGATAGGCTTTATCAAATTGTGATTTAGCCGCTTCAGAAATAGACATTTTATGTTCTAACTCAAGCACTTGCTCGGTAAGGCTTTCAGCATGGGCAGCAAATTCAGCTTGGTAATCTTCCGCATTTTTCACGCTTAAATCCGCTAAACCACATAAGGTTTTCGCTTTTTCAAGCGCGGCAATTGCTTGTTGATATTGCAATGCACGGGTTTGTTGTGCATCTAATGCTTGTTGATAATCCGCAAGTTGCGCACGTACTTGGTCAATTTCAAGTTCCGTTTGCTCAAATTGTGCTTGGCTTTCTTCAAGCTGTTCGGTTGCGGTTTCCACAACCATTTTTTGTTCTTCTAATTTTTCTGTAAGTTCAGCCACATCTTCTTGATAGCGCGATACTTTTTCTTGATGACGTAACGCATTTAATACCAAGTTCAAGTGGTCTGCCGCACTTTGGTGATCTACTTCTAAAGTACGTTCATTTTCTGCCAATTCTGCAGCTTCACGGCTTAAGTCAATTAAGCGGTGTTGTGATAACTCTTGCTCAGCTTTTGCTTTATACCAATCACGACGGAAACCTAGAGCCGCTTCGATATTGCCGCGGCGTTCATTGGCATTACGCATATAATCTGATGCCACATAATTAGTGGTTTCGGTAATTAAATGTTTGAATAAATCACGGTCAGATTGGGTAACTTTAATTGCTTCAAGGGTCATGCGATTTTCACGTAACGCACTTTCCATATCTTGGAAGGCTTTGCGCACACCAAGGTTTTCTGGCAATAAGTAATCACGTAAAGAACGGGTAATAGCGCTGGAAATACCACCGTATAAAGAAGCTTCGATTAATTTATAGAATTTGCTACGGTCTGAAGCACTACGTAAGCGTTTTGGAATAATCCCCAAATCAAACATCATGCTGTGATAATCGGTGATGGAATGATATTGTTTAAATTGTGCACCAAGATTTTCAATTTTGTCTTTTAATTCATTTAAATTGAGCACGCGCGCTTGACGTTCACCGACTGTTTCGGTGAAAAGTGCGGTTGGATTTAAGGACAATTCTACACCTTGAATCGAGAAGGTTTTTAAATCCACTTTCTTATCACGACCCGCAATTTGTTGTAGACGCACACCTACGAGAATTCGTTGGTGACGGGAATTGATAGTATCTAATACCGCATAACACACACCTGGACGTAATTTACCGTGTAAGCCTTTATCACGAGAGCCGCCTGTCGAGCCTGCCTCAGTGGTATTACGGAAATGCAATAAGGTTAAGTCTGGAATTAATGCTGTGACAAAACCCGCCATGGTTGTGGATTTACCGGCACCGTTACCACCGGAAAGTGTGGTTACCAATTCATCCAAATCAAAGGTACGGGCGAAGAAACCATTCCAGTTAATTAAGGTGAGTGAACGGAATTTACCTCGTTCTACTCCATTATGTTGGTTTAATACAGGAGCAATAAATTCTTCTTCAACCTGTTCGGTTGATTGCTCAGGTTCGTCTTGATAGATTTCGTTTTCAAGTTCTAATACATCAGACATTATTCTTGTTCTCCTGCATCATCAAATTCTTCATCAATTTCGACCGCACTTTCTTCATCATCGAGATCATCAGCATGACTTGCCGCTTTTGCTTGCTTTTCGAGTTCGAGAGATTGCAGTGTTGCCGCTTCCCCATCACGAATTAAGCGAGTTTGCGCTTCTAACGGATCATCACCGGAACGCACTTCAGCACCGAAACGGAAGACTGATTCTGAAATCGTAAATTTACCGCTATGTTGTTCACCCACGGTATGGATCATGCCTAAACGGCGTAAACGACCGATCGCCGCACGGACTTTTTCAGATAATTTTTGTTTATCTAAATCCGAACCACTAGAGCGCTGATTGACGGCTTTCAATAATTTGCCTTCGTCTGCTAAATTCAGTAATTCATCATAGACTTCTTGTGTACTGAAGATACCTTGCTGTGCTAAACGTTCTGGGCTTAAATATAAATAGCAAAGTACCTTCCCTACTAACATTTCTAATTCGGAAAGCACTGAACGGGCAATTAACGTCGTCGCTTTTGGACGTAAATAGAAAAAGCCTTCCGGTGCACGAATTAATTCCACGTTGTAACGGCGGTAAAAGCCATCTAACTCATTTTGGAAATCCATCAAAAAAGCATGATTATCTAATTGATCTGTGCTGATATGACAACCTGAACGCAATAAGCTATCCACTGTCGGGAAAATAGGATTCGCAATGGCATTTGCCAATTTCGGGGAAATTACATCTTGAATATCTGTCATGGTTAATTTCTCATTTTATGAATTCGTTTTTGGGTAAGCCACGGAATTAATATTTATCAATCACATGCGCTTGCACTTCTGCGCCGTAATCGTTAATTTCCTGCCATTGCGGATAAAGACCGGCTAAATCATCATTTGCCATACCTAAACGCACTGCTTGATCCACAATAATACGTGCCACATCAAAATGACGGGAAAGCGGATAAGCTTCTAATTGTTCTTTTAAGACTAAACTTAAATCAATTGGACGATTATTTTCACGGTATTGAATTAATAAGCCTTGCATATGCTCTACGATTTGATCATGTAAATCAGCCAAAGACTCATATTGCAATTCTTCAGGTAATTCACCCAATGCATCATCTTCACGTAATACCATTTCTTCATCACGCAGATCGACCAAACGTTCCGCTTGAGCAGTCCACAAGAACCAAGGATGATCGAAATAGCTATGGATAGAATTACGCAAGCGTTGTGAGAATACACGGTTTTTATCCATATCAATGGCGGTACGGATAAATTTATGCACGTGACGGTCATAACCAATCCATAAATCAATAGCTTGTTGTCCCCAGCTAATAATGCGGTCAAGCTTGGATTGTAAATCAGTAATTAATTGTTCAATAAAATACAGCTCATCATGACCAATTACACAATCTTGAATACGTAATAGTTGAGCCTGTAACTTATCACCTGCTGCATTTAAAGTATCTTGTAACTCACGTAAATTGCCTGAGGTTTCATCTAATAAACGTTCACAGCTAGAAATTGCCGCCTGCCAATCTTTGGTAAGTAAATTGGCAATTTCTTCTTTAATGCTTTGTTGATTTTCATCCATCACGCGTTGTGATAAATCGATACTATCGAAAATCTCTGCGACTGAATATTTTAACGGAGCGAAAACATTCCGGCGCCAAAAGTGCTCATTCTCCCCTTTTGCTGTAGCTTCTTCTGCTGCATCAGATGCACGTTGAATTTCATCAGCCACAATAGAAAGCTGTACAGAAAGACGCAACGCGGAAAATTCACGCTGACGAATATAATAATCTGATACGCCAACACCCAGTGGAGTGAGACGATAAATAGAAAGCCCTTCAGTAAATTCACTGCTGAAACGGTTAAGAAAACGCTGTTTCACCAATTCATTGATAGCATTATTGGCACGGGTGGCAATCGCGTCCGTTGATTGGTCAAAGGCATTGGCTGTATGACGGAAAATATCCACTAAATCGGCTTCTAGCATCTCACCGTCCAAACGTTCGTTGTTATAGATGGCGATTGCCAGCAAAAACACTAAGCGCTCTGTTGGCAGATTTAACGAAAATTCCCGCTCTTTCGCCCATGAGACGAGTTCAGGAATGGTTTGTGAGGTTTCGATCATTCGGTTACAAAAGCTTAAAATTGAACAAAAAATTTCTGAGATTATACAGGATTTTTTATCGTTCTTGAAATCTTCTTATAAATTGACCGAACTTTTTATCTTTCAAGATTATATGTGGCTAATCTGCGATATAAACAGATTAATAAATAGATGTTATCTTCAAAACAAAGAGCCACAAATTTGTGGCTCTTTTTATCTTATCAAAACAATCAAAAATTTGACCGCACTTATTACAATAGATATCGCCAAACGAATGCACTGACTAAAATAATCAGCATGATAATAATTTGTATTAAACGTTTTTTGGTTAATTTTTCTGCAGCCATATTGATTTGCTCTTTGATAACTTCTGAAATTGACTATTTAGTGGTAGAATAATTGCGTTAGATCAATTTTACACTATATTTATCGATTTGAGGAATAAATGAAGAATTTCGTTTCAGAAACCAAATCAGGACGCAGAGTTCAATCAGGTGGTTGTGCAATCCATTGTCAAGATTGCAGTATTAGCCAACTTTGTATCCCTTTCACATTGAACGAACATGAGCTCGATCAGCTTGATAATATCATCGAGCGTAAAAAACCTATCCAAAAATCTCAAGTCCTTTTTAAAGCCGGTGATACACTGAATTCCATTTATGCGATTCGTTCTGGAACCATTAAAACTTATACCATTAGCGAAGCCGGTGAAGAACAAATTACCTCTTTCCACTTACCTGGTGATTTAGTGGGCTTTGATGCAATCACAAATATGCAACATCCAAGTTTTGCACAGGCTTTGGAAACCGCCATGGTATGTGAAATTCCATTTGATATCTTAGATGACTTATCTGGAAAAATGCCTAAACTTCGTCAGCAAATTATGCGTTTAATGAGTAGTGAAATCAAAAGCGATCAAGAAATGATTTTATTACTGTCTAAAATGAATGCTGAAGAACGTTTAGCGGCATTTATCCATAATCTATCAAAACGTTATTCTGCTCGTGGTTTCTCAGCGAAAGAATTCCGCTTAACTATGACCCGTAGTGATATCGGTAACTATCTTGGTTTAACTGTTGAAACCATCAGTCGTTTACTTGGTCGTTTCCAAAAATTGGATGTACTCTCTGTTCAAGGTAAATACATTACTATTAATGATATTAATGCATTGATTGATTTAACCGGTGTACATAAAACCAAAATCCAATTAGCAGAATAAATTAAAAGCGTGAGTTTTCACGCTTTTTTAACATTTGAAACAAAAAAACTTGCACGAGATCACTTTTTTGATAATCGGTTCTTGTCATCGTTTAAAATCTTTTCTATCCTATTGATATCTCATATCTTGGAGGTTTTATGAAATTTAATAATATTCTTGTTGTACTCAATCCTGATAACGAAAAACAATATGCTCTAGCTCGTGCCGTTCGTCTTGTTAAAGAACAGCAAAATGAAACAAAGGTAAAAATCACCACCCTTTTGAGTGTTTATGACTTATCGTATGAGATGTCAGCCCTTCTTTCTTCTGAAGAACGCAGCGAAATGCATAAAACAGCCGTTGAACAACAACGTCAAGCTGTACAATTTTATTTAGATAAATATGCAGATCCAGAAATTGAATTTGAATCACACATTGTATGGAGTAGCAATGAAGCGGATGCAATTCGTGAAGAAGTTGAAAAAAATCAATATGATCTCGTTGTAAAATACACCAAAGATGAAGAAAGCTTCACTTCATTGATTTTCACACCTGTAGATTGGCAATTATTACGTAAATGTCCAATTCCAGTATTAATGGTGCGTGATGGTGACTGGAAACACCAACGCCGTATTTTAGTCGCCGTGAATGTATCGGGTGAACAGGAATATCAAGATGAATTCAACCAAGAGTTAGTTTCAACAGGAATGAACTTAGCGGAGAACTTAAACCGTGGTAATGTACATTTGGTAGCCGCCTACCCTGTTGCGCCAATTAATATGGCGATTGATTTACCAGAATTTAATACTTCAGGTTATGAAAATGGCATTCGTGGCCAACACCTTATCAATATGAAAGCCTTACGTCAAAAATTTGGTATTGATGAAGATCATACCCATGTACGCGAAGGTTTCCCTGAAGAGGTGATTCCTGAAGTGGCGAAAGAAATTGAAGCTGAATTAGTGATTTTAGGTACAGTGGGAAGAACGGGTTTATCTGCAGCGTTATTAGGTAATACGGCTGAACATGTAATTAGTAAATTAAGCTGCAATTTATTAGCCATTAAACCATCTAAAAAATAAGCCTATTTAGCTTTTTATTTAAAACAAGTGCGGTCAGAAAAACAATCGTTTTATTGACCGCACTTTTTTGTTAAAAAAATGTGAAGTTCCTCACAAAATCAACTTTTTCTATTCGTCTCATCATTTCTTTTTCGTTATACTCGTCCGCCCTATCGAAGACTTTCTATAAATTGATTTATTATTAAAAAGGAAAGACAATGAAAAAAACATTAATTGCAGCACTACTTTGGCTTCTCTGCGCTTGCGCAAGCACATGAAGTTTGGGTTGCAACACCAACACAACTTGCTTCTAATAGCGTTTTAAAAGCTGATTTAGCTTATGGTGACTACCCCTACGTTGAAAAAATTCCTGAAAAACGTCTCGCGATTTTTCCACCGATGGAACTCATCAATCAAGATGGTGAAATGCAAACATTAGTACAAAAAGGTGAAAACTACCAATATCAATCAGAAAAACCGTTAAAAGACGGTTCATATTGGGTAACAGCTACTTATAAACCAACTTTCTGGTCACAAAATAATGAAGGTTGGAAAATGGATAACTTACAAGGCACACCAAATGCATTCTATTGCGAACAAACTCAAATGTTTGGTAAAGCCTTTACTGTAGTGGGCAAAAAACCATTAAATGCAGATATGGCAATGACACGCCTCGGTTTACCACTTGAAATCGTGCCACTTAAAGATCCGAAAACAATTAAAGCTGGTGAAGCTTTCCCTGTTCAGATTTTCTATAAAGACCAACCACTTGCAGGCGAAACGATTATCGCAACCTCTGATACATTTGTTGTAAAAGATATGGAAGCGGCAACATCTCACCGTGAGCCGCAAGCCTTTTCTGGTAAAACAGACAAAGAAGGTAAAGTTAACTTTATTCCATTAATTGAAGGCGTTTGGAAACTTAAAGTGATTCATAAAGAACCATTTGAAGATCAAAAAGTTTGTCAACATTCAGCGAATTACGCGACGTTAATTCTCCCTGTTGGTAAAGCTAGAGCTAAACTCCCACCAAAACCAGAACATCATCATTAATCATAAAAAAGTGCGGTCAAATTTAACCGCACTTTTTTAATATGTTCTTAACGCTGGAGGTTGGTAATGTTCAATAAAGGTTTCGATTTCTTGAAGATTATTCGAGAATAAAATCTTCTCAAAATCACCTTGAGTAAAGAAGCCTTCTTTCACCATATGGCTAAAAAAGGATTTTAGTGAATCAAAATAACCCTTTTCATTAAACAGAATACAAGGATTATTATTTTTCCCAATTCGTGCCCAAGAAATCACCTCAGCAATCTCTTCTAAAGTGCCAGGTCCGCCAGGCAAAGCGATATAAGCATCACCGAGCTCAATCATTTTATTTTTTCGCTCAGACATGCTTTCAACAACCACGGTCTTGGTCAAATTAGGATGTGCAACTTCTCTGTCTTGTAAAAATTGAGGAATAATGCCAATTACCTTGCCTTGATGAGCAAGTACAGTATCTGCAACCACGCCCATTAATCCCAATTTTCCGCCACCATAGACTAAAGTATGTTGACCATCAGCAATCCATTTTCCTAATTTTTTTGCGGCAGCCTGATAGGCAGAATCATGACCTAAACTGGCACCGCAATAAACCGTGATGTTCATTCTACTTTTTCCGTTCTACCCATTTTCCATCAATATAATCCACAATCCATTTTGTGGCTTTGCCATTCTTTTCAGATGTCACATATTGATGTTTTTCTTTACGGCTAAAGCGGATAATGGCTTCATTACCCTCAGGGTCTTTTTGTGGCGCATCCGCTAAATAACGTAATTTTTCCGGTAAACGATCACGATAAAGCGCTAATTCCGCCACTTTTGCTGGTCGTGTTTCACGTGATTTCGGGAAGTTATGTGCTGACATAAACACGCCACTTGCCCCATCTCGTAATACAAAATACGCATCAGATTTTTCACATTTCAGTTCAGGGAAATGAACCGGCTCTTCTTTTGGTGGTGCAACTTCGCCGTTTTTCAAAATCTTACGGGTGTTATCACAGTTGGTACAGCCCATATATTTACCAAAACGACCGAGTTTTAAATGCATATCAGCACCGCATTTATCACATTCTACAATCGGACCATCGTAGCCTTTAATTTTGAATTGACCTTGTTCAACCAAATAACCATCACAATTTGGATTATTACCACAAATATGTAATTTACGATGTGGGTCAATGATATAGCTATCCATCGCGGTACCGCATTTCGGACAACGTTTACGATCCATTAAGGCTTTGGTCTCAGAAGCCTCATCTAGCACATTTAATAATTCAGCTTCTGGAATAAGATTAATCGTCGTTTTACAACGCTCTTTTGGTGGTAATGCATAACCTGAACAACCAAGGAAGACACCTGTACTTGCTGTGCGAATCGCCATTTTGCGGCCACAAGTTGGGCAATCAATATCGGTGAGCACAAGGCTATTCGGCTTCATTCCACCTTCTAACTCATCTAATTCAGCCGTAGAAAGTTGGGTAGAAAAATCTTTGAAGAATTGATTTAACTCAGCCTTCCAATTTTTCTCACCGGACGCAATTTGGTCTAGTACGTTTTCCATATTGGCAGTGAAATCGTAGCTCATCAAATCAGTAAAAGATTGATTTAAGCGATCAGTAACGATTTCACCCATTTTCTCGGCATAGAAACGGCGATTTTCAATGCGCACATAGCCACGTTCTTGAATAGTTGAAATAATTGCCGCATAAGTCGAAGGACGACCAATACCACGTTTCTCCAATTCTTTAACCAAGGCAGCTTCAGTAAAACGAGCGGGCGGTTTAGTGAAGTGTTGGCTTGGCGAAACTGTTTTTAGTGCTAATGTTTCGTTTAAACTCACAGCCGGTAAAATTTGGTCTTCTGGATTTTTACCTAATTGTGGCAAGACTTTTGTCCAACCATCAAAACGTAAAATACGGCCTTTGGCTTTCAATTCATAATCACCAGCCATTACAGTGACGGTTGTGCTGTCATATTGTGCAGCAGGCATTTGGCAGGCTACAAATTGACGCCAGATTAAATCATACAAACGTACAGCATCTTTATCCATGCCACTTAAATGATCCGCGAGCATTTTCACATCAGAAGGACGAATCGCTTCGTGTGCTTCTTGTGCATTTTCTTTGCTCGAATAGAAATTCGGTTTAGCAGGTAAATAATCTTTGCCGAAATGGCTTTCGATATAAGAGCGTGCCATATTTAATGCATCTTGGCTCAAGTTAGTAGAGTCAGTACGCATATAAGTAATGTAACCGGCTTCATATAAACGTTGTGCCAACATCATGGTTTTCTTCACTCCAAAACCTAAACGCGTGCTTGCAGTTTGTTGTAAGGTTGAAGTAATAAATGGAGCTCTTGGTTTAGAACCTGTTGGTTTTGTTTCTAAATCTGTGACAACGTAATGTGACTTATTTAAGAAATCGACCGCACTTTGTGCTTCTTTTTCATTTTTCGGCTCAAACTTCTTGCCTTTATATTGCACCACATCCAAACGCAAGTCTTCTTTCTTGGTCGTTTGGGTTAGTGCTTCAATTTCCCAAAACTCTTCTGGTTGGAATGCTTTGATTTCACGTTCACGCTCTACCACCAATTTCACGGCAACAGATTGCACACGTCCAGCTGATAGACCTCGCGCCACTTTCTTCCATAATAATGGCGACACCATAAAGCCTACCACGCGGTCTAAGAAACGACGAGTTTGCTGAGCATTAACCTGGTCCATATTAATGTGAGCAGGATGCTGGAACGCTTTTTCAATCGCTTTCTTAGTAATCTCATTAAATACAACGCGGCTAAAACGACTATCATCGCCACCAATGACTTCACGTAAATGCCACGCGATAGCCTCTCCTTCTCTATCCAAGTCGGTTGCGAGATAAATATGATCAGATTTTTTAGCAAGGGATTTTAATTCAGCTACTACTTTTTCTTTGCCAGGTAGAATTTGGTAATTGGCTTTCCAATCATGATAAGGGTCAATTCCCATACGTTTCACTAAGGCCGCACGGTCTTTTTCTGCTTTAATTTTGTTTTTTTCTTCCGCACTTAATCCTTTAGTGGAAACGGGTTTAGCCTTCTCGCCTGTGCTACTCCCTGCAGTAGGCAAATCACAAATATGCCCTACGCTGGATTTCACCACATACTGGCTACCTAAATATTTATTGATGGTTTTCGCTTTGGCTGGCGACTCCACAATCACTAAAGATTTGCTCATTTGCTTACCTAAAATATAACTAGAATTCTGTAAAATTGGCGATATACTGCAAACTTACGCCGATAAAATCAAGCTTTTTTTCAAAAAGGATTTATAAATGGACAAACTGAATGCAATTTCGGTTTTCTGCAAAGTGATCGAAACGCAAAGTTTTACACAAGCCGCAAACCAACAGAATATTTCTGTGGCAATGGCGAGTAAATTAGTTTCACAATTAGAAGAACATTTAAAAACACGATTATTACAACGTACAACACGAAAAATTGTACCTACTGAAGCTGGTATGCTTTATTACCAACGTTGCCAAGCCATTCTATTAGATTTAAGCGAAGCTGACTCTAGTATTAGTAATATGGCAACGAGCTTGCAAGGTAATTTATTAATCTCTGTACCACGTGATTTTGGCTTACTTTATATTTCACCTAACTTGCCTAAATTTATTGAGCTTCATCCCAATTTACACGTAGAAATTGAATTTGAAGACAAGCGTGTTGATCTCGTTGCGGAAGGCTATGACTTAGCATTACGTATCGGTTATATGCAAGACAGCTCACTTGTTGCGCGTAAAATTAGCAGCTCCCCTATGCATTTTGTTGCTTCGCCAAGTTATTTAGAGTCGCGAGGCACACCACTTACACCTGACGATTTAGAATATCACCAAGGTTTACTTTATAAATCATCGTTAAATCAAGCACATTGGCAATCAACAAAAGCCAATCAAATTCAACGTTATAAAATTCAATCTAAAGTGGTTTCTAATAATGGTATGGCATTGTTAGAAATGACAAAAGCAGGCTTGGGCATCAGCAATTTACCTGGTTTCTTTGTAAAAGATGCGCTTGCTTCAGGTGAGTTAGTTGAAATTTTGTCTGAATATAGACAAAAACCTTTAGATATTTATGTGGTTTACCCAAATCGTCGTCATTTACCCGCTAAAGTTCGCGCATTTATTGAATTTCTAGCGAGTCTCGGCTTGTGTGAGAACAGTCAAATATAAAAACAAGGGCGGATTGACCGCCCTTTATTATTCAAATAATGTCCAAATCGGTTTTACCTCTTCAGGTAAAAATAAATTTTTTCCTAATTCAATCCATCCACAAGGAAAATGAAAGTCTGAACCTAATGAGGCAGCTAAGTCATATTCATTAGCTAAACGCGCAAGATATTGACGCTGATCTTTGGTCTGTCCACTATCTGCGACCTCCATACCATCACCGCCCCATTGTTTAAAATCAACAATTAATCGACGAATCCATTTTCCTGTCATGTTATAACGCATAGGATGAGCAATGACGGCAACGCCACCTGCAGCATGAATCGTCTCAATCGCCGTTGGAATATCCACCCATTCAGCCTTGACAAAACACGATTTCCCACCGCCTAGATAACGCTTAAAGGCTTGCCCATCATTTGAAACCTTGCCGATTTGTACCAAATAACGCGCATAATGCGCACGAGTTACTTCCCCGTTTGCTAATGCTTTTGCGCCTTCATAGGCATTTTGAACACCTGCTTTTTCTAATTTGTGGCCAATTTCGACCGCTCTTTTTTCTCTCAGTGATTTTTGTTCAGCTAAAAGTGCGGTCATTTTAGGATGTGTTTTATCAAAATTTAATCCAACAATATGGATACCACGACCTTCCCAATTCGTTGAAATTTCCACGCCATTAATTAGTTCAATACCTAATTTATCTGCTTCAATTTTGGCTTCATCAATGCCCATCACGGTGTCGTGATCACATAAAGCAAGCACATTGACACCTTGTTCATGAGCTCGTTGCACAAGCTCTGTAGGTGTTAAAACACCATCTGAAGCCGTACTATGGCAATGTAAATCATATTTGATCATCGGCTTTCCTATAAATTAGTTTGAATAGTGTAATTATCTTCATCAACAATTACAGCTTGGCTATTTGTTAAAGGGAGTAAATTCAATTTGGATTGATAGATCTGAACAGTTTTCTGTGAACTCTCTTCAAAAGGAAACTCACCATAATGTGGAACAATTGCAAAATCGACTAAATTTAAAGCTGAATAATTGGTCAAATCGATAGCTATATTTTTGTCATCCATAACTTGATTATACTCGATGTCGCTGGCGGTAATAATAGCACCGGCAGATTCACCAAGGTAAAGCATACCTTCATCAATTCGTTTTTTTATATGTGGTAATAAGTGCTTTCTTTTCAACTCTTGTAATAGATAAAACGTATTACCACCAGAAATGTAAAGGCTCGGCGTATAATTTAATTTATCCTTAATAACCTCTTCTGTTTCTTGGGCTATATCCAAAACATCGACTTCAAAACCTAATTTATGAAAAATATTTTTTGCCTCATCAATGTATTCAACATAGCTTTCTACATTACCTGCAGTAGGTATAAACAGCACTTTATGCAATAAAAAATGCTGTTTTAAAAATCGTTTGAAAAGATTTTCTACGGCTGCAAAATAAGAGGCTAGAAATAATGTTTTCATATTATTTCTCTCTTACTTAATCGCCTGAACCAAGCCTTTAACTAAGCTTGGGCCGTGGTAAATCAAGCCCGAATAAACTTGTAACAAGTCTGCCCCAGCTTCAATCTTCTCTTGTGCGTTTTGTACACCGTCAATACCACCACTCCCAATAATCGGAATTTGTCCTTTCAGCTCTTGATGCAATCTTCGAATAATTTCTGTACTTTTTTGCTGTAACGGTTTTCCACTTAAGCCGCCTTGTTGTTCCGCATTTTTCAAACCTGTGACGTTGTCGCGTGAAATCGTTGTATTAGTGGCAATTACCCCATCCATTTGATGACGAAGTAACGTATCAGCAATTTGAACGAGCTCAGTCTCGGATAAATCAGGTGCAATTTTTACTGCAATCGGCACATATTTATTATATTGCTCAGCTAATACTTTTTGGCGCTGTTTTACACTTTGCAGTAAATCATCAAAATAATCACCATACTGCAATTGGCGCAAATCTGGAGTGTTCGGTGATGAAATATTTACCGTAATATAATCTGCATAGTTATAGGCTTTATTTAAGCAAAATAAGTAATCATCTTTCCCCTTTTCAAGTGGCGTGACTTTATTTTTGCCAATATTAATCCCAATTACACCATCAAATTTTGCTTTTTTAACATTCTCGACCACGTAATCAATGCCATAATTATTGAATCCATTACGGTTAATAATCCCTTCCGCTTCCACTAAACGGAATTGACGAGGTTTAGCATTTCCCTCTTGTGCCAAAGGCGTAACCGTACCGACTTCAATAAAACCAAATCCCATCGCACCAAAGCCATCAATAGCCTCAGCATTTTTATCTGCGCCCGCTGCTAATCCAATAGGATTTTTAAATGTAATGCCCATTACTTGCTTAGGCGAACCTTGTGGACAAGCCAAAAGCTGCTTTAATAAAAATTGGCAAGGTGATTTACCCGCTAAATGCAATGATTTAATCACTAAATCATGAGCGGTTTCAGGATCAAGGGAAAAGATGGCTTTACGGATCAAAGAATACATACTCGTTTATCTCTCAGGATAGTTCACTGTAAATGGAAAGTGCGGTCAAAATTAACCGCACTTTTTGTTTATTGCAATGCTTTTTCAATCTTCTCGAATAAATCTTTCGAGAGTTCTTCAACGGCACTTAATCGCTCCAAGGCGCGTTTCATTAACGTTTGACGTTGTGCATCAAAACGTGAGAAACGAATTAATGGTTCAATTAAACGCGCTGCTACTTGCGGATTTGTTTCATTTAAACGAATTAAGACATCCGTTAAGAAACGATAGCCTGAACCACTGATATGATGGAATGCTTTTAAGTTGTGATTTGCAAAGCTACCCACTAATGAACGTAAACGGTTTGGATTGTTGAAGTTAAAGCTTGGGTGATCCATTAATACTTGTACAATTTCCAATACGTTTTCATCTGGGCGAGTTGCTTGTAAAGCAAACCATTTATCCATGACCAAGCCATCATGTTGCCATTTTTGTTCAAAATCCGCTAACAAAGTATCACGGCAAGGTAACGCCGCTTTGGTTGCCATAGTTAATGCGGCCAACGTATCTGTCATATTATTGGCATTATTGTAATGTTTTTGCACCACATTATTGCCTAAATTGGTGTAAGCCAAATAACTTAAACAAAGATTACGCATTGCTCGTAAAGCAATATCTTCTTGCGTCACTCGATAATCTTCAAGACGAATATGGGTGTAAATACGCAATAAATCTTCTTTCAAGTATTCTGCGATTTGTACCAACATAAATTCTCTTGCGGCTGCAATGCCATCTGGATCAATCGTTTTAAAACTTTCTGCAAACTCAATGTCTTTTGGCAAGGTTAGAATTAATGTCGCTAATTCAATATCTTGTTCATAATTTTCCAATACATGCGCAAGTGCGGTCAAAACATCAGGTGAAATTTCAAAGGCTTCACCTTGTTGGAAATGCGCCACATTACGACGTAATTCTTGAGTAAACAGCATTTGTGCGGCATCCCAACGAGCAAATTGGTTATCAGCGAATTTAAGCAAACCTAATAACTGCTCTGTGGTGTAATCATAATCCAGTTTAACCGGTGCAGAGAAATCACATAATAACGCAGGAATTGGGCGACCATAAATGCCATGGAATTCAAAGACTTGATCTTTTTCTGTCACATTTAACACATCGCTTAGCAACTCACCGTTATGCTGTAACATTTGTTTCGTGCCTTTGGCATCATAAAGCGCAATTTTCAATGGAATATGTAAGTTTACTTTTTCCATTTGGTCCGCTGTTGGTGGCGTAGATTGCGAAACCGTTAAACGATAAGTATGAGTTTGTTCATCATAGGCATCGCTAATCAATAATTCTGGTGTACCTGATTGACTATACCAACGACGGAATTGTGCTAAATCAACGTCATTTGCACGTTCCATTGCAGAAACAAAATCTTCACAGGTTGCCGCTTTACCATCGTTTTCAGCAATATAAAGTTGCATCCCTTTTTGGAAACCTTGTTCACCTAATAAAGTGTGCAACATACGAATTACTTCTGCCCCTTTTTCATATACGGTCACGGTATAGAAGTTATTCATTTCAATGACTTTTTCAGGGCGAATTGGGTGTGACATTGGGCTTGCATCTTCAGCAAATTGCACCGTACGTAAGAATTTCACGTTATTAATACGATTGACTGCTCGAGAACCTGTGTCAGATGAAAACTCTTGATCACGGAAAACCGTTAAACCTTCTTTCAAACTTAATTGGAACCAATCACGGCAAGTTACACGGTTTCCTGTCCAGTTATGGAAATATTCGTGTGCAATCACGCTTTCAATGGCGAGGTAATCATCATCAGTTGCTGTTTGTGGATTTGCCAACACAAATTTAGAGTTAAAGATATTCAACCCTTTATTTTCCATGGCGCCCATATTGAAGAAATCCACAGCAACAATCATGTAAATATCTAAGTCGTATTCTAAATTGAAACGGTCTTCATCCCATTTCATAGATTTTTTCAGGCTTTCCATTGCCCACGAAGCGCGATCAAGATTGCCACGGTCAACATAAAGCTCTAAGGCTACTTCACGACCACTTTTTGTCGTAAAGGTATCTTGCAATAAATCAAAATCACCTGCCACTAAAGCAAATAAATAGCTTGGTTTCGGGAATGGGTCATTCCATTCAACCCAATGACGCCCATCCTCTAATTCACCACTTGCAATACGGTTGCCATTAGAAAGTAAGTAAGGATATTTAGTCTTATCTGCGGTAATTTTGGTTGTATAGCGAGCCAATACATCTGGGCGATCAAGCATATAAGTGATTTGACGGAAACCTTCTGCTTCACATTGTGTACAAATGCCCTCGCCAGATTGATAAAGCCCTTGTAAAGAGGTGTTTTGTGCAGGCTCTAGATTCGTCACAATTTCAAGCTCAAAATTGACCGCACTTTGATTGGTTAAATCTAACGTTAAACTTTCGTGGTCTTGATGATAATGTTTGAAATCTTCGCCATTGAATTTAATGGAGGCAAATTGGAAGCCATGACCATCTAATCGTAGATGGGTTGCTTCATCATTTAAACGTTGGAAGGTTGTTTTTGCAGTGACAACGGTATGCTTAGGATCTAATTGAAAATCAAGGAAAATATCCGTAACTGTAAAATCAGGTTGTTTGTAATCTTTTCTATATTTCGCTTTAGCTAACATAATCTGCTCTATTTCTAAGAAAAAAACTCGTATTAGGATAAGATTTTATGACAAAACTTGCAATGGAATTTTCAGCTTTTACCACATAGCAAACGTTTGCTTAAAAGTGGGCAAATATGCTATTCTACGCGTCGTTTTTTATCAGATAAATTTTTTAAAATATGTCAAATACTGCACAAATTGCTATTGTTATGGGCTCAAAAAGCGATTGGGCAACCATGCAAGAAGCCACTCAAATTTTAGATGAACTCAATGTGGCATATCATGTTGAAGTCGTTTCCGCACATCGAACCCCCGACAAACTGTTTGAATTTGCCGAAAATGCACAAAAAAATGGTTACAAAGTAATTATTGCGGGTGCGGGTGGCGCTGCTCATTTACCCGGTATGATTGCAGCTAAAACGCTTGTACCGGTATTGGGTGTCCCTGTTAAAAGTTCTATGTTAAGCGGTGTTGATAGTCTCTATTCTATCGTGCAAATGCCGAAAGGCATTCCTGTCGGTACGTTAGCGATTGGCCCTGCTGGTGCTGCTAATGCAGGATTACTCGCCGCACAAATTCTTGCAGGTTGGGATGAGGCGTTATTCGCTCGCCTACAAGTATTCCGCGAAAATCAAACCAATATGGTATTGGATAATCCTGATCCACGTACATAAAACGCCTTTCAATTTGACCGCACTTTTTAAAGTGCGGCTGTTTTTTTAGCTAGATTTGATGAGAAATTTTATGCAAAACTCTACCCTATATCCTACCGTTTATGTGCTTGGTAATGGTCAACTCGGCAGAATGTTACGTTATGCAGGCGCACCTTTAGATATTCACGTTCAACCGCTTGAGTTCAATGCACCCGTATTTGATTTACCTAAAGATGCCATCATTACCGCAGAAATTGAACGTTGGGAAAAAACACCTTTAACTGAATTATTAGGTCATCACAAGAATTTCGTTAATCAGAATGTTTTTGGCTTATTGGCTGATCGCTTTACCCAAAAATCTTTACTAGATGAACTCAATCTCTCTACCTCGCCATGGTGTTTATTAAAAGATAAAATGCAATGGTCTGAAGTATTTAAAAACGTGGGCAAAAAAGTCGTAGTGAAACGTCGTACCGGTGGTTATGACGGCAGAGGTCAATGGATTATCTCTGAAAATAATCAACGTGATATTACGGACGATTTATTCGGTGAAGTTATCGCAGAAAAATTTATTCCTTTTGATTATGAAGTGTCTATCGTAGGCGCAAGATTTAAAAATGGTGAAAAACGTTTCTATCCTGTGACGCATAACCTGCAGCAAAATGGCATTTTACGTTACAGTGTGACAGATGTTTCATTCTCTCAACAACAAAGCCAACAAACTCAGGCGGAGTCTATGCTCGGAAAAATCATGGACAAGCTTGAATATGTGGGTGTAATGGCGATGGAATGCTTTGTGGTGGGTGATAAATTATTAATTAATGAACTTGCCCCTCGTGTGCATAATAGCGGACATTGGACCCAACTAGGCTGTGCCATTAGTCAATTTGAATTGCATCTACGTGCTTTATTAGATTTACCTACACCGTCATTACAACCTATTGCCCCAAGTGTCATGGTTAATTTAATTGGTACAGAACATAATCCACAATGGTTGAACACGCCTTTCTCTCAGTTACATTGGTATGGCAAGGAAGTTCGTCCAGGTAGAAAATTAGGTCATATCAATATCACGCATCCAGACAAAACGATCATTATCCAACAGCTTGAAAAACTTCGTCACGAACTCCCTGAAGACTATCAATCTGGTTTAAATTGGGCAATTGAGAAATTAAAATAATCAAAAAAACAACCGCACTTTTTTGATGAATATCTAAAAACATCAAAGTGCGGTTGATTTTTATCAGGTTCTTCTTGATAAAATCTATCGGCTGAAGTATAAAATTACTCATCTCACAACACATACATAAGGAAAAGCTATGTTTGAACATATCAAAGCGGCTCCGGCCGATCCTATCTTAGGCTTAGGCGAAGCATTCAAATCAGAAACTCGTGAAAATAAAATCAATTTAGGTATTGGCGTTTATAAAGATGCACAAGGTACAACGCCGATTATGCGCGCGGTAAAAGAAGCCGAAAAACGCTTATTTGATAACGAAAAGACTAAAAACTATCTGACTATCGATGGTATTGCCGATTATAACGAACGCACAAAAGAGCTCCTTTTCGGTAAAGATTCAGAAGTCATTAAAGCAAACCGTGCAAGAACTGCACAAAGCTTAGGGGGCACAGGTGCATTACGCATTGCTGCGGAATTCATTAAACGCCAAACCAAAGCACAAAATGTATGGATTAGTACACCTACATGGCCAAACCACAATGCAATTTTCAATGCGGTGGGCATGACGATTCGTGAATATCGTTATTATGATGCTGAACGCAAAGCCCTTGACTGGGAACATTTACTTGAAGATTTAAGTCAAGCAAGCGAAGGCGATGTCGTGCTTTTACACGGTTGCTGCCACAACCCAACTGGTATTGACCCAACCCCAGAACAATGGCAAGAATTAGCCGCGCTTTCAGCAAAAAACGGCTGGTTACCACTCTTTGACTTTGCTTATCAAGGTTTAGCCAATGGCTTAGACCAGGATGCTTACGGTTTACGTGCATTTGCAGCAAATCATAAAGAATTATTAGTGGCAAGTTCATTCTCTAAAAACTTTGGTTTATACAATGAGCGCGTAGGTGCCTTTACCCTTGTGGCTGAAAATGCAGAAATTGCTTCAACTGCATTAACACAGGTGAAATCAATTATTCGCACTCTCTACTCTAACCCTGCGTCTCATGGTGGTGCAACCGTAGCAACGGTGTTAAATGATCCACAACTTCGTCAAGAATGGGAAAATGAATTGACTGAAATGCGTGAACGTATCAAAAAAATGCGTCATTTATTCGTTCAGTTATTAAAAGAATATGGTGCAGAACAAGATTTCAGCTTTATTATGGAACAAAACGGTATGTTCTCTTTCAGCGGCTTATCACCTGAACAAGTTGATCGCTTAAAAGAAGAATTTGCGATTTATGCGGTTCGTTCTGGTCGTATCAATGTGGCTGGTATCACTGAAGACAATATTCGTTATTTATGTGAAAGTATCGTTAAAGTGCTTTAATCAATAAAAATAAAAAGTGCGGTTAAATTTGACCGCACTTTTTTTCATCTCAATATAATAAAAAGGCAGATTTTACTCTGCCTTTTTATCAAACAATTACCATTGGTAACCGATGCTACCACCCCAGTTTACATCACTGCGGGAATTGATACTTGCACCAACTTTAATCGAAATTTTGTTGTTATCAGAATTTCGGCCATAACCAACTGCGATTGCATTTTCATTGCGATAACCACCAACACCAACAGAAACTAAGCTTTTACCCGCTTCATTTGGACGTTGTAAGAAAGAAATCGCTGTCGCACCTGCAATGCCTGCTCGTAATTTACGATCAACGTGATCAATTTTGTTGTCTAAACGATTGATGTTGTTATTAATGTTTTTCACTGCATTATCAACATAACGTTTATTTACTGCATCAGTTGGGTCTTTCGGATCAGCCACATTTACAATACGATTATTGTGCATATCTAATCCACCATGTGCATGGATAGTACCACCAACGTTAACGTCACCTGTTGTAGTTACATTTTTGAATGTCGGTGTATCAGACACAGCAACGCTTAACACTTTTCCTTTTTTGTGAGTTAATTTAATATTTTTACCCGCATCAAGTGTTAACTTATCCATTTTTGTTGCAGTAGATTGAACCGTTTCTTCTGCCACTTCATTTACAACAGTACCTTCAGATGCACTTGCAGTCACGTTAAATCCACGACCACCTGCATTTTTGATTTCATCTTTGGTTTTTTGTGAAAGATCTACTTTGTAATTGGTTACTGTTGTAACAGAAATACCATTTTTAACTTCTGTTTTTTCACCAACTGTTACTGTAACAGCATCAGAAGCAGCTTCAACTGATGCTGAAGTGTCTTTTGCATTAACCGTGTAAATAGTTTGATTATTCGCACCAGTTTCAGAAGTAACCTCTACATTTGTTCCAGCTTTTACTTCTGTTTTAGCTGCTGCAGCGGCTTTAGTAATATTGGTATTAAGCTCGTTCTTCGCTGCATATAATTGGCTACCATTCACAGCATCTTTACTATCAGCTGAAATTGTACCATTTGATACATTCGTGATTTTTGTATTTCCTGCATTAATACCATCTTTATCATTAATAGTAACAGGTCCTACGGTAATATTATTAGCTTTAACACTAGTAACTTTAATATCATCTTTTAAATTCACTTTAATATCAGCAGCATTTTCACCATCTTTAACAACCACCTCGGTATTCGTACCATTTGCAAAATTTACTTTGCCATGGGTATTAATACGTGATGTTTCTTTACCATTGTTTTGAATGTTAAAGCCCGCATTGTAATAGGCTTGATATAACTGGCTACCATTTACAGCATCGTTTGATTCAGCAGTAATTCGACCTGCACCTACGTTTTGGATTTGGCGAACAAGTTTTCCATCACCGACAGATACTGCACCTTTTTGAGTTGAAAAAGTACCATTGTAATTAACTGTTGTACCTTTCGCCTTATCATCAAAAGAAGATAAAGCTTTTGCTGTCTGATTAAAATCATTAGCCGCGCTGCTTGAATAAGAACCTAATGTCACAGAGTTTTCATGAGTACCTTTTGCTTGAGTACCAATCACAACAGCACTAACCCCAGAGACGTTACTAGATGTACCAAGAGCAATAGCATTAACAGCAGAGGAATTACTATTTTTACCAACCGCAACAGCATTCATTGATGAAGCATTAGCATTAGAACCAGTTGCCAATGCATCCACTGCTGAAGCTTTAGATGCATAACCGAAAGCCATTGAACCTCTACCACTAGCCTCTGCGCCGTTACCTAATGCTGAAGCTCCTACTTCACTCGCTTTCGCACCGTTACCAACAGCGGTCGAAACGATTGCACTAGCGTTTGCACCTGTACCTAAAGCTGTTGCACTTTGAGCTCCAGCATAAGAGCGGCGACCTAACGCGGTGGATTCTCGCCCTTCTGTTACAGCTTGAGAACCAACAGCAATAGAATTATCTGCTTTAGCTGATGCTCCTACACCTAATGCTGTCGCACCCCATGCAGTAGCAGATGAGCTATCACCAAAAGCTGATGCACTTTTTTCAAGAGCTTTCGAGTTTCGACCAACAGCGGTTGCTAGAGCGCCTGTTGCATTTGCTGTTGCACCAAAGGCTGAAGCCCCTTCACCATCAGCATAAGATGCCACCCCTACTGCAGTCTGACTATTTCCACCAACTTTCTCATTAGAAGTTTTTGCCATTAAACCGATAGCAATTGCGTTTGTACCTTTACCTGTTGATGCACGATCACCAATCGTCACGCCGTATTGAGAATTACCATTAGCTTTATCACCCAAAGTTACTGACCAACGTCCTGTATTTGTAGTATTACCACCAATTACTACGCTCTCAGTTGTTTCAGATTTAGCTTTATTACCTAAAACAACAGAATTCCCTGTTGTACCGGTTCCACCAAGGGCGCTCGCACCGATACCTCCAACAATATTTCCTTGATCATTTGATACCACATTGGTTTCAGCCATCGCGCTTGTCGTTGCACCTGCTAAAACTGCAGCGCCAATGATTACATTTAATGCTTTACGTTTATCGGTTTGAGATGATTTACCCACAGATTTGCTTAGTTCTGAAACAGCAACCCAGCATTGATTTACTTTATTCCAAATAATTTTAAAAACATGATTCATATTAAAGTTTCCTATAATCTAAAAATAACTAATCAAGACAAACAAAATCTTGATTCCGAATAAGTATAATAGGAAACTCAGCAATTAACAGATAATTTACAAGATTTTACAAAAGCTTACAAAGAATAGTTTTTTATGGAGAAGTTAAATGTAATGTAAAGATAAATTAAAGATAAATTAAAGATAAATTAAAGATAAATTAAAGATAAATTAATAACTTAAAACATATGTATAATTATATACTTATTCTGCTGATAAAAGTAAAAAAGGCCATAAAAATGACCATTTTTTTATATTGAATTACCACTTCTCTAACGCTTCTTTATCGCTTTCTCTTGCTTCAATCCAACGTTCACCTTGATTGGTTTGTTCTTTTTTCCAGAACGGCGCTTTGGATTTTAAGAAGTCCATAATAAATTCATTGGCGTGGTAAGCATCACCTCGGTGAGCAGAACTAATTCCAACTAAAACAATTTCATCACCAGTATGTAAAAGTCCCACACGATGAATTACCGACACTCGCTGGATATCCCAACGCGCTTTTGCCTGTTCTACAATTTCACGTAAGGCTTTTTCTGTCATTGCGGGATAATGTTCCAAATATAAGCTAGATACCTCATCACCTAAATTAAGATCGCGAACTTTACCCACGAAAATAACCGTTGCGCCAACCGAATGTTGCTCAGAAAGCCATTCGTAAACAGCATTTTGATCAAAAGGTTGTTCTTGTACTGAAATTTGAATATCCGTCATTTAGCCCCCTGTTACCGGTGGGAAAAATGCAATTTCATCGCCATTTTTGACCGCACTTTCTAATGGCATCAAGGTTTGATTAATGGCGACTAAAAGCTTCCCTTTTTCTAACGCTAACGCCCATCTATCGCCTTTTTGAGCAAGATGTTCACGCACTGCTTCCGCTGTCGCAAAATCACCTTCAAGCTGAATAGAATCTTCACCAATTAATTCACGAGTTTGAGCAAAAAATAAAACATTTAACATCTTATTTTTCCTCCGCAATAAAATGACCGGATTTTCCACCGCTCTTTTCTAACAGGCGAACGTGCTCAATCACCATGTCTTTTTGTACGGCTTTACACATATCGTAAATGGTTAAGGCTGCTACGCTTGCTGCCGTTAATGCTTCCATTTCTACGCCGGTTTTTCCGGTTAATTTGCAAAGAGATCGAATACGAACTTGATTGGTTTCAAGTAATGGTTCTAAATTCACTTCCACTTTAGAAAGTAATAAGGGATGGCAAAGCGGGATAAGTTCCCAAGTACGTTTTGCCGCTTGAATACCTGCAATACGAGCAGTAGCAAATACGTCGCCTTTGTGATGTTTGCCTTCCACGATCATAGAAAGGGTTTCTTTTGACATAGTAACGATGGCCTCAGCACGAGCTTCACGAACGGTCTCTGCCTTT
This sequence comes from Haemophilus sp. UMB1048, assembly GCF_030218125.1. Taxonomy (NCBI): domain Bacteria; kingdom Pseudomonadati; phylum Pseudomonadota; class Gammaproteobacteria; order Pasteurellales; family Pasteurellaceae; genus Haemophilus; species Haemophilus sp. UMB1048. Next base: position 95,342 of record NZ_JASOPB010000008.1, read on the forward strand.
GCAGAAACATCCACCATATTGGCTTCGCCTTGAGAATTGATATGTGTAAATGTAGTCATAATGAAATAAAGTGCGGTTAAAATATTGAATGTTTTATATGGGTGACGAAAGCAAAATAAGTGAACAATAAAATTCACCTATTTTCTTTTAGCCACCGATAGAGGCTAAATGATTTCTTACGCCACTATCACCGATATGCAAATAATGATGTTCACGTTTGCCTTGCAGTGCAGAAAAAATACGTGCTTGCAAAATATCTTGCTGTTCATGGGATTGCAATAAATCACGTAATTCAATGCCTTCTTCGCCGAATAAACAGAGATGAAGTTTGCCCTTCGCTGACACTCTGAGACGATTACAGCTTGCGCAGAAATTCTTCTCATAAGGCATAATTAAGCCAATTTCGCCTGCATAATCAGGATGCGTGAATACTTTAGCTGGACCATCAGTATGGGATTTGTGTTGTAATTGCCAACCATTTTGCAGCAATTTATCCGCTAATACTTGTCCTGAAAGATGGAATTTATCAAAGAAACTATCCATTTCGCCCGTTTGCATGAGTTCGATAAAACGCATTTGAATTGGGCGATCTTTCACCCAAACAAGGAATTGCTCAAACTCTTTGTCATTCAAATTTTTCATCAAAACTGAATTGACTTTAACTTTGTTGTAACCCACTTCAAACGCACGATCGATACCACGCATCACATCATCAAATTTATTGATACCTGTAATTTGATGGAACATTTTTGGATCTAAGCTATCAACACTGACGTTAATAGACGTAATCCCTGCTTTCTTCCAATCAGCCACATCTTTTGCCATGCGATAGCCATTTGTCGTGACAGCTAATTGACGGATTCCATCAATGTTAGCGATGCTTTCAGCAATAGAAATAAAATCTTTGCGTAAAGTCGGTTCGCCACCCGTTAAACGGATTTTCTCTGTGCCCATTTCAGCAAACGCTTGAGCAAGATGGGTAATTTCTTTTAAGGTTAAGAAACTTGGTTTATTAGCTTCGGGTTGATAACCATCAGGTAAACAATAGGTACAACGAAAGTTACACTGATCGGTAATCGACAGTCGTAGATAGTAATATTGGCGTTGGAAAGGATCGACTAAGCGAGACTCTCCTACGTTCTTGATAGGAATGAATTGCATTTTACACCTTTCTAAATATGGAGAGGATAAACCGTTTCCAGCGTATCCCTGAATAACGTACCGCGTTATTGGCTTGCCGCCGTATTTCCTATGAAACTTAGGCTAAACAAGCTCGGAGTTATGCGTTAAAAATAAATTGTGTTGGTATTGTAATAAAAGCAAGCGGTTAATAGCAATAATTTGATAGAATAACCCGACTATATTGATAAAAATAACAGCATTAACTTATATAAAAAAATATATAACATTATTTTTTATAATTATTTATAGGTAAAAAAGGAAGAAAAATGTCTGATTTATCTCGTCACAGCCGTCATGAACATTTAGACGAAATCAAACATATTGTTGCCATTGGTGGTGGTCATGGATTAGGGCGTGTATTATCAGCGCTTAGTTTTATGAAAGAGCGTTTAACCGGTATTGTCACCACCACAGATAACGGCGGTTCAACTGGCCGAATTCGCCAAGAACAAGGTGGTATCGCATGGGGCGATCTACGTAATTGCTTAAACCAAATCATCATTGAGCCAAGCACGGCATCTGCATTATTTGAATACCGCTTTACTGGCGAAGGTGAACTTTCTGGGCATAATTTAGGCAATTTGATGCTCAAAGCCTTAGAAGATATGCATATTCGCCCTATTGAAGCCATTAACTTAATTCGTGAATTACTCAAAGTAAAATCTCACATTATTCCTATGTCAGAAGAACCTGTTCATCTTGCCGCGAGTTTAGGCTCAGGCTCCAGTATTGTCGGTGAAGTGAGCATTGATAATTTAACAGAATTACCCCAATCACTTTTCTTAGTGCCTATGGTTAAAGCCGCACAAGAAGCCATTCAAGCATTGGAGCAAGCGGAAGTCATTTTACTTGGCCCAGGAAGTTTCATGACGAGTATTATGCCTCCACTATTGTTACCTGAATTAGCGACTGCCCTGCGTAATAGCAAAGCGAAAGTGATTTTTATTGATAATTTAGGGGTAGAAATTGGCGCTGCCTCTCAGCTTTCACTGGCAGATCGTATTCAGAAAATTAATGAAATCGTCGGCGAATCCGTTATTGATGGAGCTATAACCCCTTATCGTGAACAAAGTGCGGGCGATTTGTCTGCGATTTCTCCCGTTAAAATCTTGGCTAAACGCTTAAATGCAGATGATATCAGCTATCGTCATGACAGAACGTTACTTGCCAAAGCTATTGATGAATTAGTGGGTGAATTAGATTACGAATAAAAAAACCGCACGTTAAAGTGCGGTCATTTTTTGCTTATTTTTTCCCGAATACTCTTACATTCGTAAAACCATTTTCTTTTAAATAAAGCGCTTGAAGTTTACTCATCACGCCTCGCTCACAGTAAAGCACATAGTTTTTACTTTGATCTAATGAGCCGAATTGTGAAGATAATTTGTAAAACGGCAACTGCATTACTTGATGCTCGTCTGATTCAAATGGATTTTCATCTGTCTCTTCTGGGCTACGAATATCTAAAATAATATCGTTTTCACCAAGCACTGAAATGGTATCCACTTCTACCACTTCTTTCTCAGTTTCTTCTGCAATTTGGCGAATATCTAAATATTGTGCATTTTCAACCGCACTTTCCAACACGCCGAAATCAAAGTGATTTTCTTCTTCAAGAATTTTTTCACGTACCGCTTTGATTGTTGGATTTTTAGAAATCACCCCACAGAATTCCGGCATTGATTTAGCAATATCATCCGTACCAATCTCTTTCGCCATCGCGATAATTTGTTCTTTATCATGGGTGATGAGTGGACGTAATACTAACGCATCGGATGCTTCATCAATTAAGCGCAAATTGGTTAAAGTTTGGCTCGAAACTTGTCCGAGTGCCTCACCAGTAACGATAGCTTGAATATCAAAACGTTGTGCCACTTTACTTGCAGCGCGCACCATCATCCGTTTTAACACGACGCCCATTTGGCCATTATCGACTTTCTCTAAAATCTCACCCACTACGCCTTCAAAAGGAATGGCAATAAAGCGGACTTTATGTGATGAACTATAACGATTCCAAATATGGTAAGCCATTTGTTTCACGCCAATTTCATGGGCTGCACCACCTAAATTGAAGAAACAATAATGCACACGTGAACCACGGCGAATAAGCATATAACTGGATACGCCAGAGTCAAAGCCACCTGAAATCAATGAAAGCACGTCTTCTTGCGTCCCAATTGGATAACCTCCAAGACCAACATGACGAGCTCTCACCAGCATCATTTTGTCATCTTCAATATCAATACGAACGGTTACATCAGGATTTTTTAAGCGTACTTTTGCACTTTCAATATGCTGATTTAAACCACCACCGATATAACGTTCAGCTTCAATGGAACTAAAATCATGTTTCCCTTTGCGTTTTACACGTACACAAAAGGTTTTGTTTTCAAGTTGATCAGCAACATCCGCTAAGGTCAACTCAAAGATATGATGCAAATCAGTAAACGGTTTTTCTTCCACTTCTAAAAAATGATGAATCCCTGGAATGCGTTGTAAAAGCGCAATCAACTCTTCACGATTGGCTTCATTTTTTGAGCGCACTTCGATGTAATCCCAATGACGAACAACCGCCGTTTCTTCATCATATTTCTGTAAAATATTGCGAATATTTGAGGTCAAAATTTTCGCGAAACGCTTACGCACGGTTTCGCTTTTAATCATAATTTCAGGAAAAAGTTTAACGATAAATTTCATAATAATCTGTGAATAATAAAAAATGGCCGTATTGTACGCTAAATTCCAGATCCCACAAAGTTCAAATTCTCACGAAAAACTGACCGCACTTTGAAATAAGTTTTTAACATCCCTATAAAAATCAAGTACAATACGGAGCAATTTATTCATCTGAAAAGGATAATTTAATGGCGCGTAAACCAGCAAATGCTGAACCTGATTTTGAAACAACACTTGCACAATTAGAAACAATTGTGGCAAAACTTGAAAGCGGTGAATTACCATTGGAAGATGCGCTGAAAGAATTTGAGAACGGCATTAAATTGGCTCAACTTGGTCAAGAGCGCTTGCAACAAGCAGAACAACGTATTCAAATTTTGTTACAAAAAAGCGAAACCGCCCCATTAAGTGATTATCAAGGGGACGAGTAATCCATGAGTTATCAATTCGGCACTGAACTCAAACAAGTTCAAGATCGTATTAATCAGTTTTTAGCCAATCAATTTGAAGAAATTGACTCTTATAATGCCCCTTTGCGTGATGCCATGAAATATGGCTTATTGCTAGGCGGCAAACGCGTTCGTCCTTTCCTTGTCTATACAACGGGTAAAATGCTAGGCGCAGAAATGCCCGCTTTAGATTACGCGGCGGCAGCTATTGAATCTATTCACGCTTATTCTTTAATCCATGACGATTTGCCTGCCATGGACAACGATGAACTTCGTCGTGGTCAACCAACATGTCATATTGCTTTTGATGAAGCCACGGCCATTTTAGCTGGCGATGCATTACAAGCTTTTGCCTTTGAAATTCTTACTGAAGCCCCTTCTCTCTCTGCTGAACAAAAATTGCGATTAGTGAAAGTATTGGCTCAAGCATCTGGCGTACAAGGTATGTGTTTAGGGCAAAGTTTAGATTTAATTTCTGAGCACAAACAAGTTAATTTAGACGAATTAGAGCTTATTCATCGCAATAAAACTGGGGCGTTACTAACAGCCGCATTAAAAATGGGTTTTATCTGCTCGCCTCACTTTGAAAACAAAGAATTAGAGCAACAACTAGAACGTTATTCACAAGCTATTGGTTTAGCTTTCCAAGTACAAGATGACATTTTAGATATTGAAGGCGACAGTGCGGAAATCGGTAAACCGGTGGGTTCTGATTTAGGTTTAGATAAAAGCACTTATCCAAAGCTGTTAGGATTAGAGGGTGCGAAACAAAAAGCCCAAGAACTCTATCAAACCGCCTTACATGAATTAGACAATTTACCTTTTGATACCACTGCATTGCGTGCATTAGCTGAATTTATTGTCAATCGTAAAAGTTAATGGTGACAGCATTTATTTTGATTTCTCAAAGTGCGGTCACTTTTTTCACATTTTAGGACTAACGAATATATGAACAACTATCCTCTTTTATCCTTAATTAATTCGCCGGAAGATTTGCGTCTTTTAAATAAAGATCAGCTTCCGCAACTTTGTCAGGAGTTACGGAGTTATCTGTTGGAATCCGTTAGTCAATCCAGTGGTCATTTGGCATCTGGTCTTGGTACCGTTGAATTGACTGTGGCATTACACTACATTTTCAAAACCCCTTTTGATCAATTAATTTGGGATGTGGGCCATCAAGCTTATCCACACAAAATTTTGACAGGTCGTCGAGATCAAATGTCCACCATTCGCCAAAAAGGCGGAATTCATCCCTTCCCTTGGCGTGAAGAAAGTGAGTTTGATGTATTAAGTGTTGGTCACTCTTCTACTTCTATCAGTGCAGGACTAGGTATTGCTGTTGCGGCAGAACGTGAAAATGCAGGTCGCAAAACCGTTTGTGTGATTGGTGACGGTGCAATCACTGCGGGGATGGCATTTGAGGCCTTAAACCATGCGGGTTCTTTGCATACTGATATGTTGGTCATTTTAAATGACAATGAAATGTCTATTTCTGAAAACGTGGGGGCATTGAATAATCACCTTGCTCGCATTTTCTCTGGTTCATTATATTCAACCGTTCGTGATGGCAGTAAGAAAATTTTAGATAAAGTGCCAACTGTTAAAAACTTTATGAAGAAAACCGAAGAGCACATGAAAGGCGTGATGTTCTCCCCCGAAAGTACGCTTTTTGAAGAGCTCGGTTTTAACTATATTGGACCAATTGACGGGCATAATATTGACGAATTAATTGCCACCTTAAGCAATATGCGCGATCTCAAAGGGCCGCAATTCTTACACATCAAAACTAAAAAAGGAAAAGGTTACGAGCCAGCAGAAAAAGACCCGATCGGTTTCCATGGCGTACCAAAATTTGATCCAACAAGCGGCCAACTTCCTAAATCAAATGCCAAACCAACCTATTCAAAAATCTTTGGCGATTGGTTATGTGAAATGGCAGAACAAGACGATAAATTAGTCGGTATTACCCCTGCAATGCGTGAAGGTTCTGGCATGGTAGAATTTTCAGAACGATTCCCACAACAATATTTTGATGTTGCCATCGCTGAACAACATGCTGTCACTTTTGCTGCGGGCCTTGCAATTGGTGGTTATAAACCTGTTGTAGCCATTTATTCTACTTTCTTACAACGTGCTTATGATCAGCTTATTCACGATGTCGCCATTCAAAACTTACCTGTTCTCTTTGCCATCGATCGTGCAGGTATCGTAGGTGCTGATGGTCAAACTCACCAAGGTGCTTTTGATTTAAGTTTTATGCGCTGCATTCCGAATATGATCATTATGACACCAAGTGATGAAAATGAATGTCGCCAAATGCTTTATACGGGGTATAAATGTGGTAAACCGGCTGCGGTACGTTATCCACGTGGAAATGCAATCGGCGTAGAATTAACCCCGCTTGTCGAATTAGAAATTGGTCGTTCAAAAATGGTTCGTCAAGGTGAACAAATCGCGATTCTGAATTTTGGCACACTCTTACCTGCTGCTTTATCTGTGGCAGAAAAACTCAATGCGACTGTTGTCGATATGCGCTTTGTGAAACCAATTGATGAAGCTCGTATTCTAGAAGTGGCAAATACCCATGATATCATTGTGACATTAGAAGAAAATGCAATTCAAGGTGGTGCAGGTTCTGCTGTTTCAGAAGTGCTAAATTCTCATGGAAAAACAACCGCACTTTTACAACTAGGTTTACCTGATATCTTTATTCCGCAAGGCACACAACAAGAAGCGCTTGCTGAAATTAAATTAGATGAAAAAGGGATTGAAGAGCAAATTATTGCCTTTATAAAGGGCTAAATTCGTTCATTTTCGTTTAATTTTGATATTTTTAAATATTTTTTTTCAAAAATATCGAACTATTTCAAAAACACACAGTCTGATACATTGCTAGTGCACTGCATATTGCAGTTATCTTTTTGAAGTTTCTTATAAATTAAGACCTCCCCGCTATTCAAGTTTTGAGTAGCGGTTTTTTCTTTTTGGGAGGTAATAAAAAAGGACGCTTTTCAGCGTCCTAATTTTTGAATCTAAACTTTAAAAAATTAAAGTGCAGATTTTGCTTTTTCAACTAATGCAGCGAACGCCACTTTGTCGAATACAGCGATATCAGCAAGGATCTTACGGTCGATTTCAACAGACGCTTTTTTCAAGCCGTTGATGAATTTGCTGTAAGATAAACCATTTTGACGAGCCGCAGCGTTGATACGTGCAATCCATAATTGACGGAATTGACGTTTACGTTGACGACGGTCACGATATGCGTATTGACCAGCTTTGATCACCGCTTGGAAAGCAACGCGATACACGCGTGAACGTGCACCATAATAACCTTTAGCAGCCTTAAGAACTTTCTTATGGCGTGCTCTTGCAATAACACCACGTTTTACACGAGCCATTATTTAATCTCCTATGTAATATTTTTAACTAATTTAACTAATCGTACGTTTTGCTTAAATAACGGCTTATGCGTATGGTAAGCAAGCTACTACTAAAACTTGGTCTGCTTTCGCAACCATTGATTTATGACGTAAATGACGTTTACGTTTAGTTGTCTTTTTAGTCAAAATATGACGTAAGTGAGATTGTTTACGTTTGAAACCGCCAGAAGCTGTTTTTTTGAAACGCTTAGCAGCACCACGTACTGTTTTAATTTTAGGCATTGTTAAAATAACTCCGCATTTTAAGTTAAACACATAATTAGGCGAATCCGAAGATTACTTGTAGGCACTAATTATTCCAATATGGCAAATTGAATTGCCCTTCTCCAAAAGCAATTAGGCTGCGTAGTTTGCCCAATGTGCAGTTGTATTCTCACCGAAGTGAAAATTCGATTATCTAGATCAAATCTAAATAAAAAATTATTTTTTCTTAGGTGCTAACACCATTACTGCTTGGCGACCTTCTAATTTACCCGGTGCAGATTCCACCACTGAAATTTCAGCCAAATCATTTTTAACGCGTTCTAATACGTCTAAACCGATATCTTGATGAGCCATTTCACGACCACGGAAACGTACAGTAATTTTCGCTTTATCGCCATCTTCTAAGAAACGGATTAAGCTACGTAATTTAACTTGGTAGTCACCTTCGTCAGTACCTGGACGGAATTTAATTTCCTTCACTTGTACAACTTTTTGTTTTTTCTTCTGCTCTTTTGCAGTTTTACTCTTTTCATAGAGGAACTTGCCGTAGTTCATAATACGACAAACCGGTGGTTCGGCATTCGGACTGATCTCAACTAAATCAAGCGCTGCTTGTTCTGCCATATCTAAGGCCTGTTGAATTGATACAATCCCCGCTTGTTCACCATCTTGGTCAATCAAACGAACTTCTTTTACTCGAATTTCATCGTTAATGCGATTCGGGCGGTTAGCTGCCGGAGCTTTTTTTACGGTTTTGATAATGTTATTCCTTCTATTTATTTAAGATAAAACCCACTGCATTTAAAACAGAAGATTTCTTCAATCATTTGCTATAAAAACAAACAAAAAACGGGCAAAATTTTATAGTATTTGCCACGTTTATGCAACAAGGATTTCTATTCCTTTAAATATCAGCGGGTAAAGCACTTATTTCAGCTGAAATACTCTCTCCAAATTGAAGTAGTTTTTCTAATCTTGCGGTTTCAATACATACCATTGTTCTATACCCTTCTGGTTGCATCGCACTTGGTGTTTTCTCCCAAGGATTCCATAGCACAATTGAATCTGCATGATGGTGTGTAATTTGAATATGTCGATTAAATGCATTATCCACTAAGAATGTTTTATCTTCCTCTAATGTATAAATACAATCCACACCTTGTTCTATTCTGCGTGTTGAAGGAACGTCTGTATGTTTACCTTGTAATGAGTCATAGCAACGACTTGGTAAATTTTGGACTTCAATTTGTGAAATATCACCAATATTAAAATAACTGTGTAATGCCGCTTGAGCTGGTTCTTGCCCTAAATGCGTTAAAGTCATTGTGCATTTATCGGTAAATTCCATTTTCATTTTGGCTTCAATCACACCATATTCAGAAAAGAGCGAAAATTCTAACCGCACTTTATTAGCTTGGAGATCATAATCACTTAATTGCCACAAACGTAAACGCGCTGTACCGTGTGAAGGTTGTTTAAGGCCTCCAAACCAAGGGTAACAAATCGGCACACCGCCGCGAATTGCCACACCTTGTGTGAAAGGTTCAATCTCACTTAACCAAAAAATATCCTGCTCTGCCCCTTTAGGCTGCCAATTTAATAACTGCGCCCCTTGTAATGCAATTCGAGCCGATCCTACTGGGTGATTTAAAATTAAAACAGGAATTTCATTGATATGTTCTAACGTTAATTCTGGTGTTAATTGTTGAGTTTGAGCTGTCATGTTCGCCTCCTTGTGATAAGGCTATTATATAGAAGAAAGAGATACTTGAGTTTATTTTTATACTGTGAATATAAAAAAACCGCACATCAAAGTGCGGTCATTTTTAATTAAGATTTTAAAGAATTAATTACTCTTCACCCAACAATTTCAACTCACGTTGTCTAACTTGAGATTTTAAGATTTCAGCAAATTCTTCAATGGTGAAAGTACCTAAATCTGCACCTTTACGGGTACGTACAGCCACTTTGCCTTCTGCGATTTCTTTATCACCGCAAACAAGCATATAAGGCACGCGACGTAAGGTATGTTCGCGGATCTTGAAGCCAACTTTTTCATTACGTAAATCTGCTTTAACACGTAAGCCCGCATCAGAAAGTTGTTTTACTACTTTTTGAACATAGTCTGCTTGGCTGTCAGTAATATTCATTACAATCGCTTGAACTGGCGCTAGCCATGCAGGGAAGAAACCAGCATACTCTTCAGTAATGATACCGATGAAACGTTCAATCGAACCTAAAATCGCACGGTGAATCATTACTGGTGTACGACGATCATTATCTTCTGCCACATAAGACGCATTTAAACGACCCGGTAACGCGAAGTCTAATTGGATGGTACCGCATTGCCATTCACGATCTAAGCAGTCACGTAATGCAAACTCAATTTTCGGACCATAGAATGCACCTTCACCTTCTTGAATTTCATATTCAAGACCGTTATGTGCTAATGCTGCTGCAAGACCTGCTTCGGCACGATCCCACATATCATCCGCACCGATACGTTTTTCAGGACGAGTAGATAATTTCACCTGAATATTTTGGAAACCGAAAGTGCTGTAAATGTCGTAAACCATTTTGATACAGCTGGTTACTTCACTTTCAATTTGGTCTTCAGTACAGAAAATGTGTGCATCATCTTGAGTGAAACCACGTACACGCATTAAACCGTGTAAAGAACCAGATGGTTCATTACGGTGACAAGAACCAAATTCCGCCATGCGGATTGGTAAATCACGGTAAGATTTTAAACCTTGGTTAAAGATTTGAACGTGTCCTGGGCAGTTCATTGGTTTAATCGCATATTCACGGTTTTCTGATTGTGTAGTAAACATCAAATCGCCGTAGTTTTGCCAGTGACCTGTTTTTTCCCATAACACGCGGTCCATCATGAACGGACCTTTCACTTCTTGATAATCGTATTCTTTTAATTTTGTACGTACGAAAGTTTCCAATTCACGGAAAATTGTCCAACCATCGTTATGCCAGAACACCATACCCGGTGCTTCTTCTTGCATATGATATAAATCTAACGCTTTACCGATTTTACGGTGGTCACGTTTTGCAGCTTCTTCTAAGCGAGTTAAGTATTCCGCTAATTGTTTTTTATCAGCCCACGCCGTACCATAGATACGTTGTAACATTTTATTTTTGCTATCACCACGCCAGTAAGCACCTGCAACTTTCATTAATTTAAAGTTGTGGCAGAAACGCATATTTGGCACATGTGGTCCACGACACATATCAATGTATTCTTCGTGATGATAAAGCGCAGGCGTTGCGGTACGTTCGATATTTTCATCTAAGATAGCCATTTTGTACGGCTCACCGCGTTTTTCAAAAGTATCTCTTGCTTCTTGCCAGCTTACCGGAGTTTTGATGACGTCATAATTGGTTTTCGCCAATTCAAGCATACGTTTTTCAATCGCATCAATGTCTTCTTGCGTTAAAGAACGGTCTAAATCCACGTCATAATAGAAGCCATTTTCAATCGTTGGACCGATTGCCATTTTGACATCTGGGAATAATTGTTTGATTGCGTGACCGAGCAAGTGTGCGCAAGAGTGACGAATAATTTCTAAACCGTCTTCATCTTTTGCTGTAATAATTTCAAGGTTGGCATCTTCATTGATGATGTCACAGGCATCACGACGTTCACCGTTTACACGGCCAGCTATGGTTGCTTTGGCAAGACCGGCTCCGATATCTTGAGCCACTTCTAACACAGAAACTGGACGATCAAATTCGCGTTTAGAACCGTCCGGTAAAGTAATAATAGGCATAATTTTTCCTTATACAGTGGTCGCCCATACGAAAGGCAACATGCAAATAATGATTAAAAACAAACCGCACTTTCATTCACTCCCACTATCGAGCAAACCAAGTGCGGCGGAGAATTTTAGCACTTTCCACCACACTTGTTAATATCTCGCTGAATTCTTTCCAATGAGTAAATAATGATTTTCCTGATAGCTACTTTATCTATTCAAAATTTCCGATAAAATGACTGCACTTTTGATAAACACCAATTAAAGGAAACTCTATGAACGTATTAGTATTAAAATCAAGCATCCTTGCAGATAACTCTCAAAGTAATAAATTAGCCGATTACACCATTGAAAAATTAAAAGACCACAACATTGTGGTACGTGATTTAGCGGCGCAACAACTTCCCCATTTTGATGCAACGGCGGCAACTGCGGTACGTGGCGAACCTAAAACTGCAGAAGAAAATGCACTTTTAGCCTTATCTGATGAGTTAGTGGCTGAATTAAAAGCCGCTGATATTATTGTAATTGGTGCACCTATGTATAACTTAGGCATCTCAACACAACTTAAATCTTATTTTGATTTTATTGCGCGTCCTCGTGTGACTTTCCAATACACCGCAAATGGTCCTGAAGGTTTACTTCAAGGTAAAAAAGCGATTGTATTAGCAAGCTTTGGTGGCATGTATGATGAAAATAACAATGTGACAAATTACTTAAAAGCCATTTTAGGTTTTGTTGGTATTACCGATGTTCAGTTTGCTTATGCAAAAGGTATTGGATTAGGTGCAGAGGCAATTGAAAAAGCACAACGTTCAGCAAGAAATAAAATTGATGAGATCGTTGCATCTCTCTAATTACTAAAATCCCCAGATAAGCCATTTTGAGATATGCCTCGAAATGGCTTTTTTCTAATCAACTTCCTCTATTTTTAATATCTTTGGTTAAAAATTAAAAAAATATTGTAAAATCACGCCAAATTTTTGATTATTTTCTTGACTTATACATTATGTACTAGTTTAATAGTGCAAAAGTTCAGAATACAGGATTGATTATGAAAAATACCCCTTTTATTGCGGTAACCTCTCAACCGGTTCCCTATCATGCCGACACCACCGCAATTTTTAATACACTATGTCAACAGAACTCAAATTCTCTTCTCCTCGACTCTGCCGAAATTGGCAGTAAAAATAGCTTACAGAGCCTTATTCTAATTAATGCTGCCGTTAAAATTACTTGTTTAGGCAATCAGGTAACCTTTAGAGCACTGAATGCGAACGGCAAACAAGTGTTAAACGAAATTCATCCTGTATTAAGCCAACTCGGTACCGTAAGTGCGGTCAATTTTGAGAATGAATTTTCTGTACAATTTGCACCGCTCGACAATCAATTAGATGAAGACAGCAAATTACAAGCTGCAACCATTTTTGATGGACTTCGTGTAATTTCTAACCATTATCAACATAGCAGCACACCCGTCTTTTTAGGTGGTTTATTTGCTTATGATTTGGTGGCGAATTTTATTCCAATGCAAGGTGTTGAATTAAAAGATGATGGCATTAACTGCCCGGATTACAGTTTTTATCTCGCAGAAAATTTAATCACCATCGATCACCAAAGCCAACAAGCCACATTAAAAAGCTTTTGTTTTAGCCAAGAAGAACAAGTGGAAGTCGCGAAAACGGCACTTTCTATTGCACAAAAATTAAAAAATATTGATGGCGTATTTTCCATTAAAGCAGCAAGTGATGAGGTCAGCACTAACTTTGAAGATCCTGAATTTATCGGCATTGTAAAAGCATTAAAACATCATATTAATATTGGTGATGTGTTCCAAATTGTGCCATCTCGCCGTTTTTCATTAGCTTGCCCGAATACCCTTGCGAGCTATGCACAATTAAAACATAACAATCCAAGCCCTTATATGTTCTACATGAACGATGAGGATTTCATTTTATTCGGTGCATCACCAGAAAGTGCGTTGAAATATGCACCAGATAATCGTCAATTAGAAATTTACCCAATTGCAGGTTCTCGCCCGCGTGGTTTTGATGCCCATGGCAATATTGACCCTGAATTGGATGCGCGTTTGGAATTAGAATTACGTCTTGATCATAAAGAGCAAGCTGAACATTTAATGTTAGTGGATTTAGCCCGTAATGATATTGCTCGCGTTTGCCAAAGCGGTACACGTAAAGTGGCAGAATTAATGCAAGTGGATCGCTATTCGCACATCATGCATTTGGTTTCTCGCGTAGTGGGTAAACTTCGTCCTGAACTTGATGCCTTACACGCTTATCAAGCTTGTATGAATATGGGGACGTTAACTGGGGCGCCTAAAATTAAAGCGATGCAGTTAATCTATCAATTTGAACAGCAAAAACGTCACAGCTACGGTGGTGCGGTCGGTTATCTCACCTCTGATGGTCATTTTGATACCTGTATCGTGATTCGTTCTGCTTTTGTACAAAATGGCATTGCCCATATTCAAGCGGGTTGTGGCGAAGTATTGGATTCTGATCCACAAATGGAAGCGGATGAAACTCGCCATAAAGCAGCTGCAGTGCTTAAAGCAATCAAACAAATCAATACCCAAGCAAAATAAGGACGATAAATTATGGCTAATATTCTCTTTTTAGATAATTTTGATTCATTCACTTATAACTTAGTGGATCAATTCCGTGTGCTTGGGCATAACGTAAAAATTTATCGTAATGACACTAATTTAGAACAAGTGGTACAAGAAGCATTAAATACACCGGATACGATTCTTGCACTCTCTCCAGGACCAGGTACTCCGGCAGAAGCAGGCATCTTACTCCCACTTATTGAACGTTTAAAAAATGATGTACCAATTATTGGTATTTGCTTAGGCCATCAAGCGCTTATTCAAGCCTTTGGTGGAGAGGTTGTACATGCAGGCGAAGTATTACATGGTAAAGTATCGCGCATTCAACATGATAACCAAGCCATGTTTAAAGATATTGCCAACCCAATGCCTGTGGCGCGTTATCACTCTTTAATGGGTAAAAACCTGCCTGACGAATTTATTGTGAATGCCGATTACAATGGTATTGTAATGGCAATTCGCCATAAGACCTTGCCAATTTGTGCTTTCCAATTCCATCCAGAAAGTATCCTTACTGTGCAAGGTTCGAAATTATTACAACAATCTGTGGAATGGTTATTAAACAGAGATTAAGGAAGAAAAATGATTACCGTATATGGATTAAAAGAAGTGCTTGCACCTCGTCGTCAAGATATTGCTGAAGTAATTTATAACTGTTTAAACCTTGGTTTAGATATTCCTCGCGGAAAGCATGCGATTCGTTTTTTATGTTTAGATAAAGAAGATTTTCTTTATCCTATCGATCGTAACAATGATTACACCGTTATTGAAATTAACCTCATGCAAGGTCGTATGGAAGGTACGAAAAAACGTTTAATCAAAATGCTCTTCAGCGAACTGGAATACAAAATTGGTATTAAATCTCACAACGTTGAAATTACGATTAAAGAACAACCGGCGCATTGTTGGGGTTTCCGTGGTATGACTGGCGATGAAGCGCGCGATTTAGATTACGATATTTACGTATAAGGGACGAGATTATGCAAACGGCTCAATTATTAGAACAACTTTACAGCGGAAAAACACTTAATAAAGAAGAAAGTGCGGTCATTTTTAATGCCATTATGCAAGGCGAACTGAATAACGAACAAATCGCTGCCATGCTGATTGCGTTAAAAGTACGTGGCGCCACTATCGATGAATTAAGTGGTGCGGTATCTGCATCTTTACAAAATGCCAAATCATTCCCTCGTCCTGACTACCCTTTTGCGGATATTGTGGGGACTGGCGGTGATGGTCAAAACACGATTAATATTTCTACTGCGAGTGCTATTGTTGCGGCCTCGATGGGTGCCAAAGTAGCAAAACATGGTAACCGCAGCGTATCGAGTAAATCGGGTGCCAGTGATGTATTAACCGCTCTCGGTGTAAATGTGAATGTCACGCCAGAGCAAGCTCGTCAAGCGCTTGATGATATTGGGGTATGTTTCTTATTTGCTCAACAATATCACAGTGGGTTTAAACATGTTGCCCCAGTTCGCGCAGCATTAAAAACGCGTACGCTTTTTAATATTTTGGGTCCATTAATTAATCCAGCTCGCCCAACTTATCATTTGCTTGGCGTATATGCCCCTGAATTAGTGAAAACCTATGCAGAAACTGCTGTTGCATTAGGTCATCAACATACTTTTGTGGTTCATGGTGCGGGTCTAGATGAAGTCGCCGTACATGGTGAAACGCAAGTGGCAGAAATTAAAAACGGCAAAATTGACTACTTCACCTTAACGCCAGAAGATTTTGGTTTAAAAACACAATCTTTAGAAAGTTTACGTGGTGGCGAACCACAAGAAAATGCCCAATATCTGACCGCACTTTTACAAGGTAAAGGGAAAGCGGAACATGCTAATGCGGTAGCCGCAAATGTGGCATTATTACTGAAATTATTTGGTCATGATGACTTAAAACAAAATGTTCAAAATGTGTTGGCTCATCTTGCATCAGGCAAAGCGTTTAATACATTACAACATTTAACAAAATATTAAGATAAAGGCTGATTTGATAAGCCACAATAAGAAGAAAGATTATGATCACGCAAGATTTCACTAAACCCATTGACTCTGCGACGGTGCTGCAAAAAATCGTCTTAGACAAAGCACAATGGGTTAAGGCAAAGGAAGCTGAATTTCCGCTTTCACAATTTAAAGAAAACATTCAAAAATCTGACCGCTCTTTTTATGATGCGTTGGCTAAAGGCACACATCAAAAGCCTGCTTATATTTTGGAATGTAAGAAAGCGTCCCCTTCTAAAGGATTAATTCGTAATGAATTTAATTTAGATGAAATCGCCAATGTATATAAACATTATGCGTCAGCCGTTTCTGTGCTAACGGATGAGAAATACTTCCAAGGTAAATTTGAATATTTGCCGCAAGTACGTGACGTTGTCTCACAACCTGTATTGTGCAAAGATTTTATGATCAGCGAATATCAGGTTTATCTTGCGCGCTACTATCAAGCTGATGCTATTTTATTGATGCTTTCAGTGGTGAATGATGAAACCTATCGTGTATTAGCTGATCTTGCGCATTCTCTCGGCATGGGCGTGTTGACGGAAACCAGCAATGAAGAAGAATTTGAGCGTGCCCTTGCTTTAGGTGCAAAAATCATCGGTGTTAACAATCGTAATCTTCACGATCTCACCGTTGATTTAAACCGCGTGGTAGAACTCACACAAAAATATGCCGATCGTATCCCCGCTGATGCACGTATTATCAGCGAATCGGGTATTTATAATCACAGCCAAATTCGTGATTTGCAAAAAGTGGCACATGGCTTTTTAATCGGCAGCAGCCTAATGGGCAGCGCAGATTTAAATAATGCTGTGCGTGAAGTGATTTTTGGCGAAAATAAAGTATGCGGTTTAACTCGCACGCAAGATGTCAAAGAGGTTTACGCAAACGGGGCATTATACGGCGGCTTAATTTTCGTCGAACATTCAAAACGCTGTGTGAGCCTACGTCAAGCTCAAGAATTAGTGACAGCATCACCACTTCGTTTTGTGGGCGTGTTCCAGAATCAAGAAATTGATTTTATTGTAAAAATCGCTAAACAATTACAGCTTTATGCTGTTCAGCTACACGGTTCAGAAACCGCTGAATATATTACCGCACTTCGTCACCAACTGCCTGAAGAAATACAAATTTGGAAAGCCATTTCGGTGAATACTGAAGCACAAAGTGCGGTTGATTTTACTGATGATTTAAATATTGCTCGCTATATTTTCGATAGCCAATCCGCTAATCAACAAGGTGGCACAGGAAAAACCTTTAATTGGTCACTCATTCCTGAAAACTTGAAACACAAAATTATTTTGGCTGGTGGCATTTCACCTGACAATATTGAACAAGCCATTAAGCAAGGTTGCCTAGGTGTTGATCTCAATTCTGGTGTAGAAACTACCGCAGGCGTAAAAGACAGCGAAAAAGTGCGGTCAGTTTTTAAAACGATTTTATCAAATTAATCTGATTGCTAAGGGGAAGGATTATGCAAAGAACAGCGTTAGTAACCGGCGCAACTGCCGGATTTGGTGCGGCAATTTGTCGCACACTCATTGAAAATGGCTATCGTGTAATTGGCACCGGGCGCCGTGTAGCTCGTTTAGAACAATTACAACAAGAATTAGGTGAAAACTTCCACTTTCTTGCCTTTGATATTTCAGATCGCCAAGCAACAGAAGAGGCTTTCCATTCCCTTCCCGCTAATTGGCAATCCATTGATTTATTGGTGAATAATGCAGGTTTAGGATTAGGTTTAGAAAGTGCAGATAAAGCGAGTTTAGACGATTGGATGCAAATGATTGATACCAATATTAAAGGACTCGTCACCATCACTCGTCTTGTGTTACCGCAAATGGTTGAACGCAATTCAGGTCACATTATTAATTTAGGCTCAATTGCAGGTACTTATCCTTATCCAGGTGGCAATGTATACGGTGGCACTAAAGCTTTTATAAAACAATTTAGTTTAAATCTTCGAGCCGATCTTGCTGGTACACAAATTCGCGTGACCAATGTAGAGCCTGGTCTTTGTGGTGGAACTGAATTTTCTAATATCCGCTTTAAAGGTGATGATGCCCGAGCAAAAAAACTCTATGAAAATGTAGAATATGTCAGTCCACAAGATATTGCTAATATTGTGTTATGGCTCAATCAACAACCTGAACATGTTAATATTAATCGCATTGAAGTGATGCCAACTGCTCAAACCTTTGCACCACTTAATGTCGCAAGAATTCAAAAATAACAAGGAAATATTATGTCAGAAACCCTTTTAAATCCTTATTTCGGTGAATTTGGCGGAATGTATGTACCGGAAATTCTCGTACCGGTACTACAACAGCTAGAAAAAGCCTTTGTTGAAGCAAAAGACGATCCTGAATTCCAACGTGAATTTCAAGATTTACTTAAAAATTATGCGGGCAGACCAACCGCACTTACCCTTTGCCGTAATTTAACCAAAGGGACAAAAGCAAAAATTTATTTAAAACGTGAAGATTTACTTCACGGCGGTGCCCATAAAACCAACCAAGTATTAGGTCAAATTTTATTAGCAAAACGCATGGGTAAAACACGTATTATCGCAGAAACTGGTGCAGGCCAACATGGCGTAGCAACAGCCCTTGCTTGTGCAATGTTAGATATGCCTTGCCGTGTTTATATGGGGGCGAAAGATGTGGAACGTCAATCCCCTAACGTATTCCGCATGCGTTTAATGGGTGCAGAGGTGATTCCTGTACAAAAAGGTTCTTGCTCATTGAAAGATGCATGCTGTGAAGCAATGCGTGATTGGTCAGCCAACTATGAAAACACCCATTATTTATTGGGTACAGCGGCAGGCCCTCATCCATTCCCAACCATTGTACGTGAATTCCAAAAAATGATTGGTGAAGAAACTAAACGTCAAATCTTAGAAAAAGAAGGCCGTTTACCGGATGCTGTCATTGCGGCAGTCGGTGGTGGCTCGAATGCGATTGGTATGTTTACTGATTTTATTGATGAAAAAGGTGTACGCTTAATTGGTGTGGAACCTGCAGGTCATGGCATCGAAAGTGGTGAACATGGTGCACCATTAGGCCATGCAAAAGTGGGGATTTATTTCGGTATGAAATCACCTTTAATGCAAACTGAAGATGGTCAAGTGGAAGAATCCTACTCTATTTCTGCAGGATTAGACTTCCCTTCTGTAGGGCCTCAACATGCTTACTTACAAAGCATTGGTCGTGCTGAATACCCAAGTATTACAGATGATGAAGCGTTAAACGCTTTCCAAGAATTAGCGAAACATGAAGGGATTATTCCAGCATTGGAAAGTTCTCATGCATTAGCACATGCGCTAAAAATGATTCATCAAGAACCGAATAAAGAACAGATCTTAGTAGTGAATCTCTCTGGTCGTGGTGATAAAGATATTTTCACCGTTGATAAAGTTTTAAAAGAAAAAGGAATGCAATAATGAGCCGTTTTGAAACTAAATTTGCAGAACTTGCAGCGAAAAAAGAAGGGGCTTTTGTACCTTTCGTTACATTATGCGATCCAACATTTGATCGCTCTTTTGAAATTATTTGTACGTTGGTTGAAAATGGCGCAGATGCCTTAGAACTAGGTTTCCCATTTTCTGATCCATTATTAGACGGCCCTGTTATCCAGGCAGCTAATAACCGTGCGCTCAATGCGGGTCATAGCACTGAAGACAGCTTTAAATTACTTGCTAAAGTGCGGTCAGAATATCCAGAAATTCCGATTAGCTTACTCCTTTGTGCGAATTTAATTTTTGCGAAAGGATTAGATAATTTCTATCAACGTTGTGCAGAAGTCGGCGTAGATGCGGTTTTAGTGGCAGATATTCCACTATTGGCAAAAGAAGACTATATTCAAGCTGCTAAAAAGTATGGCATTCAACCTGTCTTTATTTGCCCACCAAATGCTGATGCCAAAACAGTACAAGGCGTTGCTGAAAACAGCGAAGGCTATACCTATTTAGTTTCTCGTTCGGGTGTAACAAGTGCAGAGAATCAAGCTCATGCCGCAAACTTAGATACACTTGTAGAACAACTTAAAGCCCATAAGGCTCCACCAATTCTACAAGGTTTTGGTATTGCTCA
Source organism: Haemophilus sp. UMB1048 (assembly GCF_030218125.1). NCBI lineage: Bacteria > Pseudomonadati > Pseudomonadota > Gammaproteobacteria > Pasteurellales > Pasteurellaceae > Haemophilus > Haemophilus sp. UMB1048. Next base: position 115,792 of record NZ_JASOPB010000008.1, read on the forward strand.
ACCAGCTCAAGTGAAAGAAGCCCTTCAACTGGGTGCAACAGGCGCAATTTCAGGTTCTGCAACGGTAAAAATCATTGAGCGAAACTTAAATAATCAGGCTCAATGCTTATCTGAACTTGCCGAATTTGTTCGCAATATGAAAACGGCAACAAAATAATTAATAGAAATTTTTATATTACAGATTAAGGAACCCCAAAAATGTCTTTTCTAAGAAAACAGTTCGCTTTCTGGCGTATTTTTCTTTACTTCCTAGTTTTTACCGCACTTTGTGCCAAATTGGTATCTCAATTCTTATTCTCAAACTTGACCCTCCCTACAGGGTCAGGTGTCTTGAGTAATGCGGTTTTATTTGGCTATGCTAATTTTTTTTCTGCAGTCATATTTTTTTCAATTTACTTTGTGCTAATTTGGGGAATATCCACCGGATTTATTCTCGGATTATGTCAATTTAAGAGAAGCATTAAAGGCATTCTTAGTGCAACCTTCATCGGAACACTCACTTCCGGAATTTATTTTTATGGCTCACTAAGTGATATTAGCCTTGAGTTCTGCCTTTTCCACGGTGTATTAACTGCAATTTTTGGTCTAATTGCTTTTCCAAATAAAGCGGGAATTCTCTTAGAATCCCAAATCATGCATAAACTACTGCCTAAGGCTGTTTCAACGGGAGTAAATCTAACTAACCAAGTCATAGAAAAAAAAGGCTTTGCCTCTTACCGTTGGTTAATTCCCATTGTATTTACTTTGCTTGGCACTATTATTTTTGGAATCACATCCATATTATTAACGCAAGTGACAGATCTAGCTAGCATCGTAGCATTAATGCTTTTAATGATGTTTATTGCTGCATTGCCGATGTTATTCACGGGTCTTACCGTCATGTTTGCACGATTCCACAAGACTTTTCGCCATTTTGCCTTTAGCGTTCTGATTGGTGTGTTATATTACAGTTTGGTTGCTTATTATTTATTTAATGATAGTAATATTGAAAACTTCAGATTGTTTGCAATACAAAACTACATAGCCTTAATCATTGCCATTGTTTTATCCGCATTGATTTCATTCAAAAAGATTGTGCCAATTAACAAAATTCAATAAACAAAAAAGTGCGGTTAATTTTAACCGCACTTTTGTTTTTCTTTTATTAATCCACAATTCGTAAATGAGATGCTGATTTCTGTGGTTTCTTTTCAGTCTTTGGCTTATCTACCGCTTCTGCAAAGCTTAATGGCTGTTCTGATGTTGGCTCACGATTTAGCTCATCGTAAATGTCCTCTGGCTCAAACATCACGCCATCACCATTTTCACGAGCATAAATGGCTAAAGCTGCGCCCATCGGAATGTATAACTCACGAGCCACGCCTTGGAAACGTGCATTAAACTGAATAAAATCATTCGTTAATTGCAAATTCCCAGTTGCTCCCGCAGAAAGATTTAAGACGATTTGCCCATCTTTCACGTATTCCGCAGGCACATTGGTACCATAATAATTAGCATCCACCACCAAATATGGAGTGAAATCGTTATCCACTAGCCAATCATAATAAGCTCTTAGTAAATAAGGACGTTTTGGGGAAGGTGTGTGGCTCATTATTTATCATCCATTAAATTTTTAGGTGCAGCTTCACCTACAGATTGTAAAAATGAATCACGGCTAAATACACGATCCATATAGCCTTTGATTGCTTTGCTTCCTGTACCGCTGAATTCAACACCCATATTGCGTAATTTCCATAATAATGGTGCTACGTAGCAATCGACTAAGCCAAACTCTTCACTCATAAAATAAGGGGTTTGTTGGAAGATAACCGATACTGCTAACAATTCTTCTTTTAGCTGTTTTAATGCTTCTTCACGTTCAACTTCCGTGCCTTTTTCAGCAATTTCTAATGTTGGGTACCAATCTTGTTCGATACGTAACATTAAAAGACGGCTTTTCGCACGAGAAACCGGATAAACTGGCATAAGTGGAGGATGTGGAAAACGCTCATCAAGATATTCCATAATAATGCGTGAGCTGAATAACACTAAATCACGATCCACCAAGGTTGGTAATGTGCCGTAAGGATTTAATTCCATTAAATCTTCTGATAATGCTTGCAGATCAACTTCTTCGTTTTCGTAAGCAACACCTTTTTCAGCTAAAACAATTTTTACCTGATGGCAGTAAATGTCATTTTTATTTGAAAAAAGAGTCATTACTGAACGTTTACTTGATGCATTGGACATTTATTCCTCCGAAGATCCAAACTAACTTATATACTTCTACTAAAAATGGGCGGTTATTTTAACATAACCGACAGGTAAATTGCTAACAATTTCTTATTTTCGCTTTAAAATCAATTAATTATAAACAAGCAATGAAAAATCAAAGAACGGTAATTTTTAATTAATTTATTTTTTACAGACATAAAAAAAGCAGAGATTGCTCTCTGCTTTCTTGAAACGATAATAAAAAATTAACGTTTGGAGTATTGTGGACGACGACGTGCTTTGTGTAAACCAACTTTTTTACGTTCAACGCGACGTGCGTCACGAGTAACGAAGCCAGCTGCACGAAGAGCAGGACGTAAAGTCTCATCATATTCCATTAATGCACGAGTGATACCGTGACGGATTGCACCCGCTTGACCAGAAATACCACCACCTTTAACAGTGATGTATAGGTCTAATTTATCAGTTAATTCCACTAATTCTAACGGTTGACGTACGATCATACGAGCTGTTTCGCGACCGAAATATACGTCTAATTCACGTTGGTTGATAGTGATTTTACCACTGCCCGGTTTGATAAATACACGAGCTGAAGAGCTTTTGCGGCGACCAGTGCCGTAGTTTTGATTCTCTGCCATTTCCTAAACCTCGTGATTAAATGTCTAATACTTGTGGTTGTTGTGCTGCGTGTTGGTGTTCTGCACCTGCATACACTTTTAATTTACGGAACATTGCACGGCCTAATGGACCTTTTGGCAACATACCTTTAACCGCAATTTCAATCACCGCTTCAGGACGGCGAGCGATCATTTCTTTGAAAGTCGCTTGTTTGATACCACCTACATAGCCAGTGTGCCAGTAGTAAAGTTTATCTGTTTCTTTACGACCAGTTACTGCCACTTTATCTGCGTTGATAACGATGATGTAATCACCAGTATCTACGTGTGGAGTGTACTCAGCCTTGTGTTTACCACGAAGACGGCGTGCTAATTCAGTAGCTAAACGACCTAAAGTTTTACCTGTCGCATCTACCACATACCAGTCACGTTTTACTGTTTCCGGTTTTGCTACAAAAGTTTTCATTAATTAATTACCAAAATATAAGTTTGATACCCAGTGTTCCATATTGTTTGAAACACAACCATTAATCTTAATCTCCACCCCTTCGAGTGTGATCTCGATAAAATAATGCACGGTGGGAATCCGTGCATTTACAGGGTCGGCGTATTATACCTATTTTTAGAAAAAATGCTAACTTTTTGTGCAAATAAATTGATTTTCTTTTAAAATACAACGCACAATAAACAATCATTAATTTCATTCATTATTTTGATGAAATCATTGAAATTGACGCATGTTAGTTCTTGTCTTATGATAAGTGCATTCTAATGAAAACGTAAAAAGGTATGCTATGAGCTACGCAAACGAAATTAACACATTAAATCAACATCTTGCCGACATTAACAAAAAAATTAATGTCTCCTTTGAGTTCTTTCCGCCTAAAAATGAAAAAATGGAAAACATGCTCTGGGATTCTATTCATCGCTTAAAAGTGTTAAACCCTAAATTTGTTTCCGTGACTTACGGCGCAAATTCTGGTGAACGTGATCGTACGCATAGCATCGTGAAAGCCATTAAAGCAGAAACAGGCATAGAAGCTGCACCACATTTAACAGGTATTGATGCGACACCTGAAGAATTAAAAGAAATTGCAAAAGATTATTGGGATAGCGGAATTCGTCACATCGTCGCATTACGTGGTGATGAACCAAAAGGTTATGCGAAGAAACCATTCTATGCGGCTGACTTAGTTGAACTACTCCGCTCCGTGGCTGATTTTGATATTTCAGTTGCGGCATACCCTGAAGTTCACCCTGAAGCAAAATCAGCACAAGCAGATTTAATCAATTTGAAACGTAAAATTGATGCAGGTGCGAATCATGTCATTACTCAATTCTTCTTTGATATTGACAGTTATCTTCGCTTCCGTGATCGCTGTGCATCCATTGGTATTGAGGCTGAAATTGTTCCAGGTATTCTGCCTGTTACTAATTTCAAACAACTGCAAAAAATGGCATCATTTACGAATGTAAAAATTCCAGCATGGTTGGCTAAAGCATATGAAGGATTAGATGATGATCCTACTACTCGCAATCTCGTCGCGGCGAGTGTGGCAATGGATATGGTAAAAATCCTTTCTCGTGAAGGTGTGAATGACTTCCACTTCTACACGTTAAATCGTAGCGAACTCACGTATGCGATTTGTCATACATTAGGCATTCGCCCTACAGCAAATCCATAAAAGAAAAGTGCGGTTAAAATTAACCGCACTTTTTTTATTTCCACTATACTCGTCTAACTTGCCAAAAAGCTTTTTTCCAATAAGGGCTATTCATCGAAGAATAAATCACACCACCTTTGGTTGAAGCGTGTAAAAATTTATCTTCTTTCACATAAATCCCAACATGATAACCATTTGGTCCGCGTCCCGTTTTAAAGAAAATTAAATCGCCTGTTTGGATATCTTCTTTACGAACAAGTTTTCCGTAACCCGCTTGATCTTTCGTAGTTCGAGGAAGATTGATATTAAAACGATCAATAAAGGTCTTTTGCACAAAACCAGAACAATCAATACCGCCACGAGACTGTCCACCTAAGACATAGGGTGTACCGGCCCATTCATATTGTTGTTCACTTAACATGGCAATGGCCATAATAGGATCACCAATCTGACCTTTATAGTTCATTGCATAATCTTCACGAACACCACTTGAACAAGCAAAAAGTAAAAAACTTCCTGCGACTAAAAAAGCACATTTAATCTTATTCATGTTCAATCCTGACAAAAGTGCGGTCAAAAACGACCGCACTTTTCTTACTATTGTTTTGGCTTGGTGTTTTCCACACGAGCACGTAATTTTTGCCCTGGCTTGAATGCCACTACTCGGCGAGCAGAAACAGGAATGCTTTCACCTGTTTTTGGATTACGCCCCGGACGGGAAGCTTTATTACGAAGTTCAAAATTACCAAAACCTGATAATTTTACTTCACCACCAGATTCTAACGATAAACGAATTTCCTCAAAAAAGTCTTCCACTAATGCTTTAGCTTCAGCTTTTTGTAATTGATACTTATCTAATAAGTATTCAGTAATATCAATTTTTGTAATCGTTGCCATGTTAGTCTCCTGTTTAGTCTCTAAGCTCCGCATTAAAGCGTTGTTTAACTTCGTTTAATACAGCAGAGATTACCGCATTAATCTCATCATCTTCAAGCGTTTTTTCATTATCTTGAATGGTTAAACTGATTGCTAAGCTTTTATGTCCGCTAGCAACGCCAATGCCTTGATATACGTCGAATAAATTGACTTGTGTTAATTTTTCTCCGCCAGCTTGCTTACATGCTTCGATAATATCGCCTGCTGGCACATTATCAGCAACGACTAAAGCTAAGTCACGACGGTTTGCTGGGAATTTTGAAATCTCTTTAGCTTGAACCACACGACGATTTGCAATGGCATCCCATAAAATTTCAAAAACAACCGCTTTGCCATTTAATCCTAATTTTTGAGCGATAAGTGGATGAATAGTTCCAATAAAACCAATTTCTTTTCCATCTAATTCAATTGAAGCAGATTGTCCTGGGTGCAATGCACTGTGTGCTTTTGCCACAAACTTAACACGACTCCCCACTTCAGTGAGAGAAAGAATGCTTTCTAAATCACCTTTAAGATCAAAGAAATCAACATTTTCGGCCTTACCTGTCCAAGATTCAGATTTAGCGGTACCTGTAATTACACCAGCAAGAACAAACTCTTGGCGAATGCCAAATTCTGCATTAGCATCAGGAATAAAACGTAATCCCGTTTCAAATAAACGTACACGGTTTTGTTGACGGTTTTGGTTGTATAGTACTGCACCGAGTAATCCACTTAATAATGAAACACGCATTGCTGACATTTCAACTGAAATTGGGTTTGGCAATACAAGCGCTTCAATTTCTGGATGAAGTAAAGTCTGTACTTTTGGATCAACGAAGCTATAAGTAATCGCTTCTTGATAATCTGCATCCACAAGTGCGGTCTTAATTCGGCTTAATTCTAAATCAGCTTCTTTATGCTCACGCATACGAAGATGTGCTAATGGCGCATTATTTGGAATGCTGTTATAACCATAAATACGCGCTACTTCTTCAATTAAATCTTCTTCGATTTCAATATCAAAACGCCAGCTTGCAGAAGTCACGGTCCAAACATCATTAGCATATTTCACAGCAAAACCTAAACGCTCAAAAATCTCGGTCACGGTTTCAGTTTCGATATGATGACCTAATAAGCTATCTAATTTTTCACGACGTAAAGTGACTTCATTGACTTTTGGTAAATATTGCTCGCTCACGACTTCACAAATTTCGCCTGCTTCACCACCGCAAATGTCTAGTAACAATGCTGTTGCACGTTCCATTGCGTGACGTTGTAGCGTAAAATCAACACCACGTTCAAAGCGATGTGAAGAATCGGTGTGTAAACCGTATTGTCTTGCACGTCCCGCAATCGCTAATGGTGCAAAGAATGCAGCCTCTAAAATCACATCTTTTGTTGTTTCAGCATCAACACCACTAGCTTGACCACCAAAGATACCCGCCATTGCTAATGGACCACTTTGATCTGCAATCACTAAAGTATTCGGTTGTAATTTTGCGGTTGTGCCATCTAATAAAACAAGTTCTTCGCCGTTATTGGCTAAACGTACTTGAACAGGTTGAGCCACTTTTGATGCATCAAAAGCATGCATTGGTTGACCTAATTCAAGTAAAACATAGTTGGTAATATCCACAATAGGATCGATAGAACGAATACCACAACGACGTAATTTTTCTTGTAACCAAATTGGTGATTGCGCTTTAACATTCACATTTTTCACCACGCGCAATAAATAACGCGGACATGCTTCTGGCGCGTTTAATTCAATTTGAATTTTATCTGAAATCGTTGCAGGCACAGCATCAAAGTGCGGTTGATTAACAACTTGTTTATTAACCACGCCAACTTCACGTGCAACACCTGCAATACTTAAGCAATCTGCACGGTTTGGCGTTAAACTAATTTCAATGGCTTTATCATCTAAATCTAAATATTCACGTAGATTTGTGCCTACTGGCGCATCTAACGGCAATTCAATAATACCATCAGCATCCACATCAATACCTAATTCAGAAAATGAGCAAAGCATCCCTTCTGAAGGTTGACCACGTAATTTAGTCTTCTTAATTTTAAAATCACCAGGTAATACAGCGCCTTCAGTTGCACATGCTACTTTTAAACCTTGACGGCAATTTGGTGCACCACAAACGATATCTAATAAACGGTCGCCACCAACATTTACTTTAGTGACACGTAATTTGTCTGCATCAGGGTGTTGCGCACATTCAACAACTTCACCCACAACAACACCTGTAAAGTCGCCAGCTACTTTTTCAACACCATCAACTTCTAAACCAAGCATCGTGATTTGATCACATAACTGCTCTGTTGAAATTGATGGATTAACCCATTCTCTCACCCAATTTTCACTAAATTTCATTATCTCTGTATCCTTTATTGATGAACGTGTTACGTTCTAAATTAATCATTATCGTCAATTTAACCAAACGGTTAATTACTTAAATTGTTTTAAAAAACGTAAGTCGTTTTCAAAGAATGAACGCAAATCTGTGACGTTGTAGCGTAACATAGTTAAACGCTCAACCCCCATGCCTACTGCGAAGCCAGAATATTCATTTGGATCAATACCTACGTTACGTAACACATTAGGATGCACCATACCACAACCTAAAACTTCTAACCATTTACCATTTTTGCCCATTACATCGACTTCAGCAGAAGGCTCAGTAAATGGGAAATAGGATGGACGGAAACGAACTTGTAAATCTTCTTCAAAAAATGCACGTAAGAAATCGTGTAATAAGCCTTTTAACTCAGTGAAGTTTGCTTTTTTATCTACATAAAGCAATTCAATTTGATGGAACATTGGTGTGTGTGTTTGATCGTAGTCGTTACGATATACACGACCAGGTGCCATAATACGAATAGGCGGTTGCATTTTTTCCATGGTACGAATTTGCACACCTGAGGTTTGTGTACGGAGTAATAATTCAGGATTAAACCAAAAAGTATCATGATCAGCACGTGCTGGGTGATGTTTAGGGATATTCAATGCATCGAAATTATAATAATCACTTTCAATTTCGGGACCGGTTTCCACAGAAAAACCTAACTCTGAAAAGAATTTTGTTACGCGATTAATGGTAATAGTCACTGGGTGTAAACCACCCGTTTCTGTTTTACGACCAGGAAGACTCACATCAATACGTTCTTTTTCTAATTTCGCATTGAGTTCAGCTTGCTCCCATTCTGCTTTTTTAGCATTTAAAAAATCTAATGCCGCTTGTTTTGCCTCATTGATTTTAGCTCCCATTGCTGGACGCTCTTCTGCAGCAACATTACGCAATTCCTGCATAAGTTGGGTGAAATGCCCTTTTTTACCAAAATATTCCACACGAATTTCATCTAATGTGGCTAAACTTTTATTTTCGATTTGTTCAATCGCTGATTTTGCTTTCTCAACAAGATCTTTCAGATGTTGCATAGTTTCCCCTGATTATCTTTTCTAACTAAAAATACACTTAATGATAATACTAACTCATTAAAAAATCACGCGTTTATTAGTGAATTGATGTTTCAGATGAAAAATGACAAAGATTTTTGCTATTTTTTGAGATATATCACAGTAATTTTTAACATTTTGGATAGAATGAAGGAAAATCGAGCATGTCTAGGAGGCGTATTATGTGGAAATCAATTTCTCAAGTCTTAGCTGATCAATTTGGTGCTTACTATAACATCAAAGAAAAAAACAAAGTACCGGGGGGCGAAGTGAATGAAACTTGGCTTATTACGGATGGAATCCAACCTGTCTTTGTTAAAGTGAATGAACGGTCTTATCGTTCAATGTTTCGTGCTGAGGCTGATCAATTAAACCTACTAGACAAAACCAATACAATCAGACTTCCACAAGTGTATGGCGTAGGCTGTTCTCAAAATCATAGTTTCTTATTGTTAGAAGCGCTTACTATTACTCAACAAACTGATGCCACAGCACATTTTGGCGAAGAATTAGCAAAACTTCATCAAGTATCCGGTACTAAAAACTATGGTTTAGATTTTGATACTTGGCTTGGTCCTGAGTATCAACCTAATAAATGGAATGGGAGCTGGGCGAAATTCTTTGCAGAACAACGCATTGGATGGCAATTACAGCTTTGCAAAGACAAAGGTTTAGATTTTGGCGATCTTGATTTAATAACTGAGAAAGTAAAACAAAAGCTTGCAAAACATAATCCTAAACCCTCTTTGTTACATGGTAACTTATGGATTGAAAATACGGCTGTTGTAGGTAACCAAACCTTTACTTATGACCCTGCTTGCTACTGGGGGGATAGAGAATGTGATTTAGCATTCAGTGAACTATTCCAACCTTTCTCGCCTGAATTCTATGAAATTTATGACCGCACTTTCCCGCTTGATAAAGATGGTTTTGAAGAAAGAAAACACCTTTATCAGCTCTATTATTTACTCAATTTCAGCCATCGTTTTAATGGAAGTTATATCAACTTAACCACTAAATTGATTGAAGAACTTTTACTTGAATAATTTATTAACATAAAATAAAAAAGAGCGTAATTTTTATTACGCTCTTTTGTCTTCTCTATCTAATTATTTTTGATAAAGAGGTGCTGGACCTTGAGTTCCACCGTTAGTTTGACCACCTTCTTGTAATTTTAATACAGAACCAGAAGCAGTGATTTCTACACGACGGTTTGGACGTAAACAGTCTTTCTCAGCTTTACTTGCGTGTTTGTAACCATTACAAGCTTTAACTTGTGGCACTTTACCGTAACCAACAGCTGTAATTTCAGATGTTACACCATCTTCAACTAAACGAGCTTTAACACGGTTTGCACGACGTTGAGAAAGATCTAAGTTGTAAGCATCAGAACCTAAACGGTCAGTGTAACCTGCAACTTTAACTTCTTTAGCACCAGTTTCTTTTAATTGTGCTGCAACGTTATCAACAACTTCTTTACCACGTGGAGTTAAAGTATCTTTATCGAAGTCGAACAAGAAGTCACCACTTAAAGTAAATGCTGAGTTTCCGTTACAACCGTTTGGATACCAGAAGAAGCTTTGAGCATTGTGGTTTTTGTCAAATAATATTTTGTATTGACAAATTTTGTGAACACCGTTCTCACGATAGTTGAACGCATAATCCCACTCTTCAACACCGTATAAACCTTCAGAGAAGTGTGGACGACCGATTAGGTTATATAATTGGTCTTTGTTCATACCACGTTCGATCATACGAACGTTGTCCCAGTTTGGCCATGAGCCGAATTGGCTACCATCATGGTTGAAGCCTGCTTTATCAATTTTAGGCCATACAAGTTGTGGTACTTGTTGACCATCAACTTCTTTATATTCTGGTGTACCAGCTTCTGTAACTTTGCTTAAGTTACCACAAGCAGCAACTGTTGCTACTGCAACTGCAGATAATAAAATACGAGATAATTTCATTTCTTTACCTTTTTACTGTTAAGGTGCAATCCTTGCAAGAAGAACCTACACAACTAAACTTTATAAATTTTACAAATAAAACTATAAAAAGTTTCATTGCGTATGGTAGTCATAATTCTTTAACTTGTAAATAAAAAAACATTAAAAAATGATTTTTTATGGAACTTTTTTGTAAAGTTGTGTAAAGAGTTGTCAAATAAGTAAAAATTTTTCTTATTGAATAAAATCTTGCCCATTTTTTGTTAAATTTCGATGGATAATACCCTCAATACTTTCTTCTGCCTGTTTACCTATTTTTTGTAAAAGTGGCTTTTTCACTTTGTATTTCACTGAGAGTACTGACTTATCCTTCATTTTTTCAAGAATAATATCATCACTGGTTGCTAACTCATCGACTAGCTGAAGCTCTAGAGCTTGCTGACCAAACCAATGCTCACCAGTTGCGACTTTATCCACATCTAAGTGTGGTCGATTTTGGGCCACAAATTGTTTAAATAATTGATGGGTTTCTTCAAGTTCAGCTTGGAATTTCTGTTTTCCTTTTTCGGTATTCTCACCTAACACTGTGACTGTACGTTTAAACTCCCCGGCTGTCATCACATCAACATCAACATCATGTTTTTTTAATAAACGATGAATATTGGGGATTTGTGCAACCACACCAATAGAACCAATGATCGCAAAGGGCGCAGAAACAATTTTATCTGCCACACAAGCCATCATGTATCCACCACTTGCAGCGACCTTATCTACTGCAACCGTTAATTTAATCCCTTTTTGTTTTAAGCGAGCTAACTGTGAAGCAGCTAAGCCATAACCATGAACAACACCACCAGGGCTTTCTAAACGTAATAAGACTTCATCATCGGCTTTTGCCACATTAATAATCGCCGAAATTTCCTCACGAAGTGCGGTTGTTTCTGATGCAGAAATATCACCCTTAAAATCGAGCACGTAAACACAAGGTTTAGGTGCTGCTTTCTCACCGTTTTTTAATTTTGCTTTTAAAGCCTTTGCTTCTTGTTTTTTGACTTTCTTCTCTGTTTTTTCCGCTTGTTTAAGCTCTTCTTCTGAAAGTTGGAAATCGCGTAAATGCTTAACTGTTTCCTTAAATTCTTCAGAAAGATCTGTCACAACTAATTCACCATGATGTGCCGCATTACGTTGCTTTGCAGAAATAATCATTGCCACGATAGCTGCGATTACAAGTAAAATCGTTAAAATCTCTAAAATAAAAATGCCATAGCCGGTCAAAATATCAGACCACATAGTTTTTCTCCTAAATAAAGTGAAGGAATTATTTTACTGTGCAAGCCCGATTTACACTAACTTTTTATGGAAAATTTTGCGATTTAAGGTAAACTAACACAGTTTTATTGCCTAATTTATAATGAATTACAGAGGTTTATATGTCTAAAGTTGCATCTATTGTTGATGTGTTACAAGGTAAAATCGCTATAGGCGAAAAAGTTACCGTACGCGGATGGGTCCGTACCCGTCGTGACTCTAAAGCAGGTCTTTCTTTCCTTGCTGTTTATGACGGCTCTTGCTTTGACCCTATTCAAGCGATTGTTAATAACGATATTGAAAATTATGAGAGCGAAGTCTTACGCTTAACAACGGGTTGCTCTGTTATCGTAACCGGTACTATTGTTGAGTCACCTGCTGAAGGTCAAGCTGTTGAACTTCAAGCTGAAAAAGTAGAAGTGACAGGGTTTGTAGAAGATCCTGATACTTATCCAATGGCGGCAAAACGTCACTCAATTGAATACTTACGTGAAGTGGCACACTTACGTCCTCGTACCAATATTATCGGTGCAGTCGCACGCGTTCGTCACTGCTTAGCTCAAGCTATTCATCGCTTCTTCCATGAACAAGGTTTCTATTGGGTCGCTACCCCATTAATTACTGCATCAGATACTGAAGGTGCGGGTGAAATGTTCCGTGTCTCAACGCTTGATTTAGAAAATCTTCCTCGTGGTGAAGATGGTAAAGTCGATTTCAATCAAGACTTCTTCGGCAAAGAATCATTTTTAACCGTTTCAGGCCAGTTAAATGGTGAGACTTACGCGTGTGCATTAAGCAAAATCTATACTTTCGGTCCAACATTCCGTGCTGAAAATTCAAATACAACTCGTCACCTTGCAGAATTCTGGATGGTTGAACCTGAAGTCGCTTTTGCAACACTTGCTGACAATGCTAAATTAGCAGAAGACATGTTGAAATACGTGTTCCGTGCAGTACTTGCTGAGCGCAAAGATGACTTGAAATTCTTTGAAAAACATGTAGATAAAGATGTGATTACTCGTTTAGAAAACTTTGTAAACTCTGATTTTGCTCAAATCGACTATACCGATGCGATCGACGTGTTATTAAAATCAGGTAAGAAATTCGAATTCCCTGTTTCTTGGGGGATCGATTTATCTTCTGAACATGAACGTTTCTTAGCAGAAGAATATTTCAAATCACCTGTTGTCGTGAAAAACTATCCGAAAGATATCAAAGCCTTCTATATGCGTTTAAATGACGATGGCAAAACTGTAGCAGCAATGGATGTTCTCGCACCTGGAATTGGTGAAATCATCGGTGGTTCACAACGTGAAGAACGTTTAGACGTATTAGATAAACGCATGGAAGAAATGGGCCTAAATCCTGAAGATTACTGGTGGTATCGCGATCTTCGTAAATATGGTACTGTGCCACATTCAGGTTTCGGTCTTGGTTTTGAACGCTTAATCGTTTATGTAACTGGCGTACAAAATATTCGCGATGTGATTCCATTCCCTCGCGCACCAAGAAATGCAAATTTCTAAAAATATTGTTTAAATTGACCGCACTTTCTTTAAAGTGCGGTCATCATTTTAGGCGATAAATTTATCCCCTATTTTATTTATTGTGTTTGAATCAATCTTTCAAATACATCATATTAAGGAAAGTAGAAATGGACAAAATTAAACAACTCTTTGCAAACAACTATAGCTGGGCGCAAAGAATGAAAGAAGAAAATTCCACTTATTTTAAAGAACTTGCCGATCACCAAACACCTCATTATCTTTGGATTGGCTGCTCTGATAGCCGTGTTCCTGCTGAAAAACTCACAAATCTTGAACCTGGCGAATTATTTGTTCATCGTAATGTTGCTAACCAAGTTATTCATACGGATTTTAACTGCCTTTCAGTTGTACAATATGCCGTTGATGTACTCAAAATTGAACATATTATTATTTGCGGTCATACAAATTGTGGTGGTATTAAAGCAGCGATGCAAGATCACGATCTAGGGTTAATCAATAACTGGTTGCTCCATATTCGTGATATTTGGTTTAAACACGGGCATCTATTAGGCAATCTTTCAGCAGAAAAACGTTCAGATATGCTCACTAAATTAAATGTGGCAGAGCAAGTTTATAACCTAGGACGCACATCTATCGTAAAAAGCGCTTGGGAACGTGGACAAAAACTCTCCCTGCATGGCTGGGTATATGATGTAAATGATGGATTCTTAGTTGATCAAGGTGTAATTGCAACAAGCCGAGAAACCCTTGAAATCTCTTATCGCAATGCCATTGCTCGTTTATCTAGTCTAGCGGAAGAGGATATTCTGAAAAAAGAACTCTCTGAAGATGAATAATAAAAAAGTGCGGTTAAAATCTAATAAGTTTTAACCGCACTTTTACTTTTTATTTAAAGTTGCTATTTAACTAATTCTGTCTGCATATACATTAAGCGATCAATATTCGTTAAATAATGTCCTAACTCTTGGGATTCTGGTTTATGGATATAAGGAATTTTCCCTAATAATGGTGCATCAATCTGAGCTTCTAAAATCTCTATAACTTCTTTGTAGTGGCCCAAGCAAGGATTAATTCGATTCGCAATCCAACCTAACAAAGGTACACCAAGTTGTTTAATTACTTGAGCGGTAAGTAGTGCATGGTTGATACAGCCTTCCTTAATGCCAACAACCAATACAATAGGCATTTTATGCTCAACAACCCAATCAGCAAAGCTTTTACCTTCCGCCATGGGGGTGAGTAAGCCAAATGAGCCTTCCACGACAACAGATTGATATTTTTTCACTAATATCGTTAAAGTCTGATCAATCTTGCTTAATTTAATGCGTGATTTATCGCGAGTCAGCATCGGCAAGGAATGAGCAAAAGTATAGCTATTTACTTCTTGATAAGATACTGGCTCATTCGTTGCATCCATTAAAGCTAACACGTCTGAATTATTTTCAGCATCATAATCTGTTTGGGATTCATTAGACTGATTTTCGACAGGATAAATACCCTCTTCACAGCTACAAGCAATCGGCTTATAACCCACAATTCGCACGCCCTTTGCTTGTAATGCCTGAATAATGGCACGGCAGGCGGTGGTCTTACCCACGTCAGTATCTGTACCTGCCACAAAGAAACTACTCATTTTTATTCTCCTTTTAAAAGTGCGGTCAATTCTAAAGGAGTTTTTTGAGGAAAATATTGAGATAAAGCAAGATTTGGATATTTTTAGGAAAAAATAAAAGGCTTATTTGATCTCACTCAAACTATTAAACAAGCCATCATCTTGTTTTGGCATTTGGAGATAAAATCCTTGCTGAGTAATTTTTTCCATTATCTCGTTTTTATCTGCATGAACAAGCGGTTTGCTTCCCTTCAAATTAAATGGCATAAGAAACTGAGGCTTGCCAAAACTTTGCATTAATACCTCTGGTACAGCTGAAAAATCATCCCGTTTCGAAATATAGAGGTAGCAGCCTGGCTTACGTAAACTTTTATAAATCGCACATAACATCTTATTACTCCAAAAGAAAAAACCTACCAGATCATCTCTGATAGGTTTTCATTTTACAAAAATTTAATTATTTAGCTGCCGCTTCTTTTAATTCAGCAGCCATCTTTTCAACTGCATCTTCTGCTTCAGACAATGCACGTTTCGCTTCAGAAACCGCACGTTTTGCTTCTGATACTTTATCTTCAACTGCATCTTTTAATTCAGCCATTTTATCGGCTGCTGCATCTTTCATTTCAGCTGCTTTATCTACTACAGCATCTTTTGTTTCAGAAGCTGAGTTTTTTGCTGCTTCCATTTTAGAAGACATTGCGTCTTTTGCTTCAGCCATTTTATCTGCTGCCGCATCTTTCATTTCAGAAGCTGAATCTTTTGCTGCTTCCATTTTAGAAGACATCGCATCTTTTACTTCAGCTGCTTTATCAGCTACTGCGTCTTTCACTTTAACAGCTTTATCAGCGACCGCATCTTTTACTTCAACAGCTTTATTAGCGACCGCATCTTTTACTTCAACAGCTTTATCAGCGACCGCATCTTTTACCTCAACAGCTTTATCAGCGACCGCATCTTTTACTTCAACAGCTTTATCAGCGACCGCATCTTTTACTTCAACAGCTTTATCTACTACTGCATCTTTAGCTTCGGCCATTTTCTTTGATGTAGTATCTTTTGCGTCAGTTGTAGCATTTTTAACATCAGCTGCAGCATCTTTTGCTGCATCTTTAACTTGTGTTACCACACCTGATATTGCATCTTTTGTCGCTTCAACTTTTTGCGGTGCTTCCTCTTTATCGAAACAACATGTTACGACTAAACCTACACCTAATACTAATGCTACTGCTAATACTGATTTTTTCATTATTATTCTCCAATTTATGGTTACTTTTTTACGGCTGCAGATTGATCTTTTGTTTCAGAATCTACATTTTTTACTTCCTCTGCTTTAGAGCACACTGCATCTTTTGCTTCAGTCATTTTATTTTCCGCAACATGTTTAACATAGTTAGCTGCTGCAACCACAGCATCTTTAACTTGTACTGCCGCGCTTACTGTTGCATCTTTTGCAGCTTCAACTTTAGAAGACATTACATCTTTTGCCTCTGAAAGCGAATCTTTTACTTCAGCAACTTTATCTTCGACAGCTTCTTTTGCTTTTACAGCTTTATCTTCAGCTTCATCTTTTAGCTCAGATGCTTTATCTGCAGCTTCATCTTTTGCTTCTGAAACTGCTTTTTTCACTTCTGATGCTTTATCTTCCACCGCATCTTTTGCTTCTGATGCTTTATCTTCAGCTTCATCTTTTAACTCAGCTGCTTTATCTGCTGCTTCATCTTTTGCTTCAAAAACTGCATGTTTTACTTCAGCAACTTTATCTACAACAGCATCTTTTAATTTAGCTACTTTGCCTAAGACCGTATCTTTTGCTTCTGATGCTTTATCTTCAGCTTCATCTTTTGCTTCTGAAACTGCTTTTTTCACTTCTGATGCTTTATCTTCCACCGCATATTTTGCTTCTGATGCTTTATCTTCA
>NZ_JASOPB010000090.1:0-280 GCF_030218125.1 Haemophilus sp. UMB1048
GCTCCTTCCGGCGCAATTCCTCTTCACGTTTAAGCAACTGGGATCTGAGAGCTGCAAGGCCGGATTCCCCCCACTGCTGCCACTGTTTTTCAAATGCCGTCTGACTCGCGGGAATGTCCTGTTTCTCCACCTTCCGGTAATGCTGTCGCAATTTTTCCATTTGCTGGCTCAGAGACTGAATTTTTCCCTGCTCACTACGGTATTCCGGTGCAGCCCATTGCATCAGGGGAATACGGGAAAAACCGGACGAAAACGGCGATGATTTTTTCAGGCTGGCAGC
>NZ_JASOPB010000091.1:0-278 GCF_030218125.1 Haemophilus sp. UMB1048
GCCTTCAACCTGGTCATGGGTAGGTCACTTGGTTTCGGGTCTACGTCATGATACTCTCTCGCCCTCTTCAGACTCGCTTTCGCTCCGGCTCCGTCTTTTCTGACTTAACCTTGCACCATAACGTAACTCGCCGGTTCATTCTACAAAAGGCACGCCATTACACTTTAATGTGCTTTGACTACTTGTAGGCACACGGTTTCAGGTTCTCTTTCACTCCCCTTCCGGGGTTCTTTTCACCTTTCCCTCACGGTACTGGTTCACTATCGGTCACTAGTTAG
>NZ_JASOPB010000092.1:0-278 GCF_030218125.1 Haemophilus sp. UMB1048
GGCAATACAAGCGATGTTCCCAGCATTGAGGATTTGATATGAGAAGGCATATCGTCTGCTCCCTCATAGTCATGCTCATAATTTCCGTTATCGGGAACGGCGCGGAGGAAAAAACGCTCCATGTCGTGGCGTACGGTGGGATCGCAGTTCTCATTAAGTGTCAGAGAGGCGGAGGTATGTTGCAGCAACAGATGCAGTAAGCCGATGTTAACGCGCGGCATATCAGCCAGCTGATTCAGAATTTCATCCGTTACCAGATGAAACCCACGAGATTTGGC
>NZ_JASOPB010000093.1:0-277 GCF_030218125.1 Haemophilus sp. UMB1048
GTAACACCCAAAGCCGGTGGGATAACCTTTATAGGAGTCAGCCGTCTAAGGTAGGACAGATGATTAGGGTGAAGTCGTAACAAGGTAGCCGTAGGAGAACCTGCGGCTGGATCACCTCCTTTCTAAGGAAGGCGAAAGATGATGGAGAGTGCGAGAGCACTAAAGAGAAGTCATCGAGAAAGCCAAGCGGAAGCACACTGAGAAACTTTGTTTAGTTTTGAGGGTATTACCTCAAACAACTTGAATAACAAGCCAAGCACAATCGGGCCTATAGCTC
>NZ_JASOPB010000094.1:0-277 GCF_030218125.1 Haemophilus sp. UMB1048
TTTGGAAAGTTTACAAGTTCCAGATCCAGTTATTCAAGTATCTGTTGAACCTAAGTCAAAAGCTGACCGTGATAAGATGGATGTCGCTTTACAAAAGCTTACTGAAGAAGACCCAACTTTCAAGGCTGAAACTAATGCCGAAACTGGTCAAACTTTGATTGCTGGTATGGGTGAACTTCACTTGGATATCATGGTTGAACGTATGAAGCGTGAATTCCACGTTGAAGCAACTATTGGTGAACCACAAGTTGCTTACCGTGAAACCTTCACCAAGCCA
>NZ_JASOPB010000095.1:0-276 GCF_030218125.1 Haemophilus sp. UMB1048
CTGATATGCGCCAGCGTATTCAGCGTATGCGTCAGTTGTTCGTCAATACGCTGCAGGAAAAAGGCGCAAACCGCGACTTCAGCTTTATCATCAAACAGAACGGCATGTTCTCCTTCAGTGGCCTGACAAAAGAACAAGTGCTGCGTCTGCGCGAAGAGTTTGGCGTATATGCTGTTGCTTCTGGTCGCGTAAACGTGGCCGGGATGACACCAGATAACATGGCGCCGCTGTGCGAAGCGATTGTGGCAGTGCTGTAAGCGTTAAAACCGATGAAGC
>NZ_JASOPB010000096.1:0-275 GCF_030218125.1 Haemophilus sp. UMB1048
ATGGCCTGAAGGCCTGGCGGGCCGCGTTTTTTGGGACTGCGCATACTGCGTAGCGCCTTACCCTGATGATATCCCCCTCTGAACAGGAGAGTCAGTCGTGAACAAAAAAGCCATGGCCGCGGCGGTCAGCATGATCCTCGCCGGCGGCGCGCACGGCGCGCAGAATGAGCATCCAAACGTCATCGTGATTATCGCCGATGATATGGGCTACTCGGACATCAGCCCCTTTGGCGGCGAGATCCCCACCCCCAACCTGCAGGCGATGGCCGAGCAGG
>NZ_JASOPB010000097.1:0-274 GCF_030218125.1 Haemophilus sp. UMB1048
TTATTTTGCCTTTAACGGAAACCAATGATCGTTTAAATCGTGCTTGGTCACCCGTTTCTCATCTCAATTCAGTAAAAAACAGTGCTGAATTACGTGAAGCCTATCAAGCGTGCTTGCCTTTACTTTCTGAATACAGCACTTGGGTTGGTCAGCATAAAGGGCTTTATAATGCCTATTTAGCGTTAAAAAACAGCGCTGAATTTGCGGACTATTCTATTGCGCAAAAGAAAGCCATTGAAAATTCACTGCGTGATTTTGAACTTTCAGGTATCGG
>NZ_JASOPB010000098.1:0-274 GCF_030218125.1 Haemophilus sp. UMB1048
TTTAATTTCTAAAAGAAAAAGAAATACTAGCAAAACCTTTGGTTATGATCGGGCCGAAATTTTAGCAGCTTTTACTAATTGAATTATTTTAATTGTAATTAGTATCTATTTGTTTATTGAAGGAATTCAACGTTTCAGCCATCCAGAGCCAATTAGAGGAATGATTATGTTGATTGTTTCTTTAATTGGTCTAGCAGCAAATGTCATTTCGATGTTTGTAGTTATGAAAGAGGCTAAGACGAGCCTTAATGCTAAAGCTACTTTTTTAAATATG
>NZ_JASOPB010000099.1:0-274 GCF_030218125.1 Haemophilus sp. UMB1048
GCGTAGAGGTGTAGCGCCACCAGATATAACGGCAAGAAACGGTCAGCGACAGCACAATCAACATTAGCGCCGAGAAGCGCCCCGGCATCCGCCGTACGATCAGCGCTACACCCCACAGCAGCATCAGGAAGATAAACTGCGCTAGCGGGTTAAACGGCTGAGTAACGCAGATTAACGCCAGAATCAGCGAGAAGGTGACGATGATACCAAGGATCAACCGCCGCGCCCCGGCACTCAAATGACCGAGCTCTTTTTTCTCATCAAGATGCTGTGT
>NZ_JASOPB010000009.1:0-71195 GCF_030218125.1 Haemophilus sp. UMB1048
GAAGATGCTGATGACTTCGCTGATTTATCTGCTTCTACTGCAGAGCTTGCAGAAGACTTCGCGGATTTATCTGCTTCTACTGCAGAGCTTGCAGAAGACTTCGCGGATTTATCTGCTTCGGTTGCAGAAGATGCTGATGACTTCGCTGATTTATCTGCTTCTACTGCAGAGCTTGCAGAAGACTTCGCGGATTTATCCGCTGCTGTAGCAGAGCTTGCAGCCGCTGAAGCCGCACTTTCAATTTTATCTAAGTTGTTATTAACCACTTCCGCTGCTGATGTTGCTGCTGAAGCTGCTGTAGAGGCCAAAGACACTGCATTGCTTGCACTTGAAGCTGCTGTTTTCGCTGTTTCGTTTGTTTTATCTAATTGTGAAGTTACTGCATAAAGTTGTGAACCATTGATCGCTTCTGTTGAAGTCGCGGAAATATTTCCTGCTGCAACATTGATCAATTTGCGCTCATTACCTGCTGCTCCAACGCTTACGAAACTGCCTGCGCCCGCAACTGTTCCTTTGAAGCCACTATAGGTTAAATTACCCACAGTTGCTTCAGTTACATTCGCAACAGTATGAGAACCCGTAGTGGTTGAATGGTTGCCTAAAACAACGGCATTATCTAAACCAGCCGCAACTTCAACACCATTACCAATTACTGTTGTGCCGTTTGCGCTAATTTTATTACCATGACCGATAATAGTATTGTTTGAAGTGGCATCTGCAATATTGTTAGACACACCTACAGCAATACTATTGTTGGTATTATTACCAATTAAGTTAAACACACCTAAACCTGTGCCATTGGTTGCGTTTTGACCCACCCAAGTGTGTGCACCAACAGAAGTACCATTTATAGTGCTATTATCTACACCAGAGTAGTAACCTAATGCGGTACCATTGTTTGTGTTTGGACGAACATAACTTCTTGCCCCTAAAACAGTGGCATTTAGAGAATTTTCACCTGCTGCAGAGAACTGACCAATTACAGTTGCATTTTGAGCATTTTTTTCAACCTGAGAGTTAGAACCTAATACGGTTGCATTTGTGGCATTAGTTTTCACGCTTGAGTTTCTACCAATTACTATTGCATTTGCCGCATTAGCTTGGACTGAGCTATCTGAACCAATTACTATTGCATTTGCCGCATTAGCTTGGACTGAGCTATATGAACCAATTACAACTGCATATGGAGATGCTGATGAAGCCACATGCCCCATAACAACCGAATCAGCTCCAGCAGAGGTTGTTGTTGCCTGCACACCAGCTGTAACAGAAAATGTGCCTTGTGCACCAGCATATGAACTAACTGGACCTTCATTAGTCCTTAAACTCTCAGCTGAAGGCTGTTTATCTATATCATCAACTCCATTATTTACATGGAAATAGGTAGATGATGCCTCCTTAGCTAAAGCCAATGCATTGTTTGCGGTAGTGTTTGCCGCTGTTGCTGTAGTTTGTGCACGATCTGCTGTCGTTTTAGCGGATGTTGCTGTAGTCTGAGCATTATCTGCGGTAGTTTGTGCATTATCTGCAGTCGTTTTAGCGGCTGTCGCCGTACTTGCTGTTGAATTTACGACTGTAATCACGTTGTAAAGCTGTGAACCATTAATCGCATCGGTAGAAGTTGCGCTAATTAAGCCTGCTGAAACATATTGAACCTGTCTAGCAGAGGTACTATTACCGACCGCGAGAACAGACGTTCCACTCTCTTGACCATTATTACCAACTTCATTTCCATTAATTGTAATTGAAGTTAATGAATTACGATTTCCAGTGACTGAACCTGCACCTAAAGCAACATCATTAGCATTCTTCGCATTAGCTGCATCACCGATAGCTAAGCTAGAATTTTTTAATGCCTTAGAATCTGAACCAATTGCAATAGCCTTAGCACCTGTTGCATTTGTATTCGTTCCAACTGCTACTGCATTATTTCCATTCGCAACCGAACCTGAGCCGGTTGCAACAGCACCATTTCCAGTTGCATTAGCACCCGCACCAGTTGCAATATTTCCAATTCCATTCGAAGTTACATTCGTACCAATTGCTATAGAACCAAGTCCACTTGCAGTTGTGGTATTAGCGCCTGCAGAAATAGCGATTGTACTTTGACCTGAAGCGGTTGCATTAGTCCCCAAAGCAGTTGCACTTAACCCCGAAGCATCCGCTTTATAACCTACTGCTGTAGCAGAACCAGTTAAAGCCTTAGATTCAGATCCTAATGCGGTAGCATTGTTTGCTGATGCTACTGAATAATAGCCAAAAGCTGAAGAGCCACGTCCTTGCTCTTTTGCTGTACCAGCTTTCGCCCCTTGACCTACCGCTGTACCACCATTTCCCATCGTTTTAGATTCATATCCGATTGCGACAGCATTACCACCTTTAGCAGCTGACTCAGTACCAATAGCAATATTACCCGTATGAGTAGTGCCATCCTGTCCTAGTGCATCAGCTTTTTTGCCAAAATTACCACTAATTGCAATAGAATCTGCAGAACCTAAGCCATAGCTAGGAGTATATGCAGCATTAGTTGTGCCAACCACGCCAAGCAAAGCCATCGTAACAGCAGATAATTTAAAAATTTTTCCAAATGAAGTTTTGGTTTCTACGTGAGTATTCTCACACGATGCTTTAGCTGCACCTTTCGCTAACTCAGACGTCACCACCAACGATTGTGTAGTACGATTCCAAATTACTTTAAAAATCTTATTCATGGAATATAAAGTCCTTCTTTAAAATTTAACAAAATAAATGACACGCTTGATAAGGCATACTAAGCGCAGCATAACATGCCATTTTGCCCTAGGAGCCTTATAAAGACTAGCTTAAACAGATCCGACCAGTCTCACAAATCAAGTAAAAATACTTGAAAAAACAACCGCACTTTGTACGCTAAAGTGCAGCCATTCTTGAATTAATTCTCATTCAGGGTCATAATGAACAAATATTCATATTTATAAACTGAAGCCTTGTTACTTCAGCATTTTTCGATAAGGCGCGCATTATGTCCGATCAACAAACAGATACACCAACTTCCTCAAATAATAAATCTCAACAACGTAAAAAAGGGCTTTCTATTTTTATTCTTTTGCTTCTTCTGATTTCGATCGGCTCCGCGGCTTATTGGTATTTCTTTATTAAAGGCTTTGAAGAAACGGAAGATGCCTATGTCAGCGGCAATCAGGTGATGATATCGGCACAAGTCGCGGGGAATATTTCGAAAATTAATGTCGATAATATGGATCCCGTACAAGCGGGCGATGTGTTATTAGAACTGGATGACACCAACGCCAAATTGAGTTTTGAGCAAGCAAAAAGCAATTTAGCCAATGCAGTTCGCCAAGTTTCTCAACTGAATTACACCGTAAAACAATTGAAATCTGCCGTTCGTGCGAATGAAATTACCCTTGCTCAAGCACAAGGAAACTTGAACCGTCGTGTGCAATTAGTCAAAGATGGGGCGATTGATAAAGAATCGTTCCAACACGCCAAAGAAGCTGTAGAGCTAGCAAAAGCGAACTTAACCACCTCACAAAATCAGCTTGGCGCAAATCAAGCGCTATTGTTAGACGGGCCTTTAAGTGAACAGCCGCAAATTCAAAGTGCGGTCAGTAATTTGAAGCAAGCTTGGTTGAATTTAGAACGCACGAAAATCCGCAGTCCAATTAAAGGCTATGTGGCTCGTCGTAATGCTCAAGTAGGACAAGCGGTTTCTGTTGGTGGCGCATTAATGGCGGTGGTGACTACCGATCAAATCTGGTTAGATGCCAACTTCAAAGAAACACAATTAACCCATATGCGAATTGGTCAGCCAGTTGAAATTCATTTCGACCTTTATGGCAAAGATAAAACCTTTAATGGAAAAGTCGTGGGAATTGAAATGGGTACGGGCAGTGCATTCTCATTATTACCCACTCAAAATGCGACAGGTAACTGGATCAAAGTGGTGCAGCGTGTGCCTGTGCGTATTCAATTGGATCCACAACAGCTAGCTGAAAATCCACTACGCATCGGACTTTCTGCGACTGTGAAAGTGAATGTGACCGATAGCCAAGGTGAAACCTTGCGTAACCAAGCGCCATCTACAACGCTTTATTCCACGAATGTGCTGCAATATGATGAAAGTGCGGTCAATAATTTGATCGAATCTATTATTCGCGACAATAGCTATTAGGTTCCGTTATGCCGCAATCTCATTTCAAACCGCTACAAGGCGGTGCGCTAGCGATGCTTACATTGGTGCTTTCATTAGCCACCTTTATGCTCGTGCTAGACTCCACCATCGCCAACGTAGCCATTCCAACCATTGCAGGTGATTTGGGTGCCTCGTCTAGCCAAGGCACATGGGTGATCACTTCGTTTGGGGTGGCAAATGCGATTTCGATCCCGATCACAGGCTGGCTGGCAAAACGTTTTGGTGAAGTGCGGTTATTTTTAATTGCAACGCTATTATTCGTGCTAGCCTCTTGGCTTTGTGGTATTGCAAATAGCTTGGAAATGTTGATCGTTTTCCGCGTCCTTCAAGGTGCGGTAGCCGGCCCAATCATCCCCCTTTCTCAAAGCTTATTATTAAATAACTATCCGCCTGAAAAACGCGGAATGGCATTGGCTTTTTGGTCAATGACGATCGTCGTCGCCCCGATTTGTGGCCCGATTTTAGGTGGTTGGATCAGCGATAATATTCACTGGGGTTGGATTTTCTTTATCAACGTTCCGATTGGGCTTGCCGTTGTCTTAATCAGTTGGAAAATTTTAGAAGGGCGAGAAAGTAGAATTTCTCATCAACCAGTTAATACTATTGGGCTGATTTTGTTAGCACTCGGTGTAGGTGCGTTGCAATTAATGCTGGATCAAGGTCGCGAGCTAGATTGGTTCAACTCCACTGAAATTGTGGTACTTACCATTATCGCGGCGGTAGGTTTAATCGCCCTCATCATTTGGGAACTCACGGACGATAATCCAGTTGTGGATGTCTCCTTATTCAAATCCCGAAATTTCACCGTAGGTTGTGTTTCGACTAGCCTTGCTTTCTTGGTATATTCAGGGACGGTCGTGCTTATCCCGCTTCTGCTTCAACAGGTTTACAACTATACAGCAACATGGGCGGGACTTGCGGCAGCTCCAGTAGGATTATTGCCGATTCTACTTGCACCGATTATAGGGAAATTCGGCAATAAAATTGATATGCGTATTTTAATCACCGTCAGTTTTATGGTTTATGCGCTCACCTTTTATTGGCGAGCCGTGACCTTTGAGCCAGAAATGACCTTTATGGATGTAGCGTTACCACAATTTGTGCAAGGCTTAGCCGTTGCTTGCTTCTTTATGCCACTGACAACCATCACGCTTTCTGGTTTACCGCCCGAAAAAATGGCTTCGGCGTCGAGTTTATTTAATTTTCTCCGAACCCTTGCCGGCTCAATAGGCACATCACTTACTACTTTTATTTGGTATAACCGCGAAGCCGTGCATCACACGCAACTCACAGAAGTCATTAATCCATATAATCCGATTTCCCAACAATTCTTCCAAACTATGGGGAGTTTTGGTTTAAGTGAAGAACAAACGGAATCCTATCTTGCCAGACAAATCACCGCTCAAGGCTTTATTATTGGTGCCAATGAAATCTTCTTAGTTTCTGCGATAACGTTCATTTCCTTGGTCGTTCTCATTTGGTTTGCTAAACCACCGTTCAGTAGCAAACATTAAAAACACCCGAAAAAATAACCGCACTTTTCTATTTGAAACGACAAGAATTTGTTATTTGGTAAGTCTGAAAAGCTAGGATATTTTGTAAAATGTCATTTCTACAATACCTAAAACATGAACAGGAAATCATACTTTTTTATACATGAAGAAAGCAAGAACGACTAAACTACCAAATTCTAGATTTATTTACCTTTGGTGAAATTGAAAGTAACATAGCATTAAAAATCTTCTATAATTTAAAGAACCTCTTAAAACAGTGATTACTTTACTTCTTGATATTTCGTAGAAAATCTACTAACTCATGAACTCTAGTTGATGGATTAAGCTCTTCGCTACTCTTTGCATCTTTCAATGCATTTTGAGCATTAATTAAGGCTTTATCTACATATGTATTTAACTTGGAATAAGGATTTTTAATATTTTTCTCATATTCTTCGCAAAACACTTTTCTCCATTCTGATTTTAGAGTATGAACACAATTATCTCCAGGGCTCCTATTATTCGTACGGAGAATAGGAGCTCTAGAGTAATTGAAATGGCAAATATACCAATACTCAAAACTTGGATAAGAAACAATAAGGTTAATTTTATGATCTTTTGCTAGTTGTAGCGCATCATCAAAATTTTTATGCTCATCTCTGTCAATAATACAATAAATATTATCAAAGGGTAGATACATCTTCTGCTCCTTATCTTTTTCTATAGCTGTTCTCACAACAGATACAGGATCTGAACCAGATCCTGAATATACTGCTATATTTACAGAAGACAATCTTTCAATCTTGATTAAGTCTTTAAAATAGTTTATCTCCGTTTTTTCTCCTTCACAAACAATTAAAATTACCTCATAAGGTGATTTTTTAGAATCCTGCCTATATAAACTACGATTAGATTTGCGTTTTGACATTGATCTTACTCCCCCCAGAAATGTTCAGGCAAAAGAAAATCCTGCAAAACAGGTTTAGCCCCATATCTACCATTCAGATAATATTCCTCAATATCTTCTCGACTAATGTGGGGTTTAAAGTCGGTTAGCGGATATAAGCTTGTCACTCTATCCGAATCTTTTTCGCAAAACCAAATTTGATCTCTACGTAATAAATCTTTTCTTAATACAGAGGTTTCATGAGTGGTAAAAATAAGCTGAGCATTTTTTCTATTCAATTTGGAATTAAATAATTTTACTAAGAATCTAACAAGATCTGGATGCAGACTCTTATTTAATTCATCAATAATCAAGGTATCGCCATTGTTCAATACCGCAAGAATTAGTCCTGCAAATTCAAATAATTTTTGGGTTCCATCTGATTCCTTTCTTAAATTAATTTTCTTTTCATTACCTAGATTATCTTTATAAATAAAAAAAGTTTCTAGATTGGATATAATATCTCTTTCTATACCATCTAAAATATCCTTTCTAATTTCATCAGGAAGATCTATTGGAAAATTATCAAAATCAATCTTTGGTTTCTTGAAAGAAATATCATCAATTTCAATCCCTGCTGCTCGTAATAAAGATAATAAAATTAATTTATCATTTTTAGATTTTTTACATATTTCTTTTGACATCTTATCACTAATTCGATCCGTGCGAACAATTGGCATTCTAGCGGTCAGTGATTCATAAATAGGTTTCATTTGTTCACTATTTAAATGAACAGCACTAGATAAAAAAAGCTGATCACTTCTTGTTTGTTTTTTCCAGCTTTCTTTTTCCCCTTTCAAAGAAGGAGAAAATTTCCAATCATACTCCGATTTTTCTGAATTATATTCACGATGAAACCAATTTTGTTCTCGACCTTTTGGATAAACACTTAGCCATTCTTCGTAGATCTTTGTTTTATCTGCAACAAACCCATAATCAACACGGGTAGGCTGAAGTTTATTCCCATCATTAGCAAATTCAACAACGAAAGAAATATCATAAATTGTAGGTTCCCTTTCAGCTAACGCATCAAACATAAAAGCTTCAGTTGTCATATTTCTTTTCGGATTTTTCTTAAACGAATTAGTGACAATATCTACCATTGAACTCAGTGCTTTGATTATATTTGATTTACCAGAAGCATTTGCACCATAAATTACGGCCGACTTTAATAGTGCTGGAGTACCAGGAGCTTTACTCTCAAAGAAATTGGTTTCCATTTCGGATCCAGAAGCTCGAACAAGCGAAAGAGATTGCTCTTTTTTAATTGAACGGTAATTTTCAACCGAAAATTGAATTAACATAACAGCCCCACTTAAAGCCAAAATTTAGGATTTTTTTACTCAATATAGCTTTAAGATTAACATTTCAATTAAAATCTGTCTATTCTTTTACATATAAAATTCACTATGAAACTACTATAGCGTTCTCAGTCTACATCTGTATCTGTATGAAAACCCACTAGACGACCTATTCAGCACTCCTATATCCTAAACAATAAAATCTGTTTTCAGGAATACGGTCTCTCCTATCATAAAATAAGGAGAAAAGTCGTATACGAATGTAATTATATCTCTATTAATTGATGAGATAGCTCAACTTTATGATACGATTCAAATAAATAACTGCTATTTTTTTCTTAAACTCCTTGCTGTCCCAACCATTCAAAAATGGAATTTTGTCCTGATGTTAATTGGTTGCCGTAAAGAGGTAAAAAGATACAATGTGGATCGATAACTTTTCCCTCTATGACAACCTTTCCATAAAGCGTAAACATTGCTTGTGTAGATTTTTCATTGTAGATTTGTTCGAGCAGATTAAGGCTATTTTCAATCGGTACGACTTCATCTAAGGCACTATGAATAAGCCATATTTTTTTATTCTTTAAATGATGTAATTTTTCTAGAGCAGGGAGTTTCGCTGGACAAGCAATTAAAGCCGCAGTAAATAAATCGGGTGCATCAGAAAAAAGCCGTAATCCTTGATACCCTCCCATTGAACCACCCACGATATAAATGCGTTTTGGATCAATATCTTGATGCTTAATCAAAGTATCTTGGATTAAAGCTAATAAATCAGAGGTGTAATCTCGTTCACCATAATAATATTGACCATTTAATAGAAATTTATCTACCCAGAAACTAGGACATTGAGGAGCAAGAATATAAGGATAATCCAGCATATCTTGGTGTAATTGGTTTGCGAAAGTCACCGCCATATATTGCTCTGATTATTTCCTCCTTCACCTGCACCGTGCAAACAAATAATTAATGGATGTAATTGAAAATAAGCCTTAGGTTGGTAGAAACTACAAGTGAGATCTTGATAAGTAAAATGAGTGAAACCTTGGGTATCAAGGCAAAGAATCGGCAGAATATGACATTGCGATACTGAAATATGAAGCGATTGATCAAATTCAATTTTTAGCTGTAATTCCGACCGCACTTGAGTAAATCGCTCAATATCAAAATATAACAATTTGGTGGCGAGACAATGTGCATCTGGTTAAATCAATAAGATAAAATTGCTCTCATTATTTTGATGGCAAGCATTTAAATCGAGTTTTACCCATTCATTTTGAGTATTTAAACTCTTCACCCAAACAGAAACTTGAGATAATGAAAACACCGAGATGGGCTGCGAAAAAGACAGCTCAATATGAGAAATCTGAGCACCTAAGACATTCACTTTTGCAATAGGTTGGCATTGGCAACTAACTGGGTGAGAACATTCCATATTATCCCCCTTTGTTTATATGCTGAAGATAATATCAATCTGTTCATTAACCTTCAATGGTCTCGTTAAAAAATAACCGCACTTTGATGATGTTCAAAAGTGCGGTCGTTTTTTCTAGCCTTTTGCTAAGATGTCTTTTAGGAATCTCGCGGTGTGCGAACCTTTGACTTTGGCGACCTCTTCTGGGGTGCCTGTCGCGATGATTTGACCACCGCCACTGCCCCCTTCTGGACCAAGATCCACAATCCAGTCTGCGGTTTTGATCACATCTAAGTTGTGTTCGATCACCACGATAGTATTGCCTTGATCGCGTAAGCGATGTAACACTTCGAGAAGTTGTTTAATATCAGCAAAATGCAAGCCGGTTGTCGGTTCATCCAAAATATAAAGGGTTTTACCGGTATCGCGTTTTGAAAGCTCCGTTGCTAACTTAACGCGTTGTGCCTCACCACCTGAAAGCGTGGTAGAAGACTGACCTAAACGAATGTAAGATAAGCCTACATCCATTAGGGTTTGCAATTTACGAGCAATCATTGGGATGGCATCAAAAAACTCGCGAGCTTCTTCCACCGTCATATCTAACACTTGGTGAATAGTTTTACCTTTGTATCGGATCTCTAAGGTTTCACGGTTATAGCGTTTGCCTTTACATTGATCACAAGGTACATACACATCCGGCAAGAAGTGCATTTCTACTTTTAGCACGCCATCACCTTGGCATGCTTCACAACGACCACCGCGTACGTTAAAGCTAAAGCGTCCTGGATTATAACCACGCGCACGCGCCTCTGGTACGCCCGCAAATAATTCACGAATTGGGGTAAATAACCCCGTGTAAGTCGCTGGGTTAGAACGCGGTGTACGGCCTATTGGACTTTGGTTAATATCGATCACTTTGTCAAAATATTCCAAGCCTTCAATGGATTTATAAGGCGCAAAACTTGTTTTCTCTGCACGATTTAAAGCATTTTGAGCCAATGGGAATAACGTATCATTAATTAGCGTTGATTTGCCTGAACCTGACACCCCTGTGATACAAGTAAATAAGCCCACTGGAATTTCTAAATTCACGCCTTTCAGATTGTTCCCTGTCGCACCTTTTAATTTTAAAAGTTTGCTTTTATCAAGTGCGGTTCGTTTTTTCGGAATTTCGATTTTTTCTTCACCCGATAAGAACTTACCCGTAATCGAATTTGGGTTCGCCATGATTTCTTTGGCGGTACCTTGCGCAATCACTTGGCCACCGTGTACACCTGCTCCAGGACCAATATCAATAATATGATCGGCTTCTCGAATAGCATCTTCATCATGTTCCACCACAATTACGGTGTTGCCCAAATTACGCAGATGAATCAGCGTATTTAACAGACGTTCATTATCACGTTGATGCAAACCAATAGAAGGTTCATCCAACACATACATGACGCCTACTAAGCCCGCACCAATCTGACTCGCAAGACGAATACGTTGCGCTTCACCACCTGAAAGGGTTTCTGCAGAACGGGAAAGGGAAAGATAATTCAAGCCCACATTCACTAAGAATTCTAATCGCTCTCTGATCTCTTTCAGGATTTTTTCCGCAATTTGTGCTTTTTGACCGGTTAAGGTAAGCCCTTGGAAAAACTCAAGGCTTTCACCAATGCTTTTCTCTGAAATTTGCGGCAAGTTAATGCTGCCGATATACACGTTTCGAGCTTCAGGGCGAAGACGTGAACCACCACAATCTGCACAAGGACGGTTACTGATATTTTTCGCCAATTCTTCGCGCACAGACATGGATTCCGTTTCTTTATAACGGCGTGCCATATTATTCAAAATCCCTTCAAAAGGATGTTTACGAATCACCACATCGCCACGGTCGTTCATATATTGGAATTCAATTTCTTCCTTGCCCGAGCCGTGCATCACAATATCTTTAATTTTTTGTGGCAAATCTTCGTATGGCGTTTCAATATCAAATTTATAATGTTTCGCCAACGAAGTAAGCATTTGGTAATAATAGAAATTGCGACGATCCCAACCTTTCACCGCACCGCCTGCGAGGGAAATGCTTTCATTTTGCACCACTCGGCTTTCATCAAAGAACTGCTGAACACCTAAGCCATCACAAGTCGGACACGCCCCTGCCGGGTTATTAAATGAGAATAAACGAGGCTCTAATTCCGGTACAGAATAGCCACAATGCGGACAAGCAAAGTTCGCCGAGAAAACCAATTCTTCAGCTTTAGGATTATCCATATCTGCCACAACCGCTGTACCTCCCGAAAGCTCTAAAGCTGTCTCAAAGGATTCGGCTAAACGTGTAGCTAAATCTGACCGCACTTTAAAGCGATCCACCACCACTTCAATGGTATGTTTTTTCTGTAAAGCAAGTTCTGGTGGATCAGATAAATCACAAATCTCACCATCAATTCTTGCGCGAATATAACCTTGTGCCGCTAAACTATCTAACAGCTTAACGTGCTCACCTTTACGGTTTTTCACTACGGGCGCTAGCAACATCATTTTGCTTTCTTCAGGCAAGCTTAAAACTTTATCCACCATTTGGCTGATGGTTTGTGCCGTTAATGGCACATCATGATCAGGACAACGCGGCTCCCCTACGCGAGCAAACAGCAAACGCAGATAATCGTAAATTTCGGTGATAGTGCCCACGGTTGAACGCGGGTTATGAGAAGTAGATTTTTGCTCAATAGAAATCGCTGGTGATAATCCATCAATCGAATCCACATCAGGTTTTTCCATCAAAGAAAGGAATTGACGCGCATAAGCAGAAAGCGATTCCACATAACGGCGCTGCCCTTCCGCATAAAGCGTATCAAATGCTAAAGAAGATTTGCCCGAACCAGACAAGCCTGTAATCACAATTAATTTATCGCGCGGAATGGTTAAATTGATGTTTTTGAGGTTGTGGGTTCTAGCCCCACGAATGTCGATAGTATCCATAAAAAAAGCGATTGCCTTAAGAAAATAAATTCAAAAATTGCGACCATTATCGCATATTTCAATATCTGTGCAAATATCCAGTTAATTTTTATGGATCTTTTGTTTCATTTAAGGCAAAATAGCCAAAATTTTTCACCTTATTTCTAAAATATAGAGGATTCTATGGCAGGTATTAATAAAGTAATCATCGTGGGTAATTTAGGTAATGATCCTGAAATCCGCACGATGCCAAATGGCGAAGCAGTAGCAAATATTAGCGTGGCAACAAGTGAAAGCTGGACAGATAAAAACACAGGCGAACGCCGTGAAGTGACCGAATGGCACCGTATCGTGTTATATCGTCGTTTAGCGGAAATTGCGGGACAATACTTACGCAAAGGTTCACAAGTTTATGTTGAAGGTCGTTTAAAAACCCGTAAATGGCAAGATAACAATGGTCAAGATCGTTACACCACTGAAATCCAAGGTGATAACTTACAAATGTTAGGTGGTCGTAATCAAGAGATGGGCGGTTATGCACCTGCACAACCAGCACCACAGCCAAGCTATCAATCTCGTCCAGCACAATCTGCGCCAGCGCCACAAGCTGAGCCACCAATGGACGCATTTGATGACAACATTCCATTCTAAATTGTATTGATACAAGATTATCTATACGAAGAGAGGCCTTTCATTGAAAGGTCTCTTTTTATCTCTCATTTTGACATCAATTATTCGTATGCCTTATCTCGATCAAGCACTAAAACGCAATAAATATTCAATTTATTGCACCGCATCCGAATCTAATATATCTTTATTTGAATACTGGAAAATAGTATAGATATCAAGGAGAACATTTCTTAGATGGGCAACATCACTCGAATCAGGAAAAAGAAAACGATGTATCTTTGCTTTATTTCCTTTGAACATCTTTAGGAGTAAGAATATATGGGAAATTTTAAACAAATCCTTTCGAAATTATCTGTTATTTTTTTATTGTTCTATTCGCAAAATATATTTTCCATGACACAAACCGAAATCCAATTGGAAAAAGCCTATTTAGCAGAAATGATTGATATTGCATCTGAAATTATGGAGAAAAAACAATCTG
The DNA here is from genome assembly GCF_030218125.1 of Haemophilus sp. UMB1048. NCBI lineage: Bacteria > Pseudomonadati > Pseudomonadota > Gammaproteobacteria > Pasteurellales > Pasteurellaceae > Haemophilus > Haemophilus sp. UMB1048. The sequence goes on from NZ_JASOPB010000009.1 coordinate 13,404, forward strand.
TTGATCCTGATTTATTGCAATATAAACGTAGGAATATCAACGTTCTTACTCATACAAACATGAAAAACGGTTATACAAGCTACACTTTGGAAAAATCAAAAGTTCATTTGGTTGTACCTAAAGAGTTAAAACAGAATACGAAACTTAATCTCTATTGGGATGAAAGCAAAGGTTCAATCAATATCCTATTTGACAAAGATGAATTGACAAAATACTTTCATCTGAATCTTAAAAAAAGTGAGGAAAAATCAGAAACATTGAGAAGAGTTTTTGATGAAACCACATATTTTTTCACATCCTATGAATTTTCTATCGATAAATACCCTAACGTTACCGTTGAGTTTCGTCTCTACCATTCACCCGGTACGACATTCAGATTGGACTACCCGACTGAATTTACGCGGATTTTGATTTATAGAAAAATGTAACAAACGATGTTTCCTTATACCGTTTCTAACTTGGACGACATTGTTCCACCACCGACCGCACTTTAGAAGAAAAAAACGCAGTGGTAAGCTTTAAAGCGAAATTAGAGAAATAGATCACTATCACTGAATAAGAATTCAGTAATCACATGATGACTTGCTGGTACACCAAATGTATAATAGATAGAGTTCACTCTAATTATTTTTATAAATATAAAAGGTAAACTATGAAAAAAATAATCGCATTATTATTTGTAGGCTTATCTTCATTTCTGACTGCGTGTAGCAGTCATTTAGATACGAGTAGCTTGCCGATTGAAGTCTATAATCATACATCCAAAGCTATTAACTTTAATATGACAAATGCTACTGAAAAAGACTGGAAAGGCTGGGAACTAGGCTATGGAGGCGAGCTTAAATCAGTAGCTGCGTTTAGTTCAGATACTGGCGCTGGAGGCTTATGGCGTCTTCCTCGAACTGGGCTGGTATGCTTATCAAATGAAGCTCATCGGCACAGGCAACACCCCGCAGCCGAAACGCTCCGCGTGGGCGGAACTGTTCCGCCTGCTGAAAAACATCCGCCAACACCGCCTGCGTTCCGAACGGGCGTAAAAAGTGCGGTGGAATTTTTGCAATTTTTCGCTTAAATTCCATCGCTTGCAGCTACAAAAGTGCGGTCTATTTTACGAATTTTTCTTTATATTCCCCAACAGTAATCTGCGCCCTTCAAATTCCTTGCCGGCAATTTCCAAAGCGAAGCGTTCTTTGTCGGCGTCGCGTACTTTGTCGTGTACGGCACGTAATTCCTGCACGCTAGCACCCAATGCCTTGACAATTTCATCGCCCATTTTCATGGAAGAATAGAAGGTTTCGCGCACTACGAAATCCGCTTCCGCTTTCACTAGGGCCAGCGCATTGCGTCTGTCCCAGGCGCGCACGAACACCTTGGCGTTCGGGTTGATATGATGAATATTTTCCACAATTCTGACCGCACTTTCTCCGTCGTCCACGCATACCGCTACGATGTCGGTGTGTTCTACGCCGCAGGCATGCAGCACGTCGGCGCGGGTGGCTTCGCCGTAATAGACTTTGAAACCGTATTCGCGTGCGACGTTGATGGTGTCAGGATCGTTGTCCAGAATGGAAATGGTGGCACCGTAGGCTAGCGGCATTTGGCTGACCACCTGCCCCATGCGCCCGAATCCGATAATCAGCACGTTGCCCTTGAGTTCGCCCGCATGTTCTTCCACATCGTCCACTGCCGCAGCTGCGCGGGATTCTTTGAAATAGCGGTCGAACAGCATAACGCTGAAGGGTGTCATAATCATGGAGAGCACCACGATTGCCGTCATATTCGCTAGCACTTCCGCATTAATCGCCCGTTGTACGGCAGCGGAGGCGAGTAATACGAAGGCGAATTCACCGCCTTGCGACATCAGTACGGCGCGGTGTATCGCGGTGTGATGGCTTGCTTTGGCAAAACGCGCCACTCCATAAATGGCAAGGCATTTCAAGATAATCATCAGTACAGTGGCGGAAAGAATTACCTTCCAGTTATTGAGCACCGTTGCCACATCCAGCGACATCCCGACAGCTAAGAAAAACAGCCCGAGCAAAAGGCCTCGGAACGGTTCGATATCCGCTTCAAGCTGATGACGGAAGTCGGATTCCGACAGCAGCACTCCCGCCAGAAACGCACCCATCGCCATAGACAGACCGCCCAGCTCCATTAAATAAGCCGCACCGAGTACCACCAGCAGCGCGGCGGCAGTCATCACCTCGCGTGCTTTGGATTTTGCCAGAATTTTAAACAGCGGATTGAGCAGCCAAATACCTGTCGCAATCAACGCTGCCAAAGAAAGCGCGGCAACACCGATTTTCTGCCATAGCGGTACGGCATCGGCAACGGCATTGGGATTATCGGGCGCTAGAAATGCTACAATCGCCAGCATGGGCACAATCAGCAAATCTTCAAACAGCAAAATGGAGACAATGCGCTGACCTTACGGTGTGCTGATTTCATGACGTTCGTCCATAATCTGCATGACCATTGCGGTGGAGGTGAGTGTAAAACCTACCGCCGAAATAAACGACATCACTAAAGAAAAACCGTAAGCCAGCCCGATTTGGGTAAGGAACAGACTGGAAAAAGTCACCTGCAGGGTACCCAAGCCGAAAATCTGATTACGCAATTTCCATAAATGCGACGGCTTCATTTCCAGCCCGATCAAAAACAGAAACATCACCACGCCGAATTCCGCAATATGCAAAATAGCGTGGGAATCGGTAACGAGCTTTAATCCGAAGGGTCCGATAACCAGCCCCGCAGCCAAATAACCCAGAATCGAGCCTAGACCTAAACGTTTAAATAACGGCACGGCAACTACCGCCGCCCCCAATAACTCCACCACGTGCAATAAATCGCCGTTAGCTGCTTCTACCGCCATAATTCCTGCCTTTGTTAATTCATAAAAATTTTTCGTATTATAAAGGAAAATCGCCGTAACACAAAAAAGTCGTCATTTGACGGCTTCCTCTAAGAAAAGTGCGGTCGGTTTTTGTTAAATTATTGCACTTTGCCGTCGATTTCGATCGGGGTATATTCCACCGGCAGCCAAGTGTAGCGCCGTTGCTTTCGGCACGGATGTGTCCGATGCCAGGGAAGGGCATATGTGCGCCAGCTATCCAGATTTTACGTGTGGCGGCATCTTTGAGCGCGTCTTGGCGGCTGGCGCGTGCCTGTTTGGGGTCGCTGTCAAACTCAATGGCGATTTCGGGATCAAGCATTTGCAGTGTGAGGCTGTGTTCGAGTTCGGGATCGGAGAGTCTGTGCCATTGTCCGAGCAGGACGGCTTTGAACATGGACAACAGGGGATAGGCGGGACAGTCGCGGTGGTCTCGGAGATAACGGGTTCTTTGACGGTTCAGGTACTGTTCGATCGGTTGCCAATCAATCACCTGATCCAACTTCAATAGAGGGAAGCGATTGATGTGTTTGGCAATCACGGCTTGGGCGGTTTGCTGGAAGAAGGTAGTCATAAAAAATCCCCTAAATGTCTTAGTGGGAATTTAGGGGATTTTGGGGGAATTTTGCAAAGGTCTTATGTAAAAACAAATCGATAAGGTCTATAATTGGTGCGCAATCCATCATTTCACGGAGACAAATTATGCACACACAAAATCTTATTATCGGCTTTGGCAAAGCGGGCAAAACGCTGGCGGCGGATTTGGCGAAACACGGGCAACAGGTCGTGCTGGTGGAACAGTCGGCGCAGATGTACGGCGGCACTTGCATCAACATCGGCTGTATTCCCAGCAAAAAACTGATTGTCGAGAGCGAGCAGCGCGGGCATAACGCCGACAAAGCGGCGGTGTTTGCGGCGGCGATGAACGCGAAAAACACCCTGATTCCGAAATTGCGCGCCGCCAATTTCGCCAAACTGGACAATCTGGACGGCGTAACCGTGCTCAACGCGCGCGCCGAGTTTCTCGATGATCGCACGGTCAAACTGACTGACCCAGACGGCGGCGAGCAAACCCTTACCGCCGAACGCATTTTCATCAACACCGGTGCCACCCCGCGCCGCCTGGGCGTAGCGGGCGAAGACAGCCCGCGCGTACTGGACAGCACCGGTGTACTCGCGCTGAACGAACGCCCGCGCCGCCTCGTCATCATCGGCGGCGGCTACATCGGCTTGGAATTTGCCTTTATGTTCCACGCTTTCGGCAGCGAAATCACCATTCTCGATGGCGGCGACCGCTTCCTGCCGCGTGAAGATCGCGACATCGCCGAAGAAATGCTGCGCGTATTAAACAGCAAAGGCATCAAGGTGTTGCAAGGCGTGAAAATTGAAGCGTTCCGCGACAATACGGCGGACACCAGCGTCATCACCTCGCAAGGCGAATTTACCGCCGACGCGGTGCTGGTGGGCGTAGGCCGCGTGCCGAACACGCAAGGATTGGGCTTGGCAAACGCGGGCATCGAAACCGACCCGAGCGGCTTCATCCTCGTTGACGACCATCTGCGCGTGCAAGGCAAAAACCACATCTGGGCGATGGGCGACGTGGCGGGCAGCCCGATGTTCACCTACATCTCGCTCGACGACTATCGCATCGTGCGCGAACAGCTTTTCGGCGACGGCAAACGCAACCGCGCCGACCGCACCCCGTTCCCGACCGCCACCTTTACCGAGCCGCCGCTCGCCCATATCGGCTTAACCGAAACCGCCGCGCAGCAATCGGGGCGCGAGGTGAAAGTGTTGAAACTGAAAGCCGACGCGATTCCGAAAGCCAAAATCCTCAACCAAACCGACGGCCTGCTCAAAGCCGTGGTGGACGCGCACAGCGGCGAAATCCTCGGCGTAACCCTGTTCTGCGCCGAAGCGCACGAAATCATCAACCTGTTTAAAATGGCAATCGATTTCCGCGTCCCTGCCCGCTATGTCAAAAACCAAATCTTCACCCACCCGACCATCGCCGAAGGGCTGAACGATTTGTTCGCGGGCTGCTAAAAAACTGGTTGTAAAACGACCGCACTTGATACGGAAATGCCATCTGAAAGCGATTTCAGAATCGATGCGGGTATGTTGTTTCGTAACCGAGTCTGTATAAACCGTTTTTCTTTGTCCAACGGGCATCTTTGTCTTTACTCGGTGTGGTTTGACCGCTGACTTGTCCTTCGTCATCGACTTCTATGGCCTGACGCTGTTTGCCGCCGGCGGTTTGAATAATGGTGGCGTCAATGACGGCGGCGGATGCTTTCTCTACTTTTAGGTCTTTTTCAGTCAGTTGGCGGTTAATCAGTTGCAGCAATTCGGACAGGGCGTCGTCTTGCGCCGCCAGTTGCGGTAGCGGCATAAGGTGCTGTAATCGGGGATGCTCAGTTCGTCGAAACGGCAAAACAGGTTGAAGTCGATGCGGGTAATGAGGCTGTGTTCGAGTTCGGGATCGGAGAGGCTGTGCCATTGTCCGAGCAGGACGGCTTTGAACATGGACAGCAGGGGATAGGCTGGACGGCCGCGGTGGTCTCTAAGGTAACGGGTTCTTTGACGATTCAGGTACTATTCGATCGGCTGCCAATCAATCACTTGATCCAACTTCAATAGCGGGAAGCGGTCGATGTGTTTGGCAATCATGGCTTGGACGGTTTGTTGGAAGAAGGTGCTCATGAAAAATCCCCTAAATGTCTTGGTGGGAATTTAGGGGATTTTGAGGGGATTTTGCAAAGGTCTCAAAAGGAGAAAAAATATTACAAACAGCTGTTCCGTTAATTGAGCAAATTGATGAGTTATTTTTCGGAAAGTTGAATAACGACGAAGAACAATTTAAGCATTTTCTTGTTAGATTAAACAAAGAATAAGAATATTATTTATGGAGTTGTCAATTTTGATAACTCCATACTACATTTGAAACTCAAAAATAGAGCATAGCTATAGAACAGAAATTTATTCAAGAGAATTATTTACACCAAAGTATAGAAGTCCTCTGTTTTTATTTTCAAAAAGTAAAACAGAGAACATAAATGGTTGGCTCTTGAAAGCAATGTGTAAAAATTTTACGTTAATATTGTAAAATATAATGATATAATTACTCTGTTATCGGGGTTATTTTTACGTATTTTTAAGGAAGTTATCAATATTTGATTGCAACAAGTTGAAATAATTAGAGTTTTATTTTTCATTCTTTCCTTATATAGAAACAACCCTTTTAAGTTACATATAATTTAAAAACAAAAGCGTTGTTCTATATCGCTAGAACAACGCTTTTTCTATACATACAAGCAGTCAAATTTTTATAATTTCTTGCAAAAATTCATTAAATTTTGACCGCACTTTGCCCCTCAAAAAAAGAACCTAGACACCTAATTTTAGGTTCAGATTATTATTCAATTTCGTTATAACTAAAAATCAGTACATATATTTAACAATTCTTTCGATTTTGCTATGTGGTTTGCTACATTTTTACCGTCTTATTTTCACTAGAGGTACAATTATGCAGCATCGCGATCTTTATCCCCATGAAATCTTACAAGATGTTATTGATAAAAGTTATGCTAAGTCGGAAGGACACCTAAAAACACTGGCTATTTTAAGTTTTTTAGGGGGCGGCTATGTGAGTTTTGGTTATATGGCCTATTTAAAAGTCGTGAGCGGTATTCCTCCAGAGTGGAGTGGGCTATCAACATTACTTGGTGCAGCCGTGTTTCCTATTTGTTTGATTTGTATTCTAATCGGTGGTGGTGAATTAGCCACGGGAAATATGATGATGATGGCATTAGGCCGTTTAACAAAAAGAGTAAGCCTTAAAAAATTATTTCGTAACTGGATTGTAGTGAGTTTGGGCAACCTGCTCGGTGCGCTGTTTATGGCATATTTCTTAGGGCATTATGTCGGTTTATCAGAAGGGGCCGCCTCAGCTAAAACCATTGCTATCGCCGAAGCTAAAGTGCAAATGGATTTTGGTCGCGCCTTTGTTTCTGCCATTGCCTGTAACTGGATGGTCTGCATGGGTATTTGGTTCTATTTTGGCGCTAAACAAACCTCCGGTCGTATCCTAGCCATATGGTTCCCGGTGATGATTTTTGTGCTTATCGGATTACAACACTTTGTCGCTAATATGTTTATTATTCCTGCCGGGATTTTTGCTGGTGCTAATGTGACTTGGAGCCAATTCTTCTTCAATATGATTCCTGTCTTTTTAGGCAATGTCACGGGTGGTGCAGCATTTGTCGGTGCATCTTATCTTTACGCCTATCGTCACTTATTAAAAGAAGATTATTGTATTTAGTAAACGAAAATCTGCCCGCACTTTGGCGTGAAAAAGGTCTTTTGAAATGTCAAAAGGCCTTTTATTCTCCCTAAAATGTATTGAATCCTCTCTTAATTAACTCGATACCGTTTTGAATAGTGAAGAGTTGTACTTTACACTTAAAGCATGTAAACTCATCTATTAAGATCAATATGGAAAGAAAAGTATTAGCAGAATTTCCATTTTATTTAACATTCTCAAATTTACAGTAAGGAAGAAATCACATGCCGAAGATGAAATGTTCTAGACTAATGTTTTATAGCACTGTTTTAACTAGTGTTATGTTGTCTTCTTGCAGTCAACATGCCCAAACTCACTCAGCACTAGAAAATACAGCGAGCAATTATGCTCAAAAAGCGGCTACGTATTGGACTGAACAGCCATTTTGCAGCGGGCGTTACCAAATTAACTTACCATCTAACCGTATAAGTGGGACGGGCTGGCTTAAATACAATGGTTGGCAGATAATTGTGCGACCAGATTATTGGAATCTGGAAGTAGAATCTGTATTAGAGGTTAAAGAAAAAGGATATAACGGAAACGAGAGTTTTATAGAAAACCGCACGGTTATTCCTAATAAAGCGATAGCGATGGTCACACAGGCTCCTGGTTCATGGGAACACTCGGTGTCAAAGCACCTAAAAGGCATGATCTATTATGTCTATTTCTATTTCAAGTTAGGCAAGAATGATGCCTATTCCATTAAAACCCTTTCAAGCATTATGCCTGTTAATGGCAAAGCTCCCCCAAACCTTAAGCAACTGGAAAAAAGTAAAGTTGACGAAGCTATTGGGCATATGCGGAATGATTTTTTCGACAAGCTGAGAGATCGTAAAGATACTGAAATGCCACAGCAACAGGGGGTCTGTTTAACAGAAGGGTTTATTGCCGATAAGGGAACTGAGCCGTTTTTTGGCAGTGCGGGCATCAAAATCAAAGACTATCAAGACGTTTATGCCGAGCTAACGACAGGTGGATCTTTGGAGGAAGGTGATAAATCACTATTAGAACGAGATCTTTTCGCTAAAGATAGTGGTTTGGATAAACTCTTCTCGTGGGCGAAATACAGCACCATCCGCAAAGGAAAACGCGATATTAATGGTATGACCGGCAGTGAAAAACTGGTTAAGTGGCAGGGAAATCGATATTTATTTATCTGGGAAAAAGATGATGGTAGTGTGAGATTTAAGATGACTTTCGGTACTAATAAGAAAAATACCAAGGGTTCGCCACTCAATGAGAAAGAGGCTTTAACTGCTTGGGATGCAATATTGCCGACATTAAAAAAACGGCTTTAAATAAGGGATTACTACAGTTAAATTAAAGTAAAAATACAAGCGGTCAGATTTTGAAGATGATTTACAAAAATACCTAAAAACCTGACCGCACTTTCACATAAAAAAGCCGTCTGAATTTTCAGACGGCCTTTGATTTCTTGCTTTATTCTCCAAATACTGCCCGATCGAAACGTTCAATATAGGCGACTAAATTTGCTTTGGTTCTTGCATATAGCGCAATTTCAGTGTCGATGGGGGTAAGAATCAGGTTTGCAACAACAGGCACGATGGACACATCAACGGAGGTTAATTCTTCGCCGAAAAAGTAGGATTTTGTGCCTAAGTAGTTGCTAATGGCGTCTAAATCTCCTTTTCCGAAGGCGTAAATATCGGATTGCGTGTGTCTTCCGATACCATGTCCGTACATTTCTTTTTTTGCGTTTTCCTGTAACACAGCAAAAATCGCTTCGGCTTGTTCGGTCGGCATGCCATCAAACATTGCCTTCATCATAAATGGTTTGCTGAGAGGATCGACGAAACGGTTATATACGCCCGTCCAATATAGATGTTCTTCTGTCATACGGCGAAAGGCTTCAGCAATCGCTTTTTGTTCAGTCGTTAAATGTTTATCTAAATCAATGCCGTAGGTTTCGGTTAGATAACGCTGAATGAGAGAACTATCAGGAATCAACTTCTCGCCATCTTGCAATACCGGAACTTTGCCTTTAGGCATTTTGCTAAGATCGGCAACATATTCTTTTTCGAAATCTAAGCCGGATAAACGCAGCATCGCTTCAGTTTTCCAAGCGAAAGGTGATGGACTGTGAATTTTACCTTCACCGGGTAAAGTAAATAATTTAAGCATTTTGTTTTCCTTTCATTATTTGTTATTCAAATACGGTTCTACTATAGTCCAAACAGCCGGGAAGTTCACGACAAATACCGGATGAGGCGAATTTGGGCATGACTGCCAGCGCAATCAGTCAAGCCATTCGCAAGCTGGAAAATTATTACGATGTCAAATTACTTAACCGCACCACACGCAGCCTCACGCCGACAGCATCTCGCGCCCATTGGCACAATGGCAAACCTTGATTTGTGCTTCCCCAGACTATTTGCACAAACTTCCCAGCCGCACCCTTTATGCCACCACCGCGCATCGCACCCAATCAGCAAAAGTACGCATTGTATTGGATTGCTTAATGCATTGTTTTGGTGAAGGGATAAATAAAAAGCCTTGAAATCTGACTGCACTTTGATGTCTAAAACGAAACTTTGTACTATTATTTCAATTTGCGATACATGTTAGGGAGTGATTTATGAAATCCAAACTATCCGCGCTCGTCGCTACAACCCTTCTCGCCGCCTGTTCCACCGTTCCGCAACATAATGAACAGGCAAAAGCCCTGTTGGACGAAGGCATCGCCTTGTATCAAAAACAGGATTACCAACATGCAATGCCCTACTTTGAGCAAGCTCAACAGGCGGGGCATATGAAAGCGCCGCGTTATCTGGGCTTGATGTATCTGAACGGCGAAGGTGTCGCCAGGAATGCGAAAACTGCTTTTGCCTACTTCATGCAAGCGGCAGAAGAGGGCGACATCACCGGGCAATACTGGCTCGGCCATTGCTACGAAAACGGCATCGGCACGGCAAAAGACATGACCAAAGCCGTACATTGGTATCAAGAGTCTGCTAAACGAGGCGACCATATTTCCCAGCCAGCGATTGATGCGTTGAACCGTTTAGGCATCAAAACACATTGACGATTTCTTACAAAATTTAAGGAGTTTCCATGATGAAGAAAACCGTAACAATTATCGCCGCAAGCTTGTTGCTTGCCGCTTGCAACGCCACCTCAAATGCGACTGAAAAAGCAGTGACGACTCAAAACACGCAAAATTCCGCTTGGGACAAACAATACGGCGGCGCGGATAAATCCTACGATAGTCGCTTGCTTGCCTTGCGTGAACAAATTGCACCACGTTTTGAAGTGTTAACGTTTAAAGATCCCAAAACAGGCAAAGAAATGCAGTACAACCTGTACACCCCGAAAAATCTTGAGCCGGGTCGCAAATATCCGTTAGTCATGTTTATCGCAGATGCCAGCACAGCAGGAAAAGGTGTGAAAGCCCCACTAATGCAAGGCTACGGCGGCATCATCTGGGCAACCGATGAAGCGCAGGCGAAATACCCAGCCTTTGTCCTTGTACCGTCTTACACCGAAACGGCAGTCAACGATAAATGGGAAACAACTGAAGAAGTCCCCATGACCTTACGCCTTGTCAAAAATCTGATCGCCGAAAAAGCGATTGATGCCAATCGTGTTTATACCACTGGTCAATCCATGGGTGGTATGATTTCATTCTACCTAAATAGTATCGAGCCTAACTTCTTTGCGGCTTCTATGTTTGTCGGTAGTCAATGGGATATCAATGTTTTAAAACCATTGGAGAAAGCGAAGTTTATTTATACCGTTTCGGCTGCCGATCCAAAAGCCTCTGCAGGCATGGCTCAAGTTGGAAAAATGCTGAAACAAGATAAAGTCAGCTACGCTGAAACGGAGTTCTCTGCCAAACTACCGCAGACCGAACAAGACGCAAAAGTCCAACAAATGCTCGCCCAAGGCAAACGCATCAACTTTATCCGCTTCACGCCGAATACGGTGATTCCAGAAAACAGCACTCACAAAGGAGCGGAGCATATGTATTCGTTTGATTACGCCTATTTGCTCGAACCCGCCCGTGATTGGTTGATGCGTCAGAAGAAAGGAAAATAATTAAAAAAATACAAGCGGTCATCTTTTAAAGAGAATTTGCAAAAATACCTGAAAACCTGACCGCACTTTGTTATGAAAAAGGCCGCCTGAAATTTCAGACAGCTTTTAATTTTAGCGCATCCACAATCAGCTTAAACACATTGGAATGCCCGCGGCGGCTGGGGTAATAGAGGTAAAGCGGTTCGTAAGTCATAGCATACTCAGGCAACAGCTCGACCAACTGCCCCGAATTGAGTGCATCTGCTACGCTCATATGTGCTATCCACGCAATGCCAAGGCCGTCTGAAACGGCTTGCAGACGCAGATGATTGTTGATGGAAAACTGCGATTTTGGCGTGAACGTAATCAGCTCTTTTTTGTATTTGAATTCCCACTGTATCTCCGTGCCGTGTTCACCGGAGAGTTTTATGCCGATAAGGCGGTGTTGTTGCAGATCATCAATATTTTTCGGTGAACCGTGTTGTGCCAAATAATCGGGCGAGGCAACCAATACCATTTTGAGCGGTGCGGAAATTGGCACCGCAATCATCTCTTTCGCTACCTTGTTACCTAACCGAACGCCCATATCAAATCCTTCTTTCACAATATCTGCCCAACGATCGTCCACCACGATTTCCAAGCGGGTTTTCGGGTATTGGTTCAAAATTGGCTTTAATTTTGGATACAACACGGCTTCCGCTGCTATTACAGGGGCATTGATGCGAATCAATCCTGATGGCGTATTCAAAAAATCATTTAATGCATCGACTTCTTGGTTTATGGCTTGATAAAGTGGAGAAAGTTGGTCGAAAAGCTGCTGCCCGGCTTCGGTCAGCGACACATTGCGCGTAGTGCGGTTGAGCAGGCGCAGGTTCAGTCGTGTTTCCAGATTTTTTATGCTGTGGCTCAACGCCGAAGAAGAAATCCCCAAAAGCTGCCCTGCCTTCACAAAACTCTGCGTTTGCGCCAACGTCAAAAAATAATTCAGTTCGTTAAAGTTCTGCATTTTCTCTTTAAACTCTCTTTTATTAGTGAATTTAATTCATTACATCATAAAGCTAAACCCTATTTATCTCAATAAAAACAAATCATAAAATGACTACACTTTCATGAGAGTAAACAGAAGACAATATCCGTAAACATCACATCCTTTTTTTATAAATTATTTATTCTAGGAGTAAAAATGAACATTTTATTATTAAACGGTGGTAAAGAATTCGGCCATTCGCATGGTGAGTTAAACAACACGCTTCACAAAAAAGCAAAAGAAGTTTTGACCGCACTTGGACACAATGTAAAAGAAACTGTGATTGATGCTGGCTATGATGTTGAGGCAGAAATCGAAAAATTCTTGTGGATGGATGCCGTGATTTGGCAGATGCCTGTTTGGTGGATGCACGAGCCTTGGACAGTGAAGAAATACATAGACGAAGTATTTATCGCTGGACACGGCAAGCTTTACCACAGTGATGGCCGTCATCGTGTCAGCCCGACCGAAGGCTTCGGTACAGGTGGTTTATTGCAAGGCAAAAAACACATGCTTTCGCTTACTTGGAATGCGCCGATTGAAGCGTTCACCCGTGAAGGCGATTTTTTTGAAGGAAAAGGAGTGGATGACTTGTACATGCACTTTCATAAACTCAACGAATTCCTCGGTATGAGCCGTCTACCGACATTTACATGTAACGATGTAGTTAAAAATCCACAAGTAGAACAATACTTAGCAGACTATCAAGTACACTTGAAAAAAGTGTTCGGTTAATGATAAAACATCAACTTGAAGCGGTGGACTTTTGCCCTCAGCGATGAAGACAAAGCCGAAATTGCCAAACTGGACGGCACATTCGCCGCCATCGTCAATCACGACACGGTAGATAATTTGAAACGTGCTTAATCGCTCAAAGGAGTACATGACATGCAACAACTACACACTCTGAAAGACATCGAACAGACCATCGCCACACACCCTTTAGTATCATTGTACATCAAAGCCCCAAGCTGCGGTGTTTGTACGGTCGTGGATGCCCAGCTTGACTCAGCTTTGGCGGAGGAAGGAAATGTGTATGCCGTAAAAGCCGATATTGCTGAAATACCCGAAATGGCAGGACGTTTCCACGTGCTGACCGCACCTGCATGGCTGCTGTTTTATCAAGGCAAGGAAGTAGAACGGATGGCCCGCTTCATCCCTCAGGCACAGATGAAGCAGATATTGGCAAAATGGACAAAAGTAGCAGAAAGCGGACATCAGTAACCGGTCTATCAATGTTTCAGACGGCTGCGGTCTTGATAATGATGCAAGTGGTCAAGTTTTTAAGATGATTTGCAAAACACTTAAAAATTTGACCGCTCTTTATAATAAAAATCCCCTAAATGCTTAATCTAGGGGATTTTTACGTTAAATGATGTGTTGTTTATTTCAAACCTTTTTTAACCAAATCTTCATAACCGCCGTGGTTGGTTACATTGGTATAGCCTGCATTTTTCAGCTCAGTGAGTGCGGCTTCAGCACGGCGACCGCTACGACAGTAAAGGTTGATCGGTGCATCTTTATCTGAGCCAATCGCTTTAACACCTTCAATGATTTTATCATGTGGAATATTCACCGCATCTTGTAAATGACCTGCGTTAAACTCCTCGGCTGAACGTACATCAATCCAAACGCCTTTTGCTTTTTCCGGTTGTACTGCACTTTGTTCTGTTTGTGGCGCAGTATTCGCAGAAGCAAAAAAAGGTACAGCAATCGCTGCCGCAGAAAGTACTGTTGTGAGTAATTTTTTCATCATTCAATCTCCAATTAAATAGAAATAATATATTTACCTAAATAAATTTAGGGGTTATGTAAAACTAATAATCATCATACGCCTAAATATAAAGATAATAAACTGTAAATGAAGTAAATTTTAAGTAAAATTTTCGTAAAATCTGACCGCACTTTAAAAGAAAAAAGCTGTCTGAAAAATAACTTTCAGACAGCCTTTGGAAGAGATATATTACTGGGGAAGGGAGCAACCTTCCGGCATAACAATTTTACAATTTTTGGCTCCATTATTTCTACAACCATTAAGTGCTTCTCGTTCAGCTTCTCCCACTTTTCCTGCTCCTGTTACAAGATGAAATTTATTACCTAGCTTCCCTTCAGCTGCTGCGACACAACCATTTCTACTCCATTGAATAACTTTACAGTTTTTATCACCACTACCCTGCTTACAGAAATTTATAGCTTCGCGTTTTGCCTCTTCTAGGGTATCTTTATTTAGTGCGCCTGCAAGATGCCTAGTTTTTGTGTTGAGTGCTAAAGCTCCAAATTTTGGAGGGTGATAGATCGTAATATGCTCTACACGTACTTGGGGAGTGTAACCTCCAGCATTTCCACCACAATTCGGATTGTGACCATAAGCACATAAAGCAGGGTTATTCTGCAAAGCGCCTTGAGTCACATCGGCATAGGTATTTAAAGCAGTTAAACCAAACAATACTAGTATTAGTTTTCTCATTGCATATTCCTTTACGATTTTATCGTTTTGTCATTTTTTGTTTATTTTGATTGATAAATTGCATTGTCACTTATTTATGATTAACAAACAAGTTTGTCAGTCAAAAACACTTTAAAATCTAACCGCACTTTAAAAAAAAGCCATCTGAAATCTAACATTCAGATGGCCTTTTCAATTTATTCGATTATTTCTTCACAGGCTCTACTTCACCCACGGCTTTCTGAGATTTTTCATCCATTTCGACTTTAATATTATGGTCCACCACCACATTCATATTAATGGTGATGCCTTCCTTTGGTGTATCCAATTGAATAGTTGGTGTGCAAGCTGTAAGTGTAAATATTGCCGCAAAAATAAAAAAGTGCGGTTGAAATTTAAGGTGTTTTATCATTTGTCTTGTCTAATTGCTTATAAAGTTTATATTGCAGATTTTGTTCAAATTGCGAGCCATAGTCAATCATATTCCACAATTCAAACATATTTTCTTGGTGCGTATAATTTAACGTTATCGGATTATTGGTTCGCTTGGTTGGATTAAATCCGCTAATACTCGCACGCAATGTCATTTGTCCTTTCGGATCGAGCGTCACCGCTGCATGGGAATTTTGCAGTTCCATTTCTTTTAATAAATCCACCAAGATATTTTCTGTCCAACCGCCTTTTTTCAACCCTTTCACCATTTCATCGGTTAATTTGATGGACACATTTCCCACTTGTTCCAATGTACCATTACAAATCAAACATTCCTTGTGACCAAGCCAAAATGGCAGGGTCGCATTGGCGCGGCCGGTCAAGGTTACTTGGTTATATTGTGCCAAGGCTAACACTTGGGCTAAATCAATATTGGTAAAAGAAAGCGTCGCCATTTTACTTTGTGGGAAACTGAGCTGAGGCACCGTCAATACGCCATCAAATAAGGAAAGTTTCACATTTCTCAAAGTAAGCGGATTTTTCATGGTATTCGGATAACGCCCAAATAAATCCAATTCCCCATTTGCGACGAAAAGCGCGCCATAGCGAATATTGTGAGTCGAAATATAGATTGGTTTGCTCGAAGACACTTGCAATGCCGAGTTTTCATAATTCATTGGGAAATGAATATTCAAGCCATAAATCTCGCCATCTGGCATAGTGATTTTGCCATTTTTAAGATTCAGCTCCCCCTTCATCTTCACGCCATTGCCATTGATTGCGAATTCACTTTGTCCTTTAATGCTGCCCTCATGAATTAACCAGTTCCATTTTTGTGGGAAGAGTGATTGGAACACTTTTGCGGATTGTTCTTTCCAGCTAATTTCACCTGAAAGTGCACTATTTTGATATACACCCAAGACATCTAAAGGCCCAAGCGAACCAGCCTTTAAATCACCTGCGAAATTGAAGTTACTGATACTCTTACCATCAATACCTAAACCGAAAACAGGCGAAACAAAACGACCGCCATAAGCCAGTTCAATCCAATCTGTTTTCGCTTGCAACAAACCTCGAATATGCTCTTCTTCATAATCCCAGCGGAGTCGGTCTTTGAGTTCTAACGAAAGCGGTGCCATTTTCACCTCTTTCATTTTCACTTCATTAGAACGTGCAGAAAGCTGATTTAATTCAATATGATCCGCTTCCCAAAAACCTTTCCCTTCCATTTTGACTGGCGTATTTAAGGATTTCCAGTTTGCACTGCCATTGATTGTCCAATCCCAACGGTTTGTCGCTTGTTTTTCCACAGACTGCAACTTATGTTCTTCATCCCGCAAATCAAACACGGTTTTAATACCGGCAATAAACTCATGGGCGTTTCCGTCTAATTTTAAATCGAGATTTTCAAACTGTGGTGTCGTGCCCTTTAATGTTGCGAGCAAACGACCTTCCAAACCATAACGACCAATAATAATGTCATCTAACGGTAAACGAACGTGCAACTTGGTATCTGGCTGAACGGTATCCATTTTAAAGACGGAACCCGGGTAAAAATACACCACTGGATGGGTAAAGAGCCCGCCGAGATGATAGGTTAAATTGGTTTGTGCCACGGTAGCGTTATAACGTAAATCCCCGCGTGTTTTCAGCTCAAAATCCAATTCGTTATTGTCATCGCCACCGCCGATTTCGCCATTTTTGCCTGAAATCACGATCTCCCCTTTGCCCATTTCACCAAAGGTTTGCAAGATCACGTTCATATCAATGCTTAACGGCAATAAGCCTTCTGCCGCACGGTGAATAGATAACCCAAGGAAGCCTTTAATCGGTTGATAGCTATCGAAGGTCCAATAAAATTTCCCCCACGAAATATCCAAGCCATCTTTGGTGAACACGAAAGGCACATCTAACAGAGGCGAATTCGCCGTTAAATCTTGAGCATTTAACTGGCCATCCGCCCCTTGCCACGACACTTTTGCCTCGCCTTTTGTGACGGCTAGTTCTGGGTTATTCCAGTTAAGTAAGGCATTGCCTTGTTGAGGGAGTTGAGAAAGATCAGGATCAAAATTCGCAGAGAAATGAAGATCGTAGGTTTTATCTCCCGCTTGTTTGATGTCGGCACTTCCCGCCCATTGGAAAATACCATCTTGTGGCGTGACAGTGGATTGATGATGCAGCTCAAGCCCGTCATTATTGGCTTGAGCCTCAAGGGCTAATTGGTTGCCATTATAGTTTGCGTCTAACGCCCAATCAGCCGATAAGAAAGGTTTTAAAGCCCCTTGTGTCAAGGCTTTGGCATTCGTTAATTGAAAGTGTTTAACGTTGACATGAGAAATAGGCAATGCTGCCCAAAGTGCGGTCAAATTTGGCGGTGTTTTTTCAGCATTATCACTGGGTAAATGGGTTAAACAATCATAATTCAAGCTAGCCTTTTCAACATCAAGACTATGCGTATTCCACCAAGTCACCTGAGTATTATTCAGGTTCACTAGCGTACATTGGTCAGTTTTCACTTTTAGCTCTGGCAGTGTTAAACCTGTGGTTTCCCATTGCCAGTCATCGGCTAATTCAATGTGATAATGCGGTGCTAAAAAATGATTGGTAAGTTGCGCTACACGTTTCGGGGTCGCAAAAACGCGTAATAAGCCAATGCTTATTACGATCAATAGCAACAAAATAATCAACACCCACAGGCAACGCTTTCGCATAGTTTCCCCAATTACGCGATTAATCAATAAATAGAGGCGTATTCTATCCTATCTTGCCCCAAATAGCTCAACCAACTTATCCCCAAAGAAATAAAATACCAATCCAAAGGCGACAATAATTAATCCGATGAGTTTTGTGATATTTACTTCTCGGATCGGCATACCGATAAGACCAAAATGATCGATAGTTGTTGCCGTAATTAATTGTCCGACGATGATAAAAAATAACATCGCAGTAATGCCTAATTTAGGTGCAAGTAAAACGGTTGTGAACACGACAACTGCGCCGAGTACCCCACCAATTAATTTCCACCAAGGTTGTGATGGGATCGTGGATAGATTGCCCCATAAATCAGTTTTAGCCAAAGCGATAAAAAAGAGAAAAATCGTGCCTACCGCAAAAGAAATAAAGGTAGCAATTACCGCTTCGCCACTCATGGCTTTCGCCAATTGCGTATTAATCGCTGATTGCGTCGCGAGTGCTACGCCTGCCGCTAAAGCGACAATGAGATAAACAAAAAACATCGAAACTCCCAACATAAAATTTAGTTTATTTTAACCTTTTCTAATTTACCGTGAAATGCTTTCTATTCGGCAAAATCGGCCCAAAATCAACCGCACTTTGTACTTCATTCACAAATACCTCAAAAGTTGTAAGTCATCTTACCTGTTTATTTGATCTTGATCACCATTTGACTATTCTTTATTTGACGCTAATCTTCAAATCCATACACTAAGCTCCATTCAGAGCAATCGTTTGCGCAATGCGTATTGAAAGCAAAATAGACTGATTTTATCAACTCAATGGGAGGAATATCCATGACCCACATTATCGTTGCAACACACGGTAAGTTTTCTGAAGAAATCGTCAATTCCGCCGCTATGGTGTATGGCGAAGATGAAAACTGCCATGTCGTGACTTTCTTACCGGGTGAAGGCGGTGAGCATTTAATCGAGAAATACAATGCGATTATTGCCACGCTGCCAGAAAATGAACCGGTGCTCTTTCTGGTTGATTTATTTGGTGGTAGCCCATACAACGCGGCAAGCCGAGTGGCCAGTGAAAGGGATAATACCGATATCGTCACCGGCATTAATCTACCGATGTTGCTAGAAGTGCTTGATGCCAAAGATGGCGCCAGCTTAGATGAATTGGTAGAAACCGCGAAAGAAGTCGGGGTCGCTGCTGTGAAATCCTTCCGTCAACCTAAAGAAAGCAAGCCTGCTCCAACGCCAACTGCTAAACCAGCTGAAGCACCAAAAACCTCTCCAAATCCAACCGCACTTTCTGGCAATATGAACATTTCCTTATTGCGTATTGATAGCCGTTTAATCCATGGTCAAGTAGCGACCTCTTGGGCGAAAGCAGTGAAATGTGAAGCGATTTTTGCGGTAAATGATGATGTGGCGAATGATGCGCTTCGTCGTGATTTATTACTCCAAATCGCCCCTGAACATTTGAAAGCTTATGTGATTCCTGTAGACAAAGCCATTAAGGTGTATCACAACCCGAAATATGCGGGCAAAAATATTCTTTGGTTGGTAACCAACCCAACAGATATCGTGCGCTTAATCGAGGGTGGCGTAAAAATTGATAAAGTTAACGTGGGCGGTATGACGTTCCGTGAAGGCGACAAAATGCTTTCCCAAGCGGTTGCCGTCAACCCAACAGATGTAGCAGCATTTAAACAGCTTTTAGATAAAGGCGTGGAATTAAGCTTACAACAAGTGGCGAGCAGCCCGAAATCAATGCTCACGCACAAAGAGCTTGATGCGATTCAATTTTAATTACGAGGACAATTCATTATGACAACAATGGAAATTATTTTAGTCACGCTCGTTGCCGCCATTTGCGGTATGGGGAGTGTATTGGACGAACGTCAAACTCATCGTCCTTTAGTTGCTTGTACCTTAATCGGCTTAGTATTAGGTGATTTAGAAACCGGTATTATTGTCGGTGGTACCCTTGAATTAGTGGCATTAGGCTGGATGAACGTCGGTGCGGCAATGGCACCAGATGCGGCATTAGCCAGTGTGATTGCAACGATCCTCGTCATCAAAGGCGGCCAAGATAAAGGGAGCGCATTAGCGATTGCGATTCCGGTAGCGGCGGCAGGCCAAGTATTAACCATCTTCGTGCGTACTTTAACCATCTTCCTTCAACACAAAGCCGATGATTTTGCCGCAAAAGCCAACTTCCGCGGCATTGAATTCTGTCACTTCAGCGGTCTTGCGTTACAAGCGTTACGTGTGGCAATTCCAACCTTCTTCGTTGCATTAGTAGCAGGTACAGATACGGTGACTGAAGCATTGAACGCCATTCCAGAAGTAGTCACTCGCGGTTTACAGATCGCAGGTGGCTTTATCGTAGTCGTCGGTTATGCAATGGTCATCAATATGATGCGTGCAGGCGCATTAATGCCATTCTTCTTCCTAGGCTTCGTAATCGCCTCTTTCACCAATTACAACCTTGTAGGTCTCGGTATTTTAGGCACATGCTTAGCGATGATTTACATTCAATTAAACCCACGTTTCCATCAATCTACTGCGCCACAAGCAGTTGCAAAACGTGAATTAGCTGACGATGAACTTGAAGGACTATAAGGAAGAAATTATGACTGAACAAACTAAAAAATCATTAACAAAAGGCGATATTCGTAGCACTTACTGGCGTTCAACTTTCTTGCTAGGTTCCTTCAACTTTGAACGTATGCAAGCAATGGGGTTCTGTGTATCGATGATCCCAGCCATTAAACGTCTTTACAGCAAAAAAGAAGATCAAGCGGCCGCATTAAAACGCCACTTAGAATTCTTTAATACCCAACCTTGGGTGGCCTCATCTATCATCGGTGTAACCGCCGCAATGGAACAAGAACGTGCGAATGGTAACGATATTGATGACTCAGCAATCAGCGGGGTGAAAGTCGGTTTAATGGGACCATTAGCCGGTGTGGGTGACCCAATTTTCTGGGGGACATTACGTCCTGTATTAGCGGCACTTGGCGCGGGCTTAGCCCTTACCGGTAGCCTTTTAGGGCCATTACTTTTCTTCATCGGTATCAACCTTTGCCGCGGTTTAACCCGTTGGTATGGCTTTAAATATGGCTATGAAAAAGGTACCACCATCGTTAACGATATGGGCGGCGGCCGCTTACAAAAATTGACGCAGGGGGCGTCTATCCTCGGTCTCTTTGTCATGGGCTCACTGGTATCGAAATGGACGAGTATTAATATTCCATTAGAACTTTCTCGCTATAAAAACCAAATGGGCGAAGAAGTGGTGACCACCGTACAAAGCGTGTTAAACGATCTCCTCCCTGGTCTTGCAGCGTTAGGTTTAACTTTCTTATGTATGTATTTATTACGTAAAAAAGTCAATGCCATGTACATCATCTTCGCCTTATTCGGCGTGGGTATTTTAGGCTATCATTTTGGTGTGTTAGCGTAATATATTATGATATTGCCTTCCCTCTTTCGCTTGAGGGAAGGCAAATTTTTAGCATGACATATAAATCCTATGAACCTGAAAGATCTCATCAAGCCACCACCGGCTGAAGGCTATATCAAAAATTCATCCAATTTAGTGACCGCACTTTTTGTTCTCGCGGGCATTCTTTATTACCCCACTAATGGCTATGGTGCTGTCATCGCCTTAATTGCTGCACTGATTGTGTTAATCGGGCAAAAAATGCTGATTGCTCAAACCAATAAAGACTTCACCGAAATGCAGTTAGCCGAGAAGCAATTCCAAGAAACCCAAAACAGCGATTACCTCCGCTTTATTGAAGCACGCGCCACCCAAATGTTGCGCGACAACAAAGTCCTTTCCGAAAAAGGCAAAAAAGAGTTAGAAAGATTACTTACTGTAGTAAAAACACATTTAAAGGTATAATGCTGCCAAATTTATATTTGGAAAGTATCCTTATAAATATGAGACATACAAAGAAACTCATTACTCTTGCGGGAATTGCCTCATTTGTCACCTATTGGTTTTATCTGCCAACTTATCCGGTATATCCGAAGAGTGATCATTATGATCCTGATACACAAACTTTCTATAATGCAGAACCTCAACGCGCACCAATAAATGTTGCAAGTGCACTTTGGGAAATGACATTTCATGAAAAAGATTTTCACCCGAAAAAACCATTGCCAACAGTCAAACCAAATTGGACCGAGTTATTAACGCCAGCTGAACAGAGTCGATTTATGTGGTTTGGACATTCGACGCTACTTATGCGTATTGGCAATCAAACCATCATTACCGATCCGCTTTTTGGAAATAGTGCGTCCCCTGTACCAATAATGATGCACCGTTTTCAACCACCTGTGGCAGAAATTGAAGAATTACCACCTATAGATGTCGTGCTGCTTTCACATAGTCATTACGATCACCTAGAACAAGAAAGCATCGAGAAATTAATGAAAACACAAAGTCATTTTGTGGTTTCTTTAGGAATGGGCGTAATTTTACAAAAATGGGGAATAGATACAGCTAGAATTACGGAGTTAGACTGGTGGCAAAGCACTGAACGCAATGGCGTAAAATATACTGCATTACCTGCAAGACATGATTCTAGCCGTGGCTTGTTTGATCATAACAAAGCATTATGGTCTGGTTTTTTAATAGAGCATAAGCGCGGTCAAAATGAAGAACGTTTTTACTTCCATGGTGACTCCGCCCAAGGTAAACATTTTGATGAAATTGCCAGCCGTGTCGGTAAAATTGATATTGCGTTTATCGAGAACGGACAATATGACGAAAGATGGCCCAATAACCATCTTTTCCCTGAGCAAACCGCACAACTCGCGGCAAAACTACAACCAACAAGATTTATGCCCATTCACTGGGGCGCTTATCCCCTTGCCTTGCATACGTGGAATGAGCCTGTACTTAAAAGCGTACCAATGGCAAGAACACTGGGCGTGAATACACTTACGCCATTGTTAGGACAAGTATTTGACGTAAATACAAAAACAGAAGATTGGTTTACCCAAGAATAATCATAACTTTTGGCTATATGAAATAAGCTTTTCTTCTTTTTCTTACTTAAGTTAGAAAGGTATTATCAAGCAGAAATTTATGATTTATCCCTTAGGAGTAGTTTATGTCTCAATTTAAAATTCACACCATTGAATCAGCCCCTGAAGCAGCACAAGAAGCCTTAAAAGCCGTACAAAATGCCAATGGGTTTATTCCAAATTTAATTGGTGTTCTCGCAAACGCCCCTACTGCACTTGAAACTTATCGCACAGTGGGCGGCATTAATGGTCGTAACAGCTTAACGGCAACAGAACGCGAAGTGGTGCAAATTACTGCGGCTGTAGTTAACGGTTGTGGTTTCTGTGTAGCAGGCCACACGAAGATCGCTTTAAAAGTGTTAAAACTTGAAGAAGAGCTTGTAAACCAAATTCGTGCAACTGCTCGTATTGAAAGTGATAAAAAACTGGATACTTTAGCACGTTTCACCCTTGCCGTTATTTTGCAAAAAGCAAAATTAACTGAAGCGCAGCTTAAAGCGTTCTTTGATGCGGGTTATACTCAAGAAAATGCTATTGATGTGATTTTAGGTGTTAGCCTCGCCACATTATGTAACTATGTGAACAACATCGCTGAAACCCCAATCAACCCTGAATTACAGGCATTTGCATAATCAAGCCAATATAAAAAGTGCGGTCAAAAATGACCGCACTTTTTTATTCCTTCACAAATTGTTTAATTTGATCTGAATTCAAATGACCTGGCTGCGCTTTGATAAGATTTAAATCCTTATCCAATAGCAAATTAAATGGATAGCCTAACACATTAGCACGTTTAATAATTTCCCCATTTTCATCCAATAATACCGTGATATTTTTATAGTCCAAGCCTTTATACCAATTGATAAATTTTTGGCTATTTTGTTCGTTCTTTTGTCCGGGTGAGGCAATCGTAATTACATTAAAATTAAGATTCTTTTCAGCACTGAGATCATCAATTTCTGCTAAACCCGCCAAGCAAATTGGACACCAGGATGCCCACATTTTGATATAAAGCGGTTTACCTTGATATTGTGATAAGGTGACGGTTTGATTATCCAACGTTTTCAAGGAGATATCCGCCAAAGACACCTTCTCTTGTGCAAAACTCAATGGACTCAAAAATAATAAAAGTGCGGTCAATATTTTTTTCATTTTTTCCTCTTATTTCACAAAGGGAATCAAATCGCCATAGCCTTGTTTTTCCATTTCATCTAATGGAATAAACTTAATCGATGCGCTGTTGATGCAGTAACGCAAGCCGCCTTTATCACGCGGACCATCATCAAACACATGGCCTAAATGGGCATGACCACTGCGACTTAACACCTCAATACGAGTCATATTAAAGCTATTATCTTTTTGATACTCCGCCACTTCAGCGGCAATCGGTTTGGTAAAACTTGGCCAACCACAACCGGATTCAAACTTATCTTTGGAAGAAAATAACGGTTCTCCCGTGGTGATATCCACATAAATACCAGGCGCGAAATTATCCCAATATTCGTTACTAAAAGAACGTTCGGTATGTTTGCCTTGTGTCACGTCATATTGAAGTGCGGTCAATTTTTGCTTTAATTCTGTATCACTTGGTTTTGGGTATTTTTTATCATCAATTAATGGCTCATCGGCTTTTTTGATGTCAATATGACAATAACCATTCGGATTTTTCTTGAGATAATCCTGATGATACTCTTCCGCCTCCACATAATTTTTCAGCGGTTCTACTTCAATTTGAATCGGTTCTTGATATTTGCTTTGTAAGGTTTTCAATGCTGCCTCAATAACCGCTTTATCTTGTTCATTTTGATAATAAATACCCGTGCGATACTGTCTGCCACGATCATTGCCTTGCTTGTTAATACTGGTTGGGTCGATAACACGGAAATAATATTGCAATAATTTATCTAACGAAATTTTGTTTGGATCGTAAGTCACTTTCACGGTTTCAGCATGATCTGTCGCATGCAATAATTGATAATTCGTGGTATCACCTTTTCCATTGGCATAGCCCGAAACCGCATCTGTCACGCCTTGAATACGTTCCATATAAGCTTCTAGTCCCCAAAAACAACCACCTGCAAGATAAATAATGCGTTGTTCTTGTTTACTTTCCATTGTCATTTTTTGCTCCTTTGATGAAGTTGGATCATCAGCATACGTTAAACTACTTTGTAAACCGCCAAAAAGTGCGGTTAATATGAGAAATGTTTTTGTATATTTCATTTTCTTTCCTTATTATAGAAAATATCTTCAGATTACATTTCATTAGACGAAGACAAGCCCATTTTCTTACAAAATAAGGCAATTTTTTACCGCACTTTATGCAAGGAACCCTTATGCCAAACATACATCTCCGCAATAATTATCAAAAGGCTGTTGTTTGTATGGTGTTAGCTTACATCAGCATTGCCTTAATGGGCGTATTTGTAAAATACGCCTCTGATGAATTACCGTCCAGTGAAATTTTATTTTCCCGTTTTTTTATTGGTTTTGTGTTTCTCCTGCCTTTTTTAATTAAAGATGGCGATTTCAAAGTTGATATGTCGCAATGGAAGTTTCTCGTTTTGCGTAATCTCGCCGGCATTGCTAGTATGTTGTTAACCTTTTACGCGATTAAATATTTACCAATTTCCATTGCGACTTTATTGATGAATACGTCCGCACTTTTTGTGCCTTTATTGCTGTTTTTCTTTAAAGTCAGAACACCATTAAAAGTATTAGCTTGTAGTTTTATGGGTTTTATCGGTATATCCATCATTATGCTGACCAACGGATCAATGAATATCAACCCTATCCATGTAGGCTATGCGTTAGGTGCTGCTGTGCTAGCAGCCATGGCATTTATCAGCTTACAAGAGCTCAATAAACACAACTCACCTAAAAATATCGTGTTTTACTTTCACTTATTAGGCTCGATTTTATTGCCACTCTTTTTCATCACGCAGTGGAAAATGCCAACATTACATGGATTTACTCTGCTACTTTTAGTGGGCGGATTCGGTCTTATTTTCCAATTGTTATTGACTCGCGCCTTTAAATACGCGCCTGCAAATGTTATTACGCCTTTTGCTTTTACTGGCGTGATTTTCTCCAGCATCTGTGACTGGCTCTTCTGGGATAACGTACCTAGTCTGAATTTCTGGATTGGTTCATTAGTCATCATTATCGCTGTCAACTTGCTTGCTAGAATGCGGGCAAAATAGAGAAATCCGACCAAATAGATAAAATATAACTATTCCCAATAACATTGTTTGAGTGTATAATCCAAATGGTTTTTATTATTGAGGACACATTATGAAAAAATTATTCAAAACCACTTTAGCTTCTGCATTATTAATGGTATCCGCATTCGCTAGCGCCGTGACGGTTAAAGATGCGAAAGGTGAATTTACCCTTGATAAAACCCCAAGCCGTGTTGTGGCATTGGAATATTCTTTTGTGGATGCTTTAGCCCAAGTCGGTGTTAGCCCAGTGGGTGTGGCTGACGACAACAAAGTCGATCGTATTCTGCCGCAAGTACGCGAAAAAATTGCTGCATGGCAATCCGTTGGTACGCGTTCTCAACCGAGTCTTGAAGTGATTGCTTCCCTCAAACCCGATTTAATTATTGCTGATCCATCTCGCCATACTGCAGTATTTGAAGAATTGAAAAAAATTGCGCCAACAGTGATGTTTGATTCCCGTCATGAAAGCTACCAAGAAAATCTTGAAACTGCGCAGAAAATTGGTGATTTAGTGGGTAAAAGCGCCGAAATGAAAGCGAAGATCAATGAACATAATGATTACATTGCCAACATTGCAAAAAATCTAGGTGTACAAGGCAAAAAAGCCTCATTTAGTACTTCCCGAGAAGATAAATTTAATATCCAAAATGACAATGGCTATGTGGGTAGTTTCTTAACGACATTAGGTTTTGCCCCAACCAAACTCAATAGCGATCAGGCTTTCGTGGAAATCAACCTTGAACAATTAGTAATGGAAAAACCGGAATACTTGTTCATCGCCCATTATCGTGATGAAAGTATTGCGCGCAAATGGGAAGCCGAGCCACTTTGGAAAGCCATTCCTGCCGTAAAAGCGAATCATGTTTACAGCGTTGACGCTGACATGTGGGCTCGCGGTCGTGGCTTAGAAGCGAGCAAAATTATGGCAAAACAAATTGAAGGTTTCGTGAAACAAAAATAATGATGAAGTCCACTTTCCGTTGGGGAGTTTCCCTTATCATTCTGGCTTTTCTATTATGGGGAAGCCTGTTTTTGTATTATCCCATCGAAATTCGACCGCTTGCAGCTTTACAAGCGCTCCTCCCCGATGGCGATGAAATTGCCAAAATTACGGTAACCGATTTACGCTTACCGCGCGCATTAGTTGGCATGATTTTAGGTGCCAATCTTGCGGTGGCGGGGGCGTTGTTACAAACCATTACGCGTAATCCACTAGCCTCGCCTACACTACTCAGCGTGAACTCGGGAGCCAGTCTTGCCATGGTGACCACCAGTGCGTTTAGCCCCCTGATTCTTTCTGGTTATAGCATTGCTTTAGTGGCTAGTATCGGCGGCGGTCTGAGTTGGTTTGTGGTAATGCTGATCAGCAATGGTTGGAAAGACAACAGTGGAGATCGTAGCCGAGTGATTTTAGCGGGGATTGCCGTATCACTACTTTGTGCAGCGCTCACGAAATTGGTGCTCATTATCGCGGAAGATCATGCCTTCGGTATTATGAGTTGGCTAGCTGGCGGCATTGCACATGCCCGTTGGAATGAATTATTGACGTTATTTCCGTTCTTTATTTTGACCGCACTTTTCTGCCTATTTTTTGCCAGCCGTTTGAATTTACTCAATTTAAGCGATGAATCCGCTCGTTCCCTAGGCATCAATCTCTTTCGTTTACGTTGGTACGCTAACATCATGGCGTTATTGATTGTGGGCTCAAGCGTGAGTGTTGCTGGCCCAGTTGCCTTTATTGGCTTACTCGTGCCCCATCTTGCCCGCTATTGGATTGGTTATGACTTGCGAAAATCGCTCCCTATGGCGATGTTACTCGGTGCAATTTTAATGCTCGCTGCAGATACCATTGCCCGTGCGGTGAACTTCCCTAGCGAAGTGCCTGCTGGTGCGGTGCTTGCCTTAATCGGTGCCCCAGTCTTTGTATTATTTGCCAGAGGAAGACACTAATGCGAACCTCTCATGTATCTTTTCGCGCTATCGGCTTTTATGTCATCACGCTCAGTATGATGGTACTACTCTTTGGATTGAGTATTCGCCTTGGCACTTATACGCTTTCTTTTGAGGAAATTTGGGCGGCCTTTCAGCCTGATGATAAAAACTATTTTACCTTGATGGAATATCGTCTC
This sequence comes from Haemophilus sp. UMB1048, assembly GCF_030218125.1. Taxonomy (NCBI): domain Bacteria; kingdom Pseudomonadati; phylum Pseudomonadota; class Gammaproteobacteria; order Pasteurellales; family Pasteurellaceae; genus Haemophilus; species Haemophilus sp. UMB1048. The sequence goes on from NZ_JASOPB010000009.1 coordinate 41,662, forward strand.
CCCCGTGCAGTGTTAGCGATTTTATTAGGCGGAGCCTTAGCAATTTCTGGTGTGTTAGTGCAAAGCGTGGTGCGCAATCCACTTGCCTCTCCCGACATTTTAGGGATTAACAACGCGGCTGGGTTGGTTGCTGTTTCGGTATTGATGTTCTTGCCAAACTTAGCATTTTACTGGATGCCAATTTTTGCCTTTTTAGGCGGCGTGCTCTCTTTTGTCATTTTATGGATCGTGTGCGGTTTTAACTTCCGCCCTATCAAAATGGCAATCATTGGGGTCGCACTTTCCGCATTATGGGCAGCCATTAGTCATTATCTGATGCTTACCAATCCGGTCGAGATCAACACGGCTATGTTATGGCTCACAGGAAGCCTGTGGGGGCGCAGCTGGTCTTATTTGAATGTGGTATTGCCATGGTTAGTGGTATTGCTGCCCTTACCATTTATTTTCTGTCGCGATCTCGATACCCTTGGTTTAGGTGAAAACAAAGCCTCCACCCTGGGCGTAACCGTAAATAAAGTGCAAATTAGCGTTTTAGTGTTAGCGGTAGCTCTTTCCACTACAGCTGTGGCAATTGGTGGTCCGATTGCCTTTTTAGGCTTGGTTGCTCCGCATCTTGCCCGTCGTTTAGTCGGTGGCAGACATCGCACCCTATTACCGGCAGCCTTGATTATTGGCGCCCTCTTATTACAACTTTCGGATATTTTGGCGCGGGTGATTGACCCACCAACTGAACTACCAGCGGGTATTCTGACCGCGATTATCGGTGCGCCATATTTCTTCTACTTATTGATGAGAACTAAATAATGAGCATTGAAATCAATAATTTATCTTTAGGTTATCAAGATAAACTCGTGGTTAAAAATCTGTCGCTAAAATTCCCGAGAAATAAAGTGATTGCATTAATCGGCCCAAATGGTTGCGGTAAATCCACCACATTAAAAGCGGTAGCTCGCTTGCTTAAGCCAAAGCAAGGTTCAATCACCCATAAAGGTCAGGATATTTGGCAAAAAAGCCCTAAAGAATATGCCCAAGAATTGGCTTTTCTCCCGCAGCAACACCTGGTACCCGAAGGGATTAAAGTGCGGGAATTGATCGCCTACGGGCGTTCGCCTTACTTAAATCTCTGGGGCAAACTCAGCCAAAAAGATGAAGAATTGGTTAATTGGGCGATGGCACAAACACAAACTACCGAACTCGCCGAGCAGTTAGTTTCCGATTTATCCGGTGGCCAGCAACAACGGGTATTTTTAGCCATGACTCTTGCGCAAGATGCCGAATTAGTGCTACTCGATGAGCCTACCACTTATCTGGATTTAAACCGCCAAGCAGAACTCATGGGCATGATGCGACAAATGCAACAAAACGGTAAAACCGTGATTACGGTGTTGCATGATCTCAACCAAGCCTGCCGCTATTGCGATTACTTAATCGTCATGAAAAAAGGTGCCTTAATGGCACAAGGCACACCTGATGAAGTGATGACCGAAGAGTTACTTAAGGATGTGTTTGATTTGGATGTCATCATTCATCGTGATCCTATCAGTAACACACCGATGTTTATTTTGAAATAACTTTCAATCACTTCTCTAAATATCAAATAGGCGTTTTATTTTACTAAAACGCCTATTTTTTTACCTAAAACATCCGCTGTTATACATAACTAATATTTTTTATCGCCCAACTTGAGGTCAGACCACTTTACGAAACTTACACTTTCTTTACATTGTCATAAATATGGAGTCCACAATAAATAATTATAATTAAACATAGTAGAAGTTAATATGAAGTCTCTATCCCATATCTTTAAGGCTGTGCTATTAGTAGGTGTCAGTACCTCAGTAGTACAGGTTGCCTATGCCCAAAATTCCTCTATTGATACCGAACGAGAAAATATCATCATTTTCTCTCGTCAAGGAGAGGCTCAATTAAATCAAGCTATTCCAAAACTTGAGGCCTTATTTAAGAGGACACACGATATTAAAGTGCGCGATGATTTAATTACACTCTATCTGAGGACGAATCAATCCGCTAAAGCACTTTCACTTTGCGAAAGCTGCGCACCCGCGCAATTTTCTCAAAATGAACTGGAAAATTTAGGCAAAGCCGCTCGAAATGAAAAACAATACGACCGTGCCGTTGCATTCTATTCCCAATTGCAAAAGCAATTCCCTGATAATCCAAATGGATGGCTTGGTGGCGCATTAGCCCCCACTGAAACCAAAAACTAAAACTACACTGCGGCAAAAAATGCACTGAATGTTTAAAAGAAAACCGCACTTTGATTTAAAAACCAAAGTGCGGTTATTTTTAGAGATGTTTAATTAGATATGATATTCTCTAATTAAGCTTTTGGACCCGCTGCAATAAGTGCTTTACCTTCTGCATTAGTCGCATATTTTTCGAAGTTTTTCACGAAACGTCCTGCAAGGTCTTTCGCTTTCGCTTCCCATTGTGCTTTATCAGCATAAGTATCACGAGGGTCTAAGATCGCAGGATCTACACCAGGTAATGCTTTTGGAATCGCTAAGTTAAAGATTGGTAACTCACCCATTTCAGCTTTTTCTATAGAACCATCTAAGATTGCATCGATAATACCACGAGTATCTTTAATTGAGATACGTTTACCCGTACCGTTCCAACCAGTATTAACTAAATACGCTTCTGCACCAGCAGCTTGCATACGTTTAACTAATACTTGAGCATATTGTGTTGGGTGGAGAGTTAAGAACGCTGCACCGAAACATGCTGAGAAAGTTGGAGTTGGCTCAGTAATACCACGCTCTGTACCAGCTAATTTAGCAGTGAAACCAGATAAGAAGTAGTATTTGGTTTGCTCTGGTGTCAATTTAGACACTGGAGGTAACACACCGAATGCATCCGCAGTTAAGAAAATTACTTTCGTTGCGTGACCTGCACGAGATACTGGTTTAACAATATTATCAATGTGATAAATTGGGTAAGACACACGAGTATTTTCTGTTTTAGAACCATCATCGAAATCAACTGAACCATCTGCACGAACCACGACGTTTTCTAATAATGCATCACGGCGGATTGCACGGTAGATATCTGGCTCATTTTCTTCAGAAAGATGGATAGTTTTCGCGTAGCAACCACCTTCGAAGTTGAAGATACCTACATCATCCCAACCGTGCTCATCGTCACCGATTAATTCACGTTTTGGATCGGTGGAAAGGGTGGTTTTACCTGTACCTGATAAACCGAAGAAGATTGCTACATCACCGTCTTTACCTACGTTAGCAGAACAGTGCATTGCACCTACACCTTTAAGTGGTAGGAAGTAGTTCATCATTGAGAACATACCTTTCTTCATTTCACCGCCGTACCAAGTACCACCGATTAATTGAATACGCTCAGTTAAGTTAAATGCAACGAAGTTTTCAGAGTTCAAACCTTGTTCTTTCCAGTTCGGGTTAGTACATTTAGAACCATTCATCACCACGAAATCTGGTTTAAAAGTTTTTAATTGTTCTTCTGTCGGACGAATGAACATATTTTTCACAAAGTGTGCTTGCCATGCCACTTCCGTCACAATACGCACTGCGATACGGTCTTTTTCACTTGCACCACAGAAACCATCCACCACAAATAAACGTTTACCAGAAAGTTGTTTAGTCACAAGACCTTTCAAGCTTGACCACGTTTCTTGAGTCATTGGTTTATTATCGTTTTTCGCTACATCAGACGTCCACCACACTGTATCTTTTGTGGTATCATCTAAAACGATATATTTATCTTTCGGTGAACGACCGGTAAAGATCCCTGTATCAACAGCCACCGCGCCAGTTGTGGTAAGTGTACCTTTTTCAAAGCCTTCTAAGCCTGGTTTTGTTTCTTCTTCAAAAAGTTGTTCATAACTTGGGTTATAAACCACTTCTTTAACATCACGAATACCAACGGCTTCAAGTTCTTTAATTACGTTTTTAACATCAGTCATAGTTCACCTCTTGATTAAAAAGTTTAAAAATTTTTTCCTATGCTCATTGTATGGGAATTGTCAAAAAAAAAATGTTAACTAGATCTCATTTTTGAACATTCATTGGAAATTTCTACCTATTTTTAGGGTGTTTTTGGGAGCCAAGATAAAGTGCGGTTGATTTCACCTTTACTTTTCCTATATAGTGATAACCATTCTCAAATTAAGACCGGATAACCATGTTCTCATTTCTGCGTTTACCCTTTTTATTTTTCCTGCTGATGTGTACGCAAAGCGCGCAAGCAGAACCCAACTTTAAGATTCCTCCTATTCAAGAAAGCATGAAAAAAATGTATCAAATTCAACAAAAAGATTTTACTTTTGAAGGCAAGCATTATCGTTTGTTTATTGCTATTCCACCGAAAACGTCGAAAAAACTGACCGCACTTTATACGCTAGATGGTAACGCTCAATTTCCAATAGCAGTGAATGCTGTCAATCCTCATAAACCACTCCCCCTTATTGTTGGTATCGGTTATGTATCTGATAAAGCTTACGTCATTGAGGAACGAATGAGAGATTACACTTTTCCAGTAGAAGGCGCTGAATTTGCCAAAGGAGGGAAAGCCGCTGATTTTCTACGTTTTATTCAACAAGATGTAAAGCCTTATATTGAACAGCATTTCGATATCAATAAGGAAAAACAATATTTCTTTGGCCATTCTTTTGGTGGGTTGTTTGGATTATACGTGCTCTTCCATCAACCGGATTTATTTCAACATTACACATTGGCAAGCCCTTCTCTTTGGTGGGGGAATGGTTCATTTTTGCCTCAAAATGAGCCATGGATTAGCCAAAAACCATCACATATTCTGATTACATTAGGCTCTTATGAAGAACATCCTGAACAGGATCCGAATATCACTGAAGAGCAATTACAGCGTATTAATCAACGGAAACAAATGCGAACAATCAATGCGCATCAACTGGCGGAAATATTAACCAAACAAGGAAATTCCGTGGCGTTTATTTCCATTCCCAATAAAAACCACGGTGGCTCAATTCCTGACGCAATCAAACATAGCTTGGAACAAGTGCAACAATAAAACGTCCAAAAAAATCCCCGTTATCATGATGATCTGCCCCAAGAAATTTGACCGCTTATTTTCTCTTCATTTTCCGTGGTTCGAAACTTTCCCACGGTTAGTCAATATTTGACGAGAAAACAAAACTAAGGATGTTTATGCAACAAAATAAAAAGCCCTTGTGATTTTTTCAGGCGGCCAAGACTCCACAACTTGCCTATTTCAGGTCATCGCAGAATTCGGCAAAGAAAATGTCGAAGTAGTGACCTTTCAATACGGACAACGTCATGCAATTGAGCTAGAAAAAGGGCTTAACGAATACTTAATAGTTTAAAAACAACTGGTGTTTAAATTGGATTTTCTGGTGGGATGTTAGGATAATCAATAGTATTATATAAAAGTATCAATCACATACGAGTGATACTTTGGAAAAAAAATAAAATAGTCCAATTTACTTGACCGTGTACTATGGTACATGGTTTATAATATTCAGGGGGTGAAATAAGATGATTTATCGCATTAGTGAGTTTGCAGATAAATGTGGAGTTAATAAAGAAACGATCAGATATTACGAGCGAAAAAATTTATTACAAGAACCTCACCGAACGGAAGCTGGTTATCGGATATATTCATATGATGACGTTAAGCGTATTGGGTTTATTAAACGAATACAGGAACTTGGTTTCTCTTTAAGCGAGATTTATAAATTACTTGGTGTTGTAGATAAAGATGAAGTTCGTTGTCAAGATATGTTCGAATTTGTTTCTAAAAAACAAAAGGAAGTGCAAAAACAAATAGAGGATTTAAAACGAATTGAAACTATGTTAGACGACTTAAAACAACGATGTCCAGCTGAAAAGCAATTACATTCGTGTCCAATAATAGAAACATTAACATGAGAGATTAATTAACGAAAGGAGCTTTTTTATGAATAAATTTAAGGTAAACATTTCAGGAATGACCTGTACGGGTTGTGAAAAACACGTAGAATCAGCACTTGAAAAGATAGGTGCTAAAAATATTGAGTCTAGTTATCGTCGTGGTGAAGCAGTATTTGAACTGCCCGATGATATTGAGGTTGAAAGTGCAATAAAGGCGATTGATGAAGCAAATTACCAAGCCGGAGAAATTGAAGAAGTATCATCACTAGAAAACGTGGCGTTAATTAATGAAGACAATTATGACCTTCTTATTATTGGTTCTGGTGCTGCTGCCTTTTCTTCGGCAATTAAAGCTATAGAATACGGTGCAAAAGTTGGAATGATTGAGCGTGGAACGGTTGGGGGAACCTGTGTGAATATTGGCTGTGTTCCGTCAAAAACTCTTCTTAGGGCAGGGGAAATCAATCATTTATCAAAAGACAATCCGTTTATAGGTTTACAAACATCCGCTGGAGAAGTGGATTTAGCTAGTTTAATCACGCAAAAGGATAAATTGGTGAGCGAACTTCGGAATCAAAAATATATGGATTTAATTGATGAATATAATTTTGATTTAATTAAAGGTGAAGCAAAATTCGTTGATGCTAGTACGGTTGAGGTCAATGGGGCAAAGTTATCTGCAAAACGCTTTTTAATTGCAACAGGTGCATCGCCTTCGTTGCCCCAAATTTCAGGACTTGAAAAAATGGACTATTTAACTAGTACAACACTTCTTGAGTTAAAGAAAATACCAAAACGATTAACTGTAATTGGTTCAGGATACATTGGAATGGAGCTTGGACAACTATTTCATCATTTAGGTTCAGAAATAACGCTTATGCAAAGAAGTGAGCGACTTTTAAAGGAGTATGATCCTGAGATTTCAGAGTCAGTTGAAAAAGCGTTAATTGAACAGGGTATAAACCTTGTCAAAGGGGCAACTTTTGAGCGTGTTGAACAAAGTGGAGAGATAAAAAGGGTTTACGTAACAGTAAATGGCAGTAGAGAAGTCATTGAATCAGATCAGTTACTTGTTGCCACTGGAAGAAAACCAAATACGGATTCTTTAAATTTAAGTGCAGCAGGTGTTGAAACTGGAAAAAATAATGAAATCCTGATCAATGATTTTGGTCAAACAAGTAATGAAAAGATTTATGCAGCAGGAGATGTGACTTTAGGACCACAATTTGTATATGTAGCAGCCTATGAAGGTGGAATTATTACTGATAATGCTATTGGTGGATTAAACAAAAAAATAGATTTATCGGTAGTTCCTGCTGTTACGTTTACGAATCCGACGGTTGCAACGGTTGGTTTAACAGAAGAACAAGCAAAAGAGAAAGGGTATGATGTGAAGACATCTGTATTACCTTTAGATGCTGTTCCAAGAGCAATTGTAAACCGTGAAACAACCGGTGTATTTAAACTAGTAGCAGATGCAGAAACACTAAAAGTATTAGGGGTTCATATTGTATCTGAAAATGCAGGAGATGTCATCTATGCAGCATCATTAGCTGTTAAATTTGGCTTAACGATAGAAGATTTAACAGAAACCCTAGCACCATATTTAACAATGGCTGAAGGGCTAAAATTAGTTGCACTTACGTTCGATAAAGATATTTCGAAATTATCTTGTTGTGCAGGCTAAGGGAACTTTTTTAGGATATAAAGAAAATTATTGAAGAATGGTTAAGAAATACTGAAAACGATACCCCTCTTAATAGAGCTAACTTATTAGAAGAAATTGTAAGAACTTTTTATGATTTCTCTAAATTTGAGCGTCCAGGTGGAGCAGGAATTGATGGCCGAAATGGCCCTGAACGACAAGGATTGGCTAGAGTTCTTGAAGCAGCTATTGAACACTACGATAAAATGAAGAATTAATTATATAAGAAGCCTAATAATTCAAAATTATTAGGCTTTTTCTCTACAATTAAGTATTTCCCTATTATAAATACCTTTTATTCTTGCCACCGTTGATTTAGATAAATCATATCGTTTCATTACTGTTGAAATAGAATCACCAGCTTTAAAATCCGCATAAATCTTTTTGCGTATTTTATCTGTTACTTTCGGTGGACGGCCGCCTAAAGCATTTTTATGACCCGAAGCAAGTTTTTGTTCGCTTCCCTTCCTGAGTACGCTCAACAATAAAACTCCTTTCCAATTCAGCAAAAATACCTAACAATTGAATTAGTGCCATCCCCATAGGATTGTTTTGGGTTCGAGTATCTATTCCTTGTTGAATTGCAACAAAGCCAATATTTTTATTCTTAAATAGTTCAAGTGTATTCAAACACTGAGCAAGGCTCCTTCCTAAGCGATCAAGCTTAGTTACTGCAACAACATCACCCTCTCGAACATAATCCAGTAGTTCATCCAATTGTGCTTTATTTTTCTCAGCTTTACCGGAATGTTTCCCTGAGAAAATTTTTTTGCAGCCGTATTCTTTTAATGCTTGAATCTGTTCACTCAAATCCTGCTGTTGAGTTGATACTCTAGCGAAGCCTATTAATGCCATCTTTTCTCTTAAAATTACTTAAAAATGTTATTAAATGACTGTTGGTTATTTCTTTTAGCTAAATTTATACCAGCTTTTAATCCCTCTCTAAATGGAGTGCTTCCAAGTGGTGTTAATGGTTGAATAGGGGCTAGAGATAGCAATGCGGATGCCCCCATAATCATTCTATAACCTTCTTCAAAGCCTTTTTGATAATCATAATCCATAATTAACTCCTATGTTCAAAATTCAACAGAAAAAGGACTAGCAAATGTTTAAAATTGCAAAAGAATTCATTTTTGATATGGCACATATGCTTAATGGGCATGATGGCAAAATGAATTTATTAGAAACTATCACTCAATTAGGTCAATTAAATCTTCGTGCTACTAAACCTAAATGGCAGTTAAGCCTTCAAACTCATAAGATTATTGGTATCGAGTAATATCTTATTAACATCTTTCTGAGAAGAATCAGGCGATTCTTCTCAAATTTGCTTTTCTATTTTCTTCAAAAACTAAAAAATATCGCTATTTATTCAGTATTTTCGTGAATTTTGCATTATTTTCACACAATTCTGTGAAGTGATTCACAAATTCGAGAAAAAAGCATTTACTTTTCCCTCTGTTGATTTTATGTTCATTAACAATCTTGTAACAAAGTAACAAGGGGTGATTACTATGTCCTTCCAACTTTCTAAAACCTACCGTCCTGAACGCCAACTCATCACCGAAAACTATCGCTTAGATGAGAAAACGGCAGTAGATAACTTGCTTAAAACCTTAGATTTTACCCAAGAACAAGAAAAACGCATTACTGACAATGCGATCAAACTTATTAACAAACTTCGCCATCTTAAACAAAAACAATATGGCGCAGATGCCTTAATGCAAGAATTCTCATTAAGCAGTGAAGAAGGTGTCGCACTAATGTGCTTAGCTGAAGCGCTATTACGTATTCCTGATGCAGAAACCCGCGATGATTTGATTTATGAAAAATTACGTGATGGTAACTGGAAATCTCACATTGGTAACGCTAACTCATTTTTTATCAACGCAGCTAGTTATGGCTTAGTTTTCGGTAAAAAAATTAGTGAAAATTTAGACGAAAAAAGCCTCGCAAATGCGTTAAGCCGTAGCTTTGCTCGCTTCTCTGCCCCGATTATGCGTACGCTCATTGTAAAATCCATGCAAATCTTAGGGAAACAATTCGTAGCTGGCGTTACCATGCAAAAAGCGCTAACGAACATTAAACCTCGTTATGAAAAAGGCTTTACCTTCTCTTTTGATATGCTTGGTGAAGCAGCCATGACCCAAGCGGATGCAGATCGTTATTTTAATGATTATCTCCATGCCATTGAAAGTGTGGGGAAAGATGCTGCAGGTCGCACTATCTATAATGGTAACAGTGTTTCCGTTAAACTTTCTGCTATCCATCCAAAATATTGGCGTGCGAAATATGATCGTGTTATCGACGAGCTTTATCCGCGCGTAAAAGAACTTTTCTTACTTGCCAAAAAATATAACATCAGCGTAAACATTGATGCAGAAGAAGCTAGCCGTTTAGAGCTATCTCTGGATTTAGTAGAAAAATTACTAGATGAGCCAGAACTCAAAGGCTACAAAGGTATTGGCTATGTTGTTCAAGCTTACTCTAAACGTTGCCCATTTGTATTGGATTACTTAATCAATCTTGCCCGAGAAAAAGACGGTTACTTAATGATTCGCCTTGTAAAAGGAGCTTATTGGGATAGCGAAGTAAAATGGGCGCAAGCGGATGGCTTAGATGGTTTCCCGCTTTATACTCGCAAAAATCATACCGATATCTCTTATATTGCCTGTGCGAAAAAATTACTTGCTGCTCAAGATGTAATCTACCCACAATTTGCGACGCATAACGTACAAACCATGTGTACGATCCACGAATTAGGTCAAGGCAAACAATTTGAATTCCAATGCTTACATGGCATGGGTGAAAGCTTATACGACAACATTGTTGGCAAAGAGAATTTTAATCGCCAAGTCCGTGTTTACGCCCCCGTAGGCACGCACGAGACCTTATTAGCTTACTTAGTTCGCCGTTTATTAGAAAACGGGGCAAACTCATCATTTGTTCATCAATTGGTCGATGAAAATATTCCGGTAGAACAATTAGTGATTCCGCCTTGGAAACTCTATGAGAAATCTAATGGTGAACCGAATAAATTAGTACGCAATCCACTTGAACTATTTAATGATCGTAGAAACTCTGCAGGTTTTGATTTAAGCAACGAATTTGAGTTAGCTAAATTAGAACAAGCATTAAACGAAGCACCTATCGAAAATGCGCAATCACTCACGGTGCTGGCTAATGCAGAAAACTTAGCTGCACATACCGTCGTTAATCCAGCTAATCTGAAAGAGAGCTTAGCGGAAGTTGCTTTCTTAAACCCAACTGAAGCACAAGCTGTATTTAATGCGGCAAATAATGAGACATGGGCAGCACAAAGCGCAACTGAACGAGCAAATGTATTACGAAAAGCCGCAGATTTATATGAAGAAAACTTCGGCTTATTGATGAAACTTGCCATTGTTGAAGCTGGTAAAACATTACCAAATGCAATTGCAGAGCTACGAGAAGCGGTCGATTTTCTCAGATATTATGCAAATCAGCTTGAATATCTCGCAAAAGATCAACACTTGGGTCCACCACGCGGAAAAGTTCTCTGTATTTCTCCTTGGAACTTCCCTTTAGCTATCTTTACCGGACAAGTCGCTGCAAGCCTTGCAGCAGGAAATGCGGTAATTGCTAAACCAGCAGAACAAACTTCTCTTATTGCATATGCAGCAGTAAAACTTTTACACCAAGCAGGCGTACCAAAAGAGGCATTACAATTGGTGCTTGGGGCAGGCGATTTAGGGGCGGCATTAGTACAACAAGCTTTTGATGGCGTTGTGTTTACTGGCTCAACTGAAGTTGCAAAATTGATTGAAAAACGAATTGCACAAGCGGATAACGATCCTGTTTTAATTGCTGAAACTGGTGGACAAAACGTATTAGTATCTGACTCCTCTGCATTACCAGAACAAGTTGTTGCAGACGTTTTAAGCTCTGCATTTGACTCTGCTGGTCAACGCTGTTCTGCACTACGTATCTTGTTATTACAAGAAGATGTTGCAGATCATTACTATAAAATGATTACAGAAGCGATTAACGAATTTAGCCTTGGCGACCCTCGTTTACTCTCAACAGACATTGGCCCTGTAATTGATCAAGAAGCGAAACAAAATCTAGAAAATCATAAAGCGAATATGCGGAAAGTCTCTCGTGCTTATGTCGAATTAGAGGCACCAACCAATGGTCATTTTGTCGCACCAGCAGTCTATCTTTTAGATAATCTTAACCAATTACAACGTGAAGTGTTTGGCCCTATCTTACACATCGTGCGTTATAAAAAAGAGAACTTAGTTAACGTACTCAATGAAGTTAATGCGAAAGGTTATGCGCTAACTGGTGGTTGCCATAGCCGTATCCGTAAACAGATGGACTTAGTTGAAAAACACCTCCTCTGCGGTAACTTCTATATTAACCGTAATATTGTTGGTGCAGTTGTGGGCGTACAACCATTTGGTGGTCATGGTTTATCTGGTACAGGTCCGAAAGCCGGTGGCGAATTCTATTTGCAACGTTTAACAAAAACAGACCGCTACTACAGCCAATTTGGGGATGAAAACAGTCTAGGTAATGCACAACCTGTTTTAGACAGTATTACTGGTGAACGCAACTCTTTAGCTTACTTGCCTTCTGAAGTAGCAATTCTAAATGGCGATTTAGCTACATCAGAAAAAGCTGCAAATAAACTATTGGCAAAAGGCTTTACGATTTTAGTTGAGCCAAGTCATCCATTAGCTAAATCTAGTAAAGCGGGCGTAAGAGTTGATACTAAACTAGGCCACTGCCAAAAAGGTATCTACTTAGCAGAGTTAAGCAAAGAACGACGCCAATGGTTAGCTGAAAACAGCTCAGCTATTTTTAAATGCTATGATTGGCAAACTACCCAAGATATTTTACCGTTATACGATGAGTTCTCTCGCAGTTACAACACCACAGCTGCTGGCGGGAACACCTCGTTAATGTCTTCTGAAGAACATTAAGAAGGAGTAATTTATGCAAATCTACATTACCTTTGGGCTCTATTTGCTCGTTATTTTAGGCATTGGATTATATGCCTACCGTTCCACGCAGAATTTTGACGACTATATTCTAGGTGGTCGCAAAATGGGCAGTTTTGTTACTGCCATGTCTGCTGGTGCATCAGATATGTCCGGCTGGTTATTAATGGGATTACCAGGTGCGATTTTCCTTTCTGGTTTATCCGAAGCTTGGATTGTTGTTGGGTTAACTATTGGGGCTTATTTGAACTATCGTGTTGTTGCTGGTCGCTTGCGTATTTTTACTGAAAAATATAGCAACGCCTTAACGTTACCGGAGTTCTTTGCACAACGTTTTCCTCGTCAGAAAAAAGCACTGAAAATTATCTCTTCAGGTATTATCTTGTTCTTCTTTACCATCTATTGTGCCTCTGGAGTAGTGGCTGGTGCGAAATTATTCCAAAGCCTATTAGGCATGGATTACACTACCGCGCTTTGGTTTGGTGCGATTGCGACGATTAGCTACACCTTTATTGGTGGGTACTTAGCAGTTTCTTGGAGTGATACCATTCAGGCTTCATTGATGATTTTTGCTCTAATTCTTGCTCCTGTGATGGTTATTCTCACGATCAGTTGGGATGATCTCAAAATGGCACTTGAAGCAAAATCTGCTGTAACAGGTATTCCTTATAGTAACTGGTTGCACAACGTTTCTGGTATTGGTGTAGTGTCTGCCTTGGCATGGGGTTTAGGCTACTTCGGGCAACCACATATTTTGGCTCGCTTTATGGCTGCAGACTCTGTTGCTTCTTTAAATAAAGCCCGCCAAATCGGTATTACTTGGATGATCCTTTGCTTAGGTGGTGCAGTTGCTGTCGGTTATTTTGGACTAGCTTATTTCACTGAAAGAAACATTGACCTTGCGAATGCAGAATCTGTATTCATTGAATTATCCAAAGTCATGTTTAACCCTTGGATTGTCGGCATCATATTATCTGCAATTCTTGCCGCAATTATGAGTACCTTATCTGCGCAATTATTGATGTGTTCTGCGGCTATTACAGAAGATTTCTATAAAGGTTTCTTCCGTAAAAATGCCTCTAGCACAGAATTAGTTTGGGTTGGTCGCTTAATGGTGTTACTCATCTCTGTCATTGCTATCGTTATCGCACATGACCCTAACTCAAAAGTGATGGGATTAGTTTCGTACGCTTGGGCTGGCTTTGGTGCTGCATTTGGACCAGTTGTGATTCTTTCTCTCTTTAACCGTAACATTAGCTCAAAAGCTGCATTATGGGGAATGCTATCTGGCGCTATCACCGTCGTTGCATGGAGCCCACTCATGCGCTATCTAGGCTGGGACGATTTATCCAAACTTTATGAGATTATTCCCGGTTTCTTAGTTTGCTCATTTATTACTTTAACATCATCTGTCTTTGCATCTGTTCATCCAAAAGTGCAACAACAATTTGATGAAGCCCTAGCAGAATTTGAAACAAGATGCTAACTTTATTTAACAAAAAACCTAAACAAAATGATCTGACCCCCAAAAGTTAGACTGTTATTTAAAGGACTGCTTTCGATATTGTATCGGACTCAGTCCTTTTAATTTTAATTGGATTCGTTCTTCATTATAGTACCGGACATAATCATTGATAACCTTTTCAAGTTCATCAATGCCAGTAAACGATTTTCCGTGAAAACACTCCGTTTTTATTCACTCAAAAAAGCTTTCCATTGCTGCATTATCCAAACAATTTCCTTTTCGTGACATACTTTGAGAAATCCAATATCTAACGGTTTTTACCGCTAAGTTGAAATGCTTTAATGTTAAAGCAAGATTTTCGTGATATTCGAAATAGAAATTCACGACTTGTTGTTTGAAAAGTTGATTATATTTAGTCATAAAAAATCTGCACCTTAATCAGTTAGAAGTTTAGTCTAACTTTTGGGGAGCAGATCATGAATGGGAATTTTTCTTATTGTGCTTGTTTGAGTTTATCAATCGCTTCTTTATTGAAGAAGTAATGTGTGCCACAACATTCACACTGCATATCAATGCTGCCTTTATGCTCCTCTAAGATTTCCTCAATTTCAGCTTCTGGAATCAGTAATAATGCTGCCCCTGAACGCTCCGGTGAGCAGCCACAGAAGAAAGAAACAGCTTGTGGTTCAAACACTTCCACTACTTCTTCGTGATATAAGCGATAAAGCAATTCTTCTGCGGGTAATCCAAATAACTCCTCATCTTTTACGGTTGCAGCTAACGTAGTTAAATGCTCAAAATCCTCTGGTGTACCTTGGCCATCTGGCATAATCTGTAGCAACATTCCTGCAGCAACTGGTTTGCCTTCATATTCACCCGTGCGAATAATAAGCTGAGTTTGTAATTGTTCTGAACGAACAAAATAGTCTTCTAAACATTCCGTAATCGTTGGTTTATCTAAACCGATAACGCCTTGATACCGCTCACCTTCAGTTGGAGCAATCGTAATCACTAATACGCCTTTGCCGATCATATCATGAAGGCTCATACCGTCTTGAATATCGCCTTGTACACGTGCTAATGCACGGATCTGTTGTTGGTCATTACCATTTACTAAAGCTAATTTTAATGGACCATCACCTTGAATTTGAACAGTAATATTACCGTTAAATTTTAATGTTGCAGTCAATAAATTAGTCGCCACCATCATCTCACCTAATAAGTTTTGTACCGCTTTTGGATAATGATGAGTATTCAACGTATCAGTAAAAGTTTGATTTAATCGCACCCATTCACCACGCACGGCACGGTTTTGGAAAAGGTAGCGGTAAAGTTTGTCATTGTCTTGAGTGTAATTCATTATTTGTTCCTATTTATTCTTTGAGTAAAAAGCGCGGTCAATTTTTCGAATAAATCGTAAACATTCAAAAAAGATGTCATTTTGTTACCGCACTTTGCGCCTGAGCAGTATTATGGGGGTGAAAATCAAAATTACAAGCCAAAAAGAAAAGCGGATAGCTTTCACTATCCGCTCACTTTATAAAATTAAACTGATAAATTACCAGTATGCACGTAAACCGATAACAGTTTTGAAATCACGGCTACGATCAAGCTGTTTACCTGCGTCATCAAAGGTATTCTCGTATTTAGTACGAGTCGCTTGCCATTCAATGAATGGTTTAACTTTTAATGAACCTTGATTATACACATAGTATTCAGTACCCACTAAGAATTGGCGATCTGTTGATTTGGAATATGCAGAACCCACAGGTAACGTTTTCTCAGTTTTATAAGAATACATTGCATATACGTTCCAGTCTTCATTTAAACCTTGGCGAATTACTGCGGTTACTTCATTATTTTTTACCTTGTTACCTGCGCCATCTTTATTTTTAGTATCTTTGTGAGCAAAGTCTAAACCATAAGTAGTGTGAACAAAGTTATATGCTAAGCCTAAAGCATAAGCATTGCTGTAGTATGCTGTTTTGTCAGCATTTTCAGAAATTTCACGAGTGAAACCTGCTGCGACAGTTACATTTTGGATACTATCAATTTCATGATCAAAGATAAGACCTGTACCCCAAGTGTTTTTACGGTTATTTTTTAAATCTACGTTTTTGATGTCACGTTTGCTTGAACCGCCATAGTACGCACCAAATTTCACTTTATTTGAGCCGTAGTCACCATTATAAACATATTGTGCTACACGACGAGCTGAAGTCTCTAATAAACCATCAGTCAAGCTATAAGTATTTGCTAAATCACTTTGTGTTACTTCATCAGTGATAGTTACCATGTTACCGTAAGTTAACTCACCGAATTGTTTGTGGCCAAAACCAGCATAAAGTTGACGAGTATAAACATGGTCAAAATCATGTTGTGAAGGCGCTTCACCACGCATACGCCATTCCGCACGACCTAAAGCATAGAAATCGCCACCTAAACTTTGTTTTAATTTAAAGCCAAAACGTGAACCATCGTTATCAACTGCATGGTTGATGTGCTCTTTGCTTTCACCGCCCGCTACATAGTTAGTTTTGTTAGAGGTGCTTTCCCATTTAACACGTAAAGAACCGTAAAAATCAACATCTGTACCAGTTTGGTCAATGTGGAAGTTATAAGCTTGTGCAGAACCTGCTGCTAATGCCGCTACAGATAAAGCAAGAAGTGTTTTTTTCATAACGCTTTCCCTATTATTTAATGAAGTTTATTAAAAAATTGAACTTTTTGCAGTTTATACACTACAACCTAAATGGTCAACCCTAAATTTTTCTAACTATCAGAAAATAGGCAATATTTTGACTAAAATCAATCCAGATAAATACATATTCGATTATTTTATCGCCTATTTAGTTAATAAATTAAGCGCAGAAAATACTTGGTCTGAGGTAATATTTTCCATTGAATTCGCTGTTAAATAGTGCTGATTTTGACCATAACAGCCAATTAAGGTCGGATCTGTTGCGCCATAAAGCGTAATATTTGGTTTATCCAGTGCGGCTGTCAAATGGGCAAGCCCTGTATCCACGGACACCACGGCTTTCGCATTAGCTATTTGGTCAGCCAATTCATTCAATGAAAGTTTAGGTAAAACGACCACATGAGATAAACCTGTGGCTAATCGCTCTGCTCTCGCCTTTTCTTTTTCATTCCCCCAAGGTAAACGGACTTGAATAGAAAGTGTGGTCAGTTTTTCGATTAAATTCCGCCATTCTCGTTCTGACCAATGCTTTTCATCTCTTGTTGTAGAGTGAAAAAAAATCACGTAAGGTTCAATAGAATTTACGGAAATAAAATGACGTGCAATGCCATAATCCCCTTTTTCTATCGGCAACGGATAAGATAGTGCTTGAGCAAAAAGCTGACGAATACGTTCTACCGCATGTTGTTGATAAGAAATCACATATTTTTTATCGTAAAACAAGGAAGCTATCGGCTCACGGATACTTTTGCGGTCATAGCCATGTTTGACACCATTGGCTAAGCGTGTCGCAAAAAAAGCGCTCTTAAAAAGCCCTTGCGCATCAATCACAGCATCATATTGATTGGCTTGTAATAAAGTGCGGTAAGATTTCCACTCATTTTTGGTCTGAGCCGAAAAAGGCGATTTTCGCCAGCGTCTTAAGGCAATTGGAATGATTTGCTTCACTGCCGAATGCCAACGTGGAATTTCGGCAAAATTCTCTTCCACCACCCAATCAATGGAGAGATTAGGAATAGCACGCTGTGCATCAGTCAATGCCGGCAAAGTATGAATCACATCCCCCATAGAGGAAGTCTTAATCACACATACTTTCATTTAATTAACCTTCTTCCCCAGTGCATAATTCCAAGTCCAGATACGGCTAAAATGCCTCCAATAATTAAGGAGGAATCCACTTGTTCATTCAACCAAACGGCTGAGAATAAAATCCCTAAAATCGGCACTAGAATAATATAAGCAGAGGCATTACCTGCGCCTAAGTATTTCACCCCATCAAAATACCATGCATAGGCTAATACTGTGGCACCAAATGCGAGGCCAAGCAAACTTATCCACTCACCTTGAGATAAATTCAGTACCGTAAGCCAATCGTCTGCACTTTCCATGCATAGAGCACTAATAAACAACAATAAAAAACCAAAAATAGAAGATAATGTGGTTGCGGTAAGCGAATCAATGCCGGCGAGTACTTTTCTCGCCAATAAGGTGTAAACGACCCAACAAATTAGCGCTCCAATTAATAATATTTGCCCAAAGCCAAATGAATCCATCATTTGTAAAAAATTCCCTTTTGTGAGAGCCAATAATGTTCCGCTCATGGCAATAACCATTCCGATTATTACCCAACGATTCCATTTTTCTTTAAATAAAAAAATCGCCAAAAGCGTGGTAAATACAGGGTTTGTCGCCACAATAACAGCCGCTTGTCCTGCTGGAAGATATTTCAGCCCCCAGATAAAAAATATGGAATAGGCGAAAACACCGAAAAAGGCAGTCACAAACAAACCCATCCACTGATTAGCTTTTAGTTGTTTAGCATATTTGAAGCGATTCGCCACATATAGCCAAATAATGAGCGGAATAATGGCGAAAAAAAAGCGCAGGCTTGAAGCAACAAATGTCGGCATGGCTTGGGCAACTACTCGTCCCCAAGGCCAAGAGGCGCCCCATAAAATCACCATTCCAATTAATTGTAAATGTATGCGGAGAGGGTTCATATCATTAACATATCCTGTTAGACCTTTTCTATTTACTTAAAGGCTCTGCTTGGTAAGCTTTTATTTTTTCTCGTAAAGCGGCTTCAAATGCTTCTCGATGAGCATCATCTTGAAAGGCTGAATGAGGAATATCTAAAAACAATCCAGAACCAACTCGAATTATTAAATAGTCATATTTATTTTCAATGTGATAAATATAATGATAACTATATAATGTTTGGCAGAGATCTATTTTAATATATAAGCCATCTTCTTGAATTCGTATGGTTTGACTTCCTTTCTCCATTTTGGAGCCTATTTGGTTTTTAATCATACACATATTCAAATAAGGTCGTATTATAAGAGCATAGAAAAAAGAAAATATTGAAATAGCAGACAATATATATCCCGCATAATAGGCCAAAATATTCTCATAATAATCATAAAGAACTTCAGCCCAATTTCTCATAAAAAATGCAATAAAAAGACTTGGTATCAAGCAAAATAAATATAATAAAAAATCGCCAAGCCTCATCATCTTACGAAATTTATTATGCTTATAAATTTCACGACTGATTTTACGGGCTGCTTTGGCATTATTTTTATCTAATACGGGTTGATAGGTTATTTCCATTTTATATTCTCTCTTTCTCAAACCCCTAAAAGTGCGGTCAGTTTTTCTGCTACTTTTTCTGGTGTAATATCAATCAAACTTTGATGATACCCTTCCGAGCTATCTGTACTTTTACGCACTTTAATTAAATCGCCTTCAATTAAACGAATAATCACCGCTTTATCCGATAATGGTGGCGTATAAGTTGGGCTAGTTGGGCCGTACAGCGCAACCAATGGACGATCCGTTGCTGCGGCAATATGCATTAAGCCACTGTCATTACTCACCACTGCCGTACAGTTAGCAATTAAATCCACGGCTTGGTTCAGATTTGTTTGCCCTGCCAAATTCAAACAGAATGGTTGTAGTTCAACTGGCAACGCATTGCGGATTTGCTCTCCTGCTTCCACATCTTTTGGTGAACCAAATAATTCTACCGCATAGCCTTTTTCAATTAGCATTTCAGCCAATTTAGCATAATGATAATGCGGCCAACGTTTAGCTGGACCAAATTCTGCCCCTGGACAAAAACCAATAATCGGACGCTCGCCTAAAAGTGCGGTCTGTTTTTCAAAGTTTTTTAAGGTTTCAGCTTGTTGAGTGGAATCAACGGTTAAATAAGGTTTTAGAACAGGAATATCTGCCGCTTTTGGTACCGCATTTTGCTCAAACGCTAACGCCACATAACGTTGCACCATCATTGGGTAATCACGTTTGTTATTGCGTAAATCATTAAGCAAGAAATAACGGCTTTCTCCTTTCCAGCCACGACGTACGGCAATTTTGGCAAAGGCTGGAATAAAGGCTGATTTCAAGGAATTTGGTAACACAATCGCCATATCATATTGATTGCGCAATGCCTTACCTAGACGATAACGTTCACACAAGGCAAACTTGCCGTGTCCGAGTGGCATTTCAATGGCATGACGCACTTCTGGCATACGGGCTAAAAGCGGTTTACACCAATTGGGCGCCATCACATCAATTTGGCAATCGGGATATTGCAGTTTGAGTTGTTGATACAAACTGTGCGACATCATCATATCGCCGACCCAAGACGGGCCGATAATTAAAATATTCATGCTTGACCTTATAACAAAAGTGCGGCTAAAAATAAGACTAATTTTAACCGCACTTTATTCATTTTCTAGTATTGAACGACATTATTTGTTCAATATTTTTATTTATTTAGCCACGCCATATACTCAGCCACACCTTCTGCTACGGTTTTAAATGGTTTGTCGTAGCCAGTTGCGCGAAGTTTCGTTAAATCTGCCTGCGTATATTCTTGATAGCGAGATTTTAAATGCTCTGGGAATGGAATGGTTTCCACTGCACCTTTGCCATGGAATTTAATCACCGCTTTCGCCACTTCTGCGAAAGACTCTGCATTGCCGGTACCACAGTTGAAGATACCCGAAATGCCATTTTGCCAGCACCAAATGTTGACTTGAGCCACATCACCTACATAAACGAAATCACGGCGGAAGTGTTCACTGCCTGCAAATAATTTTGGATTTTCGCCTTTCAGGATTTGGTTATTTAAGTGGAATGCCACACTCGCCATTGAGCCTTTGTGTCCTTCACGCGGACCATAAACGTTAAAATAACGGAAACCACATACCGGTGATTGCGCTTCAGGTAAAATCGCACGCACATATTGGTCGAATAAGAATTTAGAATAACCGTATACATTCAATGGGCCTTCAAATTCACGCTCTTCACGGAATTCAGTTTTGTCGCCATAAGTGGCCGCACTTGATGCATACAAAAACGGAATTTGACGATCTAAGCAGTAATGCAATAACTCTTTTGAATATTCGTAGTTATTATGCATGATGTATTTGCCGTCCCATTCAGTGGTCGCTGAGCAAGCGCCTTCATGGAATACCGCATCGATATCACCTAAATCATCACCTGCAATAATTGACGCAATGAAGTCTTCTTTATCGCAGTAATCTGCGATATCAAGATCCACTAAGTTAATGAATTTAGTCCCGTCTTTTAAGTTATCCACCACTAAAATATCTTTGCGTCCCATATCGTTTAATGCTTTAACGATATTACTGCCGATAAAACCGGCGCCACCTGTTACGATAATCATAATTCTGTCCTCTTTAAAATAAGTCTGTGTATTGTAATAGATTTTGTACCGCTTAGCCAAAAAACTCTGTGAAAAACAACCGCACTTTTAAGCCCCAGTAACTTGTCCAGCCCGTTGTGGCCAAATCCATTTTTCCTTTATTTAAAATAATAATTGTTGGTGTCACATTCACCTGCCATTGATCCGCAATTTTGCCTTGAGGATCATTCACCGTTGTAAACTGGTAGTGATGGGTTTGCAAATAATCCTCCACGTCCTTATTTGTCCCCGAACGTAGCGCGACAGAGACTACCGGATAGCCCTCTTCTGAAAGTGAATTAATCGCTGGAGAAGTATAACGACAATAACCACACCAACTTCCCCAGAAATAAATAATCGTCGGCTTAGCTTGATCTAATTGGGGTAAAAAGAAGGCATTCCCCTGTAAATCATAAAGTGCCGTCGCATTGATTTCAGGTGGAATATTGGGTTTACGAATAAAATCGAGAATACTGCTTACGATAATCAATGTCAGCAGGAGCGAAATCGCATTTTTTAATAAGGTTTTAAGTTTCACAATAAAATGTCATGATCTAGGATAAATGGATTGTAATCGATCAGAAAAGTGCGGTCAAAATTACAGATATTTTGCTATGATAACCACATCATTTAATAAGGAGAAAAAATATGGATAGTAAACAATTAGCACAATATATTGATCACACAGCCCTTACTGCTGAAAAAACAGAACAAGATATTCTTAAACTCTGTGATGAAGCCATTCAGTACGGCTTTTATTCAGTCTGCATTAATTCAGGTTATATTCCTTTAGCCAAAGAAAAACTCGCTGGCTCAGATGTAAAAATTTGTACGGTAGTCGGTTTTCCACTCGGTGCCAACTTATCCTCAGTCAAAGCGTTTGAAACCCAAGAAGCCATCAAAGCGGGTGCGGGTGAGATCGATATGGTGATTAATGTTGGCTTAATTAAATCCAATAAATGGGATGCCGTAAAAGATGATATTCAAGCTGTATTAACGGCTTGTCATGGCGTGCCACTTAAAGTGATTTTAGAAACGTGCTTACTCACCAAAGAAGAAATCGTAAAAGCCTGTGAAATCTGTAAAGCATTAGGTGTAGCATTCGTTAAAACCTCAACGGGTTTCAATAAAGGCGGCGCAACCGTAGAAGATGTGGCATTAATGAAGAAAACGGTAGGTAACATTGGCGTGAAAGCCTCTGGCGGTATTCGTGATACTCAAACCGCACTAGCGATGATTAAAGCGGGAGCTACTCGAATTGGCGCAAGCGCAGGCATTGCGATTGTAACGGGTGTTTCTGCTAATACCTCAAGCAATTACTAATCGATAATAAAAAAGGAGATTGAAGTGTGTGCCTCAATCTCCTTTTTAACATGAATTAAAGAATCTCTAATAACTTCGCAAAGTCGTCAAACACCCAATCTGGGTTTGATTCAGCAATCGGAATGTTGTAATTGTATCCGTAAGTTAACCCCACAACCGGGCAACCTGCTGAATGCGCCGCGAGAATATCATTTCGAGAGTCACCTACAAACAACACTTGGCGAGGTTCTACGCCAAATTTACCGCATAAATAATACAATGGGCCTGGATGGGGTTTAATCGCGGGTAATGATTGTCCACCAAGCATTTCACTGAATAAATGATCGATGCCAAATGCCGCTAATACTGGCTGAACATGGCGAGTTGGTTTGTTCGTTACCACGGCTAAGGTATAACCGCGAGCCTTTAAGGTTTCCAATGTTTCTTTTACATTTGGATATAAACGACTCACATTGCAAAGGTTCTCCGCGTAATACACATTAAAACGCTCTTTCACTTGCTCCATTTCTGCATCTGAAAAGTCTTTACCTGTTTGCCCTTTTGCCCATTCTAAAGCGCGAGCAATCAATACAGGCGCCCCATTACCAATCCAAGTTAACACTAATTCTTCTGGTGCTTGGGGTAAACCAAAGTCTGCTAAAGCAGAATTCACAGACAACGCTAAATCCGGCAAGCTATTCACGAGCGTACCATCTAAATCAAAACCGATAACTTTAAATTGAGTCTTCATTCTCACTACCATCTATTTAACTGAAGCTAACTGCGCGCGCATTTGATCAATGATTTGTTTATAATCTGGTTTGCCAAAAATCGCTGAGCCTGCCACAAACATATCTGCACCGGCTGCGGCGATTTCTGCAATATTATCCACTTTGACGCCACCATCGATTTCTAAACGAATATCTAAACCGCTTTCATCAATCAGACGACGTGCCTGTTGTAATTTTTTCAATGTGGAAGGTAAAAAGGATTGTCCACCAAATCCTGGATTCACAGACATTAACAAGATCACATCCACTTTATCTAATACATAATCCAAATAACTTAATGGCGTCGCTGGATTAAACACCAAACCTGATTTACAACCGTGATCACGAATGAGCTGTAAAGAGCGGTCAATATGTTCACTGGCTTCAGGATGAAAGGTAATGTAATCCGCACCGGCTTTGGCAAAATCAGGAATGATACGATCGACTGGTTTCACCATTAAATGCACGTCAATAGGTGCTTTAATACCGTAATCACGCAAAGCTTTACACACGGCTGGGCCAAAGGTTAAATTCGGCACATAGTGATTATCCATTACATCAAAATGAATCACATCCGCACCGGCATTCAATACGTTTTGCACATCATCACCAAGACGAGCAAGATCTGCAGAAAGGATAGAAGGGGCGATTAAATAAGGTTTCATTTGTCATCTCCTAAAGGATAAAAGTGCTTGTAGTTTACTACGTTGAGCTTAATTTTACCTTGATTATTTACAAGTTTTAGCTGAAAACAAAGAAAAAAATAACCGCACTTGATTCTATTGCCTCAAAGTGCGGTTGGTTTTTCAGTTATTTTGAAATGCTATCAATCCATTGAAATAATTCATCGAGATCATAATCTCCTGAATGAGGTACACCCCAAGGAGTTTGATAGTCAACTTGCTTACCATTCATGCGTAATTTTACTGCTAAGATCGCACTAATCGCATGAGATGTATCACGATCTGATGTTCCAGCACGGATGCGCCAATGCTGCGTTTTACTCTGATCGAGATAATTCATGGCGTTCATGAGTTTCACGATTTGTTTATCTGCCATTTCACCTTTCTTTGTGCTGTGTTGCAGTGAATATGCAGTAAAGTGTTTATTATTCACCGTTTCCGTACCGAATAAATTATTCTCGCCAGAACTCAAATTCAATGCGTCAAACGCAGGGGGAGATTTCATTCGTTTTTCGGAGTGAACATAGCCATCCCAATCAATATCGCTTACGCCATCTTTGCTCACTCTCACCCAAGGTTTACCCTCAAAAGAGGCACCTTTTTTATGGGCTTTATTTGCAGCCGAGGCAATCACTGAACGCATATAATCTTTGAAAGAGCCATTTCCTTGTGCATCTAGTGTCAAAGCATGGCTTTTTTCATCTTTTAAATTTAAGCTATTTAAGTAGGCTGGAAACGCCGCTTTAAGTTGATCAGAAACCTTGATTTCATCTGTAGACAATGTTCCTTCAATTTTAGCTTTTTCTACCTGTGAACGGTCATTATAGCTATTGGCATTCAAACGGCTCATATCCATACGGCTATATTCATTTACACCGTTAAATTCCCACTCATAAGCACTATCTGCATTCTCTAAATTGGTAATCGGACAATAAGCCGATACCGCAAAAATAGCATCACTTGCCTCAGCTGCGCCGGCTTGTTTTAAATAATCAGTATAATCGTTGCTATCTCCACTCGCACCCAGTAACGCAGATAATGCCCCTCCAGCACTAGTACCGTTAGAAATAATCTTCTTCGCATCACCAGGCATCACATTATCATTCGCGTGTAAATAACGAACAGCCGCTTTCAAATCAATAATTGCTGCAGGTGCTTTACCGGTGTATTTCCCGTCTTTTTCTAAAGTACGGCCGCGCGCGCCTACGCTCGCCACTACATAACCTTTAGAAAGTGCGGTCACAATGGCATTCGGTTTATCGCCACTGCCAAAACCTTTGGCATCATAAGTTGCCGCCTTAGCCGGCATATAGCCACCAATTGCATTAGGTAAAAAGATCGGCGCCGTTTCAGCTGAATAACCATTTACTTTTTCGCCCTTAAAATAAGCTTCTGGTACATAAATATTTAAGGTTTGATAATCAGGTTCGATGGGATTCGCCACATACACAATCTTTTCAAAGGCACGGAATTTAACCAATGAATCTCCGACTTTTACCTCTAAAGTGCGGTAGTTTTTTGGGGTAAATTTAAGATCGAATCCCTTGTCTGTTTGATTAAAATAAGGGGTATTGGCTAGAGGATCGGGTTTATTTGGCATAGCAAGTGTTGAGGTTGAAAGTGTAAGTGCAATAAAGGTTGTAAGAAAAGTGGCTTTTTTCATAAAAATATCCTTACTGATAAATCTTGTTCGTCTGACTATCAGGAAAAACGAAAGTTCGGGATACGCATAAAAAAACACCAAAAGCTTGTGCCTTCGGTGTTTTATTTAGATTAGTTTAATCCAATGATTTCCCAACGGTTGTGAGATTGACCATCAATTTTGCCTTTTTTCACATTCGTGATGTAATCGATCATCATATTTTGGATCGTGCCTTTTTCACGGCCCATTGCGACTTTAGATTCCCAAAGTACCGGAATTTGTTGGCCTTCCCAAATGCCACCTTTACCGTTTAACTGAGCGAAACGATATGAGTTCATACCTACTTTTAATTTCATATCATCAGTTACTGGTTTGCCGTCAGCAAGGGTTAAATCAACAATTTTGCTACCTTGTGGATTACGTAAGTCAATTTTGTAATTTACGCCACCGAAAATGTCGTAAGTCACATATTTTGATTTTTTACGTTCCGCATTGTAACGATATTCGGTGTCACCTGGTTGGATGGTATCGAAGTAGTTCGCAGACCATTCCATATATTCTTTCAATTGTTTACCGGTCAGTTCATAAACGGTGACATCACCACCTGCATAACGATAGTTAAAGATGATGTCTTTTTTCTTGATATCGCCTTTGTTCATACGTGCTTTTTGGTGGTCAAAAGAGAAAGTCACCACATCTGCACCACTGTAATGTTGTTCAACATCATTAATGAATGAAGATAAACCAGTATCTTTTGAGAATGCAGCAGATACACCGTGTTTGGTTTCTTGTGGCACCATTTCGTTTTCAGTTTGACCAATCACCACGTTGTTTAATTCACGTAATTTCTCGTGATAAGGTTTGTAGATTTCCGCAATTTTCTTATCCGCTTCAAGTTCTTTAACTGGAACGGTTTTAGATTCTTTCTTCACCAATTTCACTTCTTTTTTATCGTTGATATCAAAAGTGAGATCCACTTCAGATACCACGGTACCGTAACGGTGTGGTTCAGTGATTAGTGTATTTTTAATGGTTTCACTTGGTACATCTTTGTGCATGTGACCCGCGATAACTACATCAATGCCGTCTACTGCATTGATCACATCACGCATACCGGTATCAGGAATCTTGTTTTCATTGTCGATACCCATGTGAGCGATCACGATAATTGCATCGACACCTTTCGCTTTTAACTTCTCAACTTGTGTACGTGCTTCTTCCGTTGGTGAAGTAAATTTCATGTCTTTTAAGTTGCCCGTGTCTTCTTCAAATTTTGCTGACATTGGGGTACTTAAACCGATAATCCCTAGTTTCACGCCATCTTTTTCAATGATAGTTGTGGCATCAATATAACGTTTATCGTTTTTCTTATAATAGAAGTTTGCGGTTAATTTTTTCGCTTTGATGTCTTTTAAGATTTCATCTAATGCTTTCATCCCAAAGTTAAACTCGTGGTTACCAAGTACGAAAACATCGTATTTCATTTCGTTTAATACTTTTGGAATTGGGTGATCTTTGTAATATTTTTTATCTTTTGCGAATACATCAACTTGGTTATCTTGGATCGCATCGCCCACATCCACTAACACCACGTTTTTGTTGTTTTTACGCACATCTTTCACATAAGTTGCGATTTGCGCATAAGAACCAGATTTGTCTTCTACGTCTGCGCCATAGCTCCAAGGTACAACGCGACCATGAATATCAGAGGTACCCAATATTTTAATATTTACTTCTTGTGCCATTGCTGTACTCACAGCAGAAAGCGCAAATAATGAGCAAAGTAATTTTTTCATAAAATTTCCTTTAAAGTTGCACAAAGTGCGGTTAAAAATGCTGGAGAATTATAGCGATGAATTGATTACCAACATAATTTTATTTGGAAGAAAAATAAAATTTGTGAGCTTGATCACATTTCATTTGGAGGATTAATGCCCTGTTTGAGAAAATAAGTTAATCACTAAAACACCGCTGATAATCAATGCCATACCAATCAGCCCAGCGGTATCGATTTTCTGACCAAAAGCGAAATACGCCACGATCGCGGTCAGAACAATGCCAACACCCGACCAAATGGCGTAAACCAAGCCCACAGAAAGCGTGCGAAACACAAGAGAGACAAAATAAAACGAAATGGCATATAAGGTTAATGAGCCAATTGTAGGTAAAAGTTTGGTAAAGCCATCGCTGACTTTTAATAAATTCGTTGCCACAATTTCAAGGCAAATCGAAATAGCGAGTAATGTCCAAGGATTCATATCAATCAAAACGTAAAGTAGAAAACGCTATTCTACCTTAAGCGGCTGATGGATGTAACCGAATTTGACGAGCCATGGCTTGCATATAAAGCGCCGTTTGTTCAAAGAAATAACGGTAAGAGGCACATAAATAATTATGTGGATTGGGTTCATTTTCGAGAGAAACAAAACGATGTTTCGGGCAACCGTCATAACAGAGTTTACGAAACTCACAACGCTGACAAAGTGCGGTCAATTTTTGTGATTTTTCTAAACCGAATTGTTGCTGTTTATTGGTAATCAGTGCCTATATGTTACTTATCCATGCTATAAAATAAAAAAATGGCAGAGGAAAACGCCCTCTGCCATTTCAATTATTTTTCTTCTCTTTTCACTTCATCCCATAGGATATCCATTTCAATTAAAGAAAGATCGTTAACTGATGAACCTCGTTCCAATGCTTTTTCTTCTACTTTACGAAAACGTTGTTCAAATTTATTATTCGCCTTACGCAAAGCTTCTTCTGCATTACATTTGAGGTGTCGAGACAAATTAACCGTTGCGAAAAATAAATCCCCGATTTCCTCTTCTATTTTTTCCTGATTACGAGGTGTTTGATTGATTTCATCCTGAACTTCTTGCAATTCTTCTTCAACTTTTGCTAATACAGGTTCAAGTTCGTCCCAATCAAACCCAATCTTTGAACATTGTTTTTGCATTTTTTGTGCTCTTAACAATGCAGGAAAAGCGTTCGGAATATCATCTAAAATAGAACGTTTTTCTTGAACTGATTTCTCTTGTGCTTTGATACTATTCCAACGAGCTAACGCTTCTTCTTCATTTCCAGCTGTTGCATCACCAAACACATGAGGATGACGACGCACAATCTTTTTAGAAATATCATTAAGAACATCATCAAATGTGAAATAACCATCTTCAGAAGCAAGCTGACTGAAAAATACAACCTGTAATAAAAGATCGCCAAGCTCTTCCCTTAAATTAGCAATGTCTTTCTTTTGGATGGCATCAATGACTTCATAAGTTTCTTCGGTTAAACAGGGAATCATTGATTCATAATTTTGTTTAAGATCCCAAGGACAACCGCCATTAGGATTACGTAATTGCGCAATTAATTGGATAAAATCTTGAATGGAATAATGCATAAGAATATCTCTGAAATACTAAAAATGTGATTAGTATAAAACGAATAGCAAAATAGACAATATTCTTACAAAAATTAGAGATAATTTGATATGGAATAATGGCAGGGGCGGAGAGGCTCGAACTCCCAACACCCGGTTTTGGAGACCGGTGCTCTACCAATTGAACTACGCCCCTATTGGTATTAAGAATTGGCGGAATGGACGGGACTCGAACCCGCGACCCCCTGCGTGACAGGCAGGTATTCTAACCAGCTGAACTACCAC